>NZ_JAYMRY010000002.1:0-420138 GCF_038900695.1 Paraburkholderia sp. JHI2823 | reverse complement strand
GGCACAACGGCACAACGGCACAACGGCACAACGGCACAACGGCACAACGGCACAACGGCACAACGGCACAACGGCACAACGGCACAACGGCACAACGGCACAACGGCACAACGGCACAACGGCACAACGGCACAATGGCACAACGGCACAACGGCACAACGGCGCCCAGCGGCCTTTGGCGGCCCGCCCGGCGCATCGACGAACGAAGCTCAGCGGCGGACAGCCGTCGCGGTGCGCTCGCTGGCCCCGGCGCGCGACTCGTCGCCCGCGCTGGCGGCGCGTTCGGCGCGCATGTCGCGAGCGCCCCAGCGCTGCGCGAGCGCCGCGCACACCATGAGCTGGATCTGATGGAACAGCATGAGCGGCAGCACGACCGCGCCCACGGCATTCGACGCGAAGATCACCTTCGCCATCGGCACGCCGGCCGCGAGACTCTTCTTCGAGCCGCAGAAAATGATGGTGATCTGGTCGGCGCGCGAGAAGCCGAGCTTCTTGCTCGTGAACATCGTGATGCCGAGCGCGAGCGCGAGCAGCACGGCATTCACCACGAGCAGGCCGCCGAGCGCGGTGAGCGGAATGTGATGCCAGAGCCCTTCGTTGACGGCCTCGGCAAACGCGCCGAACACCACCAGCAGGATCGAGCCCTGATCGACGAACCTGAGTACGCCCTTGTTGCGCTCGATCCAGCGGCCGATCACCGGGCGCAGCAGTTGGCCGGCCACGAACGGCACGAGCAGTTGCAGGACGATGTTCCATACGGTGTGCCACGCCGAGCCGCCGCTCGCGCTCTGGTTCGTGACGATGAGGCTCACGAGCGCGGGCGTGACGAAGATGCCGATCAGGCTGGACGCGGAAGCGCTGCAAACGGCGGCGGGCACATTGCCGCGCGCGATCGACGTGAACGCGATGGACGACTGCACCGTGGAAGGCAGCGTGCAGAGGAACAGCACGCCGGCGTAGAGCGCCGGTGTGACGAGCGGCGAAAGCACCGGCTTGAGCGCGAGGCCCAGCAGCGGAAAGACCACGAACGTGCTGAGGAGAACGACGAGGTGCAGCCGCCAGTGCGTCGCGCCGGCGATGATCGCCTCCCGTGAAAGCTTGGCGCCGTGCAGGAAGAACAACAGTCCGACGGCCACGTTGGTGAGCCAGTTGAAACCGGTGGCGGCCTGGCCGTGCACCGGGAACAGGCTCGCAAGAATCACCGTGCCGACGAGGCAGAGGGTGAAGTTATCGGGCAGGAATTTCGGACGTGCCATCGGACAATCTCAAGTGCGTGCCTGGGCGCCTCGCTGCGCGCGGAATCGATGTGCTCGCAACGGGTAATCGGGGCATCTATTGTCGGCGCAAGCCGATTGAAAAAGCAAATTCATTTGAGGCATTGATTAATGACTGTTCGGCATGTATCGACCCTTTGAAGGGTTCTTGAAGCGCCATTTCTGAAGCCTGACTCGTCGACGCGCGAGGCGTGTTCCCGCGACGAAAAAGTCTTCAGGAGTCCCCCCATTCTTCATATGTTCCGACGTGGGAACGGCTTGGCTCGCCCCTTGATCGCACGCGCCCGGAAAGCCTTGTCCGGCGGCCTTCGGAGGCCGCCGGGGAGGCAAGAAATCCCTTCAGTAACATGGTGTTACAACCCTTCGGGCGGCATAACATCTTTTGGCTCGACACCCATAGGGCACGCCCATAAATTACCGTCAATGGGAAGTTCGAACCGTTGCGACGGCAATCGTTACGCGCGGTGCGGTGGGCTTCCCGGGACTGGCCCGCCATGGCCCGAACGGCGGGTTGCCATGAGGAAATCGTCGGGCAGGTGAAACGTCACAATGCGCGCAGGGTTGTCGAAACTGGGACAGTGGGTCTTGGGGGCCGGGTTGGCGGCCCTCTTTGCGCTCGCCCATGCGCAGCCCGGTTTTGCGGGGCATGGCGGCGGCGGCTTTGCACGCGCGCAGAGCCTGCCATCGATGTCCGTTCGCACCATGTCTCCGGCACCCGCATATCGCGGCGGTACGGCGTGGGGCGGCGGTTACCGTAGCGCGGTGTACGGCGGCCAGCCGGCACCCGGCTTCGGCCATGCTGCCGCGGGCTATGGGCCTTCCCCCATGCGCGTAGCGGAGCAGGGCGGCCGGCACGATCGCGCTGGCGGCCGTGCGCCGAACCAGTGGCAAGGGCAGGTCCAGCAACAGGCGCCGCATCGCACGTATAGCTACGGCACGCCGTTCGGGGGCGACTACGGCGGCTATCGCGGCGATCCCCGTCGCAATCCCATTACGCCGGTCAGCGCGGAGACGCGCCCGGTGCCGCATCCGCCGGCCGATTCACCGGTGCGCGCAGGTTCGATTCGCGAAGATGTCGCCCGCTACAACGAGGAGCGCGGCGGCATGTTCCGTCCTTTCCAACGCAACGGCGGCGAGGTTCCTCGCCCGCCCATGCCCTCGCCGTACCGGAACTGAGCGCGCCGTCTCGCGGCTGCTTTCCGTTTTTTCCTCCCCGACGTTGCCCCTCCGTTTCGAGTGCTCCAGGCACTGACCTGTCGAAACACGTCCAAAAAATTCCGTTCAGCGCGCAGTGAAAACTGACGCGTGGATACCACACCTTTTTGCAAATCCCTCGTCACCGGGAAGCCTTTCGTCTCAAATCTCGTTTTCGTTTTTGCGGTGCGTCATTTTGGGCTCCGCTAGACGCGCGAACGCCCCGCTGCGTACGGGGTCTCGGGAAACGCTGAGGAGTGGTGCGGCGCAGTGCAAGCCATCCCCCGAAGCGGCAAAAGCGGGACGAAGCCTGGCTCGCCAACGGGAAACTAATCCGCCTCGTATACCGGCGATAACAGCGCTTATTTTTGACCGGAAAAATGGTCCGCAAAGATGGGATCCGCCAAGACGGCCATTCCTGCGAACCCCGAAAAAAAACAAAGCCCCGCGCGAACGCCTCAGCCGCCGATTTTTTTGACAAAGACTGGAGAACCCATGAATACAACGGTCAGCCACGCGCTGCGAACCACCCTGAAGGCGAGCGCGCTCGCCGCCGTACTCGCTGCCGCCACGTCGTCGTCGGCGTTCGCGCAATCGAGCGTCCAGCTTTACGGGCAGGTCGACGAGTGGGTTGGGGCGACGAAATTTCCGGGCGGCCAGACGGCCTGGAACGTGAGTGGCGGCGGCATGTCCACGTCGTATTGGGGGATGAAGGGTTCCGAGGATCTGGGCGGCGGCTACAAGGCGATCTTCACGCTCGAAAGCTTCTTCCGAGCGCAAAACGGCCAGTACGGCCGCTTCGCCGGCGACACGTTCTTCGCGCGCAACGCGTATGTCGGCCTCGAATCGCCGTACGGCACCGTCACGGCGGGGCGCCTCACGACGCAACTGTTCGTCTCGACGATTCTCTTCAACCCGTTCATCGATTCGTACACCTTCTCGCCGATGGTGTACCACGTGTACCTCGGCCTCTCGACGTTCCCGACCTACACGACCGATCAGGGCGTGGTGGGCGACTCGGGCTGGAACAACGCCGTGCAGTATTCGACGCCCGACTTCAACGGCCTCTCGGGCTCGGCGATGTACGCGTTCGGCAACCAGGCGGGCCAGAACGGCTCGAAGAAGTGGAGCGTGCAAGGTCTGTACTTCCACGGCCCGTTCGCGGCCACGGCCGTCTATCAGTACGTGAACTTCAACAACACGCCGGGCGACATCGGCAGCATCGTGAGCGGCGACACGACGATCATCGGCCTGAAGAGCCAGGGCGTGGCGCAGGTCGGCCTCTCGTACGACCTCAAGTACGTGAAGTTCTTCGGCCAGTACATGTACACGGCGAACTGGCAGCATGTGGGCAGCTGGCACGTCAACACCGCGCAGGGCGGTGTAACCGCGCCAGTCGGTCCGGGCACGGTCATGGCTTCGTACGCGTACTCGCGCAATGGCGGCGGCCTGAACCAGACGCGCCAGACGGCGGCCATCGGCTACGACTATCCGCTCTCCAAGCGCACCGACGTCTACGCCGCTTACATGTACGACCACTTCGACAACATGTCGAGCGGCCAGACCTACGGCGTGGGCATGCGCGCGAAGTTCTGATCCGCGCCGCCAGAAAAGTCGACGGTCGATGCAAAAACCCCGCGCTGCTCGCAGTGTGGGGTTTTTGCTTTCGGGGCCGCTCAGTGCGATTCGATGCCCGGCGCGCGTCTGTGCGTTGAACACCAGCATTTGATAAAGCGCGCACAATAGCGGCCATTGATTCCTGTCTGTTTACGTTCGAAGTGAAGGCCGCGCGATGGATACCCTCGTCAGCATGAAAGTGTTCCGCCAGGTGGTGGAGGCGGGCAGCTTCGTCGCGGCGGCCGAGCGCTTGAGCATGTCCGCCGCGATGGCGAGCAAGCATGTGATGCATCTGGAGCAGCAGCTTGGCGCGCGTCTGTTGAACCGCACCACGCGGCGCGTGGCGCCCACCGAGGCGGGGCGCGAGTATTACGAGCGCGTGGCCCAGGCGCTCACCGAACTCGACGAGGCGGGCCAGGCCGTGGGCGCCGCGAGCGTCGTGCCCCAGGGACGGCTGCGCGTGTCGTCGCTCACGGCGTTCGGGTTGCGTCATGTGATGAGCGCGGTCGCCGACTACGCCGCGGCATTCGCCCAGGTGACCGTCGACATCACGCTCTCCGACCGCGTGGTGGAGTTGATCGACGAAGGCTTCGACGTGGCGATCCGCGCCGCGCCTTCGGGGCTCAAATCGTCTTCGCTGATCGCGCGGCCGCTCGCCACCGCGCATATCGTGCTGTGCGCCTCCCCCGAGTACCTCCGCCGTCACGGTGCGCCGAAGGACGTGGCCGATCTCGCGCGCCACAACTTCGTGCATTACGCGGGCGCTTCGGCGCAGGAACTATCGCCGTTCGCGGAAGGCGCCGGGGCCGCGGGCGTGAAGCCCAAGCCGGGCGGCAACCTCATCGTCAACCACCTCGAAGCGCTGCGCGTGGTGGTGCTGCAAGGCGGCGGCCTGTCGATGCTCGGCACCGAGGTGGTGGGCGACGACATCGCCGAAGGCCGGCTCGTGCCGCTGCTCGTCGATGCCTTGCCGCCGCGCGAACTGCCCATCTACGCCGTGTACGCGAGCCGCCGCCATCTTTCTGCGAAGGTGCGCTCGTTCGTCGATTTCCTCGCCGCCCGTTTTTCGGAGCGCGAGCTATGGCCGGGCGTGGAGGCGATCCGCGCCGCGGCATTCAGGGCCGACGCCCGATGAATCGACAACAGTCAAGGTTGAAAGTCGCCTGGTCGACGCTCAGCGGCCGATGCCCAGCCGCGCCTTCGTCTCGTCGTACTCGAGCCTGAGGCGCCCGACGAGTTCGGCCACCGAGGGTACGTCGTCCATCAGGCCCACGGCCTGGCCCGCGCCCCATACGTCCTTCCAGGCCTTTGCTTTCGAGGTGCCCGCGCCGAAATCCATCTTCGATTTATCCGACTCGGGCAGCGCATCGGGATCGAGCCCGGCGTTCACGATGCTCTCGCGGAGGTAGTTGCCGTGCACGCCCGTGAAGAGGTTCGTGTAGATGATGTCGGCGGCCTTCGCTCCGAGGATCGCGTGCTTGTAGGCGTCCGCGGCATGCGCCTCCTTCGTCGCGATGAAGCGCGTGCCCATGTACGCGAGGTCCGCGCCCATGGCCTGGGCGGCGAGGATCGAGCCGCCGTTGGCGATCGCGCCCGACAGCACGAGCGGCCCGTCGAAGAGGCGCCGCACTTCGCCCACGAGCGCGAACGGCGAGGTCGTGCCCGCATGGCCGCCCGCGCCCGCAGCCACGAGGATCAGCCCGTCCACGCCCGCTTCGAGCGCCTTCGCCGCATGGCGCAGATTGATGACGTCATGCAGCACGATGCCGCCGTAGCCGTGCACGGCGTCGAGCAGTTCCCTCGGAGGTGCCCGCAGGCTCGTGATGAAGATCGGCACCTGATGCTCGACGCACACGCGCACGTCGTGCTCGAGCCGCGCATTCGACTGATGCACGATCTGGTTCACGGCGATCGGCCCGATGACGGCCTCTGGGTTCGCGGCCTTGTGCGCGGCGAGTTCGGCCTGGATCTGCGTGAGCCATTCGCCCAGCAAATCGGCGGGGCGGGCGTTGAGCGCCGGGAACGATCCGACGATGCCCGCCTTGCACTGCGCGAGCACCAGCGCCGGGTAGCTCACGATGAACATCGGCGAGCCCACGACGGGCAGCGAGAGGTTTTGCAGGACGGTGGGCAATGCCATGTCGGAGGCCTCCTTGCGGCGCTCGGGTGAACGGCGGGGCGGATATACGCGACTGCGGCGCGGCTGACGAAGCGCGATCTGGCTGAGACGGTTCAGCCGTGCCGGCGCTTGCGACGGGGTGCGATTGTTGTAAACGGTCGTTCGATTATAGGCGTGGCGTCGTTCGGGCATCCCACGGGCTGGATTCGAGGGAGTATTCGGTTTCTACTGCTGTGGGACCCAACGCGCATTTTGGATCCGCGCTCGCCTCATACAATCATCGGGGACCAACATATACAAGAGACGACCCCATGCCCTTCGACGGATTCGAGCCTTTCACCGTGCGTACCGCGACCGGCGTTGACATCTGCGGCGTGAAGGGCGGCGACGGGCCGCCGCTGTTGCTGCTGCACGGTCATCCGCAGACGCACATGATCTGGCACCGCTGCGCCTCGGCGCTCGCGCAGCACTTCACGGTCTTCGCGACGGACCTGCGCGGCTATGGCGCGTCGTCGAAACCGCCCAGCGACGGCACGCACGCCGCCTATTCGAAGCGCGCGATGGCGGCCGATCAGGTCGAGGTCATGCGCCATTTCGGCCACGAGCGCTTCCTCGTGTGCGCGCACGACCGCGGCGCGCGCGTCGCTCACCGCATGGCGATCGACTTTCCTGCTGCCGTCGAGCGGCTCATGCTGCTCGACATTGCGCCCACACTCGCCATGTACGAGCAAACCGACCGCGAGTTCGCCACGCTCTATTTCCACTGGTTCTTCCTGATCCAGCCCGAGCCGCTGCCGGAAACGCTCATCGGGGCGAACCCCGACGTCTATATCGAGCGGGTGATGGGCAGCCGTCACGCGGGTCTCGCGCCGTTCGCGCCGCCGGCGCTCGACGCCTACCGCGCGGCGCTGCGGCAGCCGGGAGCCGTGCACGCGATGTGCGAGGACTACCGCGCCGCGGCGACCATCGACCTCGAGCACGACCGTGCCGATCTGGAGCGCGGCAACAAGGTCGCGTGCCCGCTGCGCGTGCTGTGGGGCGCAGAGGGCGTGATCGAGCGCTGCTTCGACCCGCTTGCCGAGTGGCGCAAGGTGGCGCGCGACGTGAGCGGGCGCGCGCTGCCGTGCGGCCACTACATTCCCGAGGAAGCGAGCGAGGCGCTCGTCGCGGAGATGCTGGCGTTCTTCGAAACCACGGAGCCATGAGTGGCTGCGCAGGCCCGCGCATGCGCTGGCGGGCCGCGCGCTGATTTCAGCCGAGCGGCGGCAGGCGGCGCGGCACCGGCGTCGACTTGACGATGGCCGTGCTGGTTTCGGCGCGCTCGGTGACTTTCGCGAGGATCTCGTCGAGCTGTTCGATCGAATGCAGATAGAGCCGGGCGATGAAGCAATCGTCGCCGGTGACCTTGTCGCACTCGACGAACTCGGGAATGCGCCGCAGCACTTCCTCCACCAGATGCAACTGTCCGGGCAGCGGCTTTACGCGCACGATCGCCTGCAGCGTATAGCCCAGCGCGCGCGGATCGATCTGCACCGTATAGCCGCCGATCACCCCCTGCGCTTCGAGCCGGCGCAGCCTCTCGGAGGTGCTCGGCGCCGAAAGCCCGATGTGCTTTGCGAGGTCCGCCACGCTCGCGCGGGCGTCCTCGGCGAGCGCCGCGAGCAGCATGCGGTCGATGTCGTCGAGCGGGGCCGCGGTGGGCGGCGCTGGGGTGCGTCGGTTCATGATTGTGCGGGTGCCTCGCCAGGTTGGCCTTTCAATCGAAGGCAAATGTTGTCTCCGGCCTAAGTTTAGCCCTGTATTCCTCGCATGGCAGCCGATAAACTGGCTTGCAGATGAGATGGGCCGCACGCGCGTTAGCGGCCACAACGAGGATGCAATCGCATGGCTTCCACCACCCCTGAAATTCGCCGCGGCGCCGCCGAAATGATCGTTGCGATGCTGATGTCCGGCACCATCGGCTGGCTCGTGGTCGCCTCGCGGCAGGCCCCGATCAACATCGCGTTTTTGCGCTGCGTGCTGGGCGGCGCGACGCTCGCGCTCGTGTGCGCGGCGCTCGGCCTCCTGCGCCGCAAGCACCTGCCGCCGCGCACGCTGGCGCTCGCCGTGCTGGGCGGCGCGGCGATCGTCGCGAACTGGGTGCTGCTGTTCGCCGCCTATTCGCGCGCTTCGATCTCCATGGCCACGGCTGTCTACAACACCCAGCCGTTCATGCTCGTCGGCCTCGGCGCGCTCGTCCTGCGCGAGCGCGTGAGCGCGTCGACCGTCGCCTGGCTCGCGCTCGCCTTCGCCGGGCTCGTGTGCGTGGTCGAGGTGCAGCCCGCCGTGCTGGCGGTGCCCGGCGAGTATCTGCAAGGCGTGGCGTGCGCCGCGGGCGCGGCGTTTCTCTATGCGATCTCGTCGATCATCACGCGCCACCTCAAGGGCACGCCGCCGCACCTCATCGCGCTCGTGCAGCTCGCCTTCGGCGCGCTCGCGCTCGCGCCGTTCATCCGCTACGGCACGCTGCCCGCCACGCCGCTGCACTGGGCGCAACTCGTCACGCTCGGCGTCGTGCATACGGGCATCATGTACGTGCTCCTCTACGGCGCCATCCAGAAGCTGCCCACGGCGATGACGGGCGCGCTCTCGTTCATCTATCCCGTGGTCGCGATCCTCGTGGACTGGTTCGCGTTCGGCCAGCGCCTCGCGTGGATCCAGGTGGTGGGGGCCGCGCTCATTCTGATCGCGGCGGCGGGCGTGAACCTCGGCTGGCGGATCGTGCCGCAGCGGCGCGGCGCGCGTTCGGCCTGAGGCGTGTCGTCGAGCGCCGCTCGCGCGCAGCGGGCGTGTGCTGGGCGCGGGCGCATGCCTCTGGCGGCTACGGCCGCATAATGTCGCGGTTCGAACCTGCGACCTTTACCCCGCATGACACACCCTCACGCCAGCCACGACGAAGCGGAGCTCGCGCGCGCCAAACGCCGCGCGCTGCGGTTGCTGCTCGGCGCGGCGCTCGTTTTCGTCGGCACGGCGCTTTCCCCGCCCGGCATCGTGATCGACGGCGTGAAGGCCGTGAGCGAAGCCGCCATGGTCGGCGCGCTGGCCGACTGGTTCGCCGTGGTCGCGCTGTTCCGCCGCGTGCCGATTCCCTTCGTTTCGGCACGCACGGGGGTGATCCCGCGCAACAAGGACCGCATTGCCGACGAACTCGCCGGTTTCGTGCGCGACAAGTTTCTCGATGTGGGCTCGCTCGTCGCCCTGATACGCCGCCACGATCCGGTGCAACGGCTTTCCACGTGGCTCATCGCGCCTCGGAACGCAGAGCGTCTCGGCGGCTACGCGGTGCGCATGATGTCGGGCGTGCTCGGCCTCACCGACGACACGCGCATCCAGAACTTCATCCGCGACGGCCTCTACGCGGCGCTCGACCGGGTCGATCTCTCGAAGTCCGCCGGCGCGCTGCTCGACACGCTCACCAAAGACGGCCGCCACCAGGAACTGCTCGACCGGTTGCTCGACCAGGTCGGCGCGCTGCTGCGCGAGGAGGGCACGCGCGCGTTCGTGGCGGGGCGCATCGTGGATGGCCTGAAGGGCGAGTTTCCGATCAGCGAGAAGTTCCTGCCTTCCGAGTGGATCGGCGAGAGCGGCGCGCGCGTGATGGAGAGCTCGGTGAACCGGCTGCTGCTGCAGGTGGCCGAGGATCGCGAGCATCATCTGCGCCGGAAGTTCGACGAGGTCGTGGAAAAGCTGATCGTGCAGCTGAAGAGCGATCCGGCCTTCCTGCGCAAGGGCGAGGAGCTGAAGGCGAGCCTGCGCGAAGGCAGCGCGCTCAACGACTACACGCGCGCACTGTGGGACAGCCTGCGCACGTGGCTGCGCGACGATCTCGCGCGCGAGGACTCCGAGCTGCACGCGAAGGTGGCCGCAATGGGCCGCTGGCTAGGCGGGACGCTGGCCGCCGACGCCGACCTGCGCGCCTCGATCAACGCCCACCTCGAAGATGCCGCGCGCGCAATGGCGCCCGACTTCGCGCGCTACCTCACGCATCACATTCGCGACACGGTCAAGAATTGGGACACGCGCGAGACCGCGCGGCTCATCGAGCTGAAAATCGGCAAGGACCTGCAGGAGATTCGCGTGAACGGCACGGTGATCGGCGGGGCGATCGGGCTCGGACTTTACTTGTGCTCGCATCTCTTCGAGCTGCTACGGTTGAAGCTCGGCTATTGAAATTGATTCGGATTCCAGATTAACCGGGCGCCTTTGCCTGCGTTCGTTGGTCATTTTTAGGGAAATCACCGATGCTTCGCCGATGATGGCGCGAGTATCATGCCTTCGACAGTTTGATCACGTCAGAGCTAATTCCAACGCTCGTCCGGAAACGGACGAGCGTTTTTTTATGGCTTTCCGGCGCGCGCGGCTAGACTGCCGCCGCCGGCGCTTCGAGGTGCTCGCCATTCACGACGAGCGCGCCGCTCTTCGCCAGTTCACCCGTCAATTCACGCAGCAACCCGGGCCAGGCGGCGCGCGGGGCTAGCCGCTGCGCGGCGGCGCGCATGGACGCCGCGCTTTCGAGCATCGCCACGAGCGAATCGAAGCGCATCGCGCGCACTTCCAGCAGCTTGAAGACGATCAGCACCTTCAGCGCGTTCTTCGCGTTGCGCGCCGGCTCGGCGCGCAACCAGGCGAGGCGCGAGAACGCGCGCTCCAGCGCCGCCTCGACATTCGTGAACGGCTTGCCGTGCCCGGGGATCACCGTGCGCACGTCGAGCTTCGCAATGGCTTCGAGCACCGCTTGCTGCTCGGCGAAGCCGCTTTCGCCGTCGAGTTCGGGAAAAATCACACCGAAGCCATGCTCCCACAGCGCGTCCGCGCTGATGAGCACGCGCGGCGCGCTCGCGTAGAGCATCACCGAGTCGGGGTCGTGCCCAGGCGCGCCGATCACCTCCCACTCGAAGCCGCCGAGCGCGAGGCGGTCGCCCGCCGCGAGCGTGCCCGTGAACGCGAATCGCTCGCAGGTCTGCCCGGTCGCGAGAAAGCTGAGGCGCGCTTCGTCCCAGTCGCGCACAGTGGCTGCGCTCGCGGCAGGGATCAGCGTGGCGCAGGGCCAGTGCGCCTGCAAGCGGGCGTTGCCGCCGCAATGGTCGGAATGCAGGTGCGTGTTGACGACGACATCGAGCGCCCGCGGGCCCAGCGCATGACGCACGAGCGCAAGGGTCTGCCCGGCGTGCGTGGCGTAGCCGGTATCGACGAGCGCGGTGCGCGCCTCGTCGACGAGCAGCACGTTGTTCGACGAAAGCCAGCCGCGCTCGAATACGCGCATCGATGCCGGAAGTGCGGGCGCCGCGCTCATGCCTTCGCGTGCTCGGGCCGGGGCACGACGAGAATCGTCGCGCGGCCGACCATGAGCGTCTCGCCTTTCTGGTTCACGGCCTCGCCCGCGAGCTTCACGAGGTCGCCGTGCAGGCTCGGCTTCCACCAGGCTTCCTCGACGCGCCATTCGAACGTGAGCGTGTCGGTCGCGTGCGCGGCGCGTTTGAGCTTCATGTCGAACTCGAGCCCGAGCGGCTGCGCGTACTGCGAAAAGTGCGTGGCGAGCAGCGCCATGAAATGCGCGGTGGGCTGCGTGCCCGAGGCGATCAGGCCGCCAAAGCGGCTTTGCGCCGCATAGGCTTCGTCGTGGTGCAACGGGTTCAGGTCGTTCACGAGCAGTCCGAACGATTTGACCGACTCGGGCGTGAGTTCGAGCGTCGAGCGAAACGTCTCGCCAATCGTCACGACACGGGCGGGCGCATTCATTGTTCCTCTCCCCCGGTCCGTGCTTGCGATGCTTCGTGCGACTCGATGCGTTTTTCGAGCCATTCGGCGTGGCGCATCTCGATCGCGTCCCAGACGGCGCGTTTCGCTGCTTCGTCGAACGTGGACCAGGAGGCGATTTCGTCGAGGGTGCGCAGGCAGCCTTCGCACAGACCGCTCGCCTCGTGCATGCGGCAGATGTTGATGCATGGCGAAGGCGTCGGCGTCCCGGTGTCCTGATTCGCGGCCATGTCCTTGCGTACGTTCTCGCCGTTCATTGCGCCGTTATTCACTGCGCAGCGCGACGTCCACCACCGGCGCGCCCGTCAACACGGCAAGCTCTTGCGGAGAGAGATTGAACACCGCATGCGGATGGCCCGCCGCCGCCCACAGGCTTTCCAGTTCGAACAGGTCGGCGTCGATGAGCGTGACGGGTGTCGTGGCGTGCCCGATCGGACAGACGCCGCCAATCGCGTAGCCCGTCTTTTCGCGCACGAACTTCGCGTCGGCTCGGCCGACTTCGCCTACGTGCGCGGCCACTTTCTTTTCGTCCACGCGATTCGCGCCGCTCGCGATCACGAGCACCGGCGCGTCGTCTTCGCGGCGGCGGAACAGGATCGACTTGGCGATCTGCGCGACTTCACAGTCAAGACCCGCGGCCGCTTCCGCCGAAGTCTTGCCCGTTTCGGGCAGCATCACGACCGGCTTGGCATGGCCGCGCTCGCGCAGCATCAGGGCGACCCGGCGCGCGGATTCGGGCAGGGCATCGAGGTTTTCGGAGGTTTGCATCATGCGTTCATTTCCTTCGTACTGCGATTCAACTAGTCGATGCATCAGGCGCAGGCGGCTGCGCCGCGCGCCTTCGCGAGCAGCGCCTTGCCCGCGCGCGAAACGTTCGGGCGGCCGATGGCGTTCGAGATGAAGTCGCCCGCCGCGACGACCTGGTTCAGGTCGATGCCCGTATCGATGCCAAGGCCGTTCATGAGGTACAGCACGTCTTCGGTCGCGACGTTGCCCGTGGCGCCCTTCGCATACGGACAGCCGCCGAGGCCCGCCACGGACGCGTGGAAAATGGCGATGCCTTCTTCGAGCGCGGCGTAAATGTTGGCGAGCGCCTGGCCGTAGGTGTCGTGGAAATGGCCCGAGAGGCGCTCACGCGGGAACACCCGCGTCACCGCTTCGAACACTTCGTGCACGCGCTTCGCGGTGCCCACGCCGATGGTGTCGGCGATATCGATCTCGTCGCACCCGAGCGCGGCGAAGCGCTCCACCACGTCGACGACCGAAGCCACCGGCACCTCGCCCTGGTACGGGCAGCCGAGCGAGCACGACACGCTGCCGCGAATGCGGATGCCGTGTTCTTTCGCGGCCTGTGCGACCGGCACGAAGCGCTCGATGCTTTCCGCGATCGAGCAGTTGATGTTCTTCTGCGAAAACGCTTCGCTCGCCGCGCCGAAGATCACGATCTCGTCCGCGCGCGCGGCGAGCGCACCTTCGAAGCCGCGCAGGTTGGGCGTGAGGACCGAATAGATCGTGCCTTCGCGGCGCTCGATGCCGGCCATGACCTCGGCGCCATCGGCCATCTGCGGAACCCATTTGGGCGAGACGAACGAGGCGGCCTCGATGTTCGGAAAGCCAGCGGCCGTTAGCCGGTTGACGAGTTCGATCTTCGTCGCGGTGGAAACGAATTCCTTCTCGTTCTGCAGGCCGTCGCGCGGGCCGACTTCGACGATCTTGACTGCGGTGGGGAGTGTCATCTTTTGTCTCCAGCTTGTATTCGGAATGCTTCGCCAGGCTCAATAGCCGCGCCCGACATGGACGACGCCGCTCACCGTCTCGCCGCGTGCGAGTGCGCCGATCTTGTCGGCGACCTGCGAGATCGCTTCGTCGCGCAAGGTGAGCGCCGAGCTGTGCGGCGTGATCGTGATGCGCGGCTCGCGCCAGAACGGATGATCGGGCGGCAGCGGCTCTTCGCGGAACACGTCGAGCGTCGCCGCCGCGAGCGTGCCGTCGGCCAGGGCATCGAGCAGATCCTGTTCGGCGAGATGCGTGCCGCGCGCCACGTTCACGACGTACGCGCCGCGCGGTAGCCTGCTGAACGTGCGCGCGTTGAGCACGCCTTCCGTGTCGGGCGTGGCGGGCAGCAGGTTCACGAGCACCTTCACGCCATCGAGGAAGGCGTCGAATTGCGGCCCGTGCAGCTCGCCCGAGAACGTCTCGATGCCCTCGATCGTCTTCGCGCTACGCGAAAAGCCGCGCACCGGCACGCCGAGCGAGGCCACCGCGTGCGCGACCTGCGCGCCCAGCACGCCAAGGCCGAGCACGCCAACGGTGAACGTTTCGTGCGGATGCGGCGCAAGCACGTGCCATTCGCGGTGCGCTTGCGCAAGCGCATAGTCGTCGAAGCGGCGCAGGTAGCGCAGCACGGCGTGCTGCACGTACTCGCTCATCTGCCGGCCCATGCCGGAATCTTCCAGCCGCACGAGCATGGCGGTGCCGGGCAGCGTGCCAGGCCGCTCGCGCTCGTGCGCGAGGATCGCGTCGACGCCCGCGCCCAGATTGAAGATGGCGCGCAGTCCCGGCACGCCGAAGAGTTCGCGAGGCGGGTGCCAGACCACCGCGTAGTCGGCGGGGGCGGTGTCGCCGGGCTGCCACTCGCGCAGCTCGGCGTCGGGCAGGGCGTGCGCGAGGCCGTGCAGCCACGCGGAAGCGTCGGTTTGCGGGAACCAGAAAATGATTTTCATGATGGGTCGACCTGTCCCTGGTAACGGCCGTGCGACTCGGGCGTGCGCGTGTGGTCCAGTTCCGCGGCAGGAAGCGCGGAACGAAACGGCAGCAGCGGACGCTGATCGAGGCGCGTGGCGTGCGACATGGGATTCCTGGAGCGGGTGCGGCACGATGCGGCCGCGTGCACGGGCACCATTCTACTTTTTCAGGCCCGCAGCCGCCGGGCGAATCGCGGGGCGGTGGCGCGCGATGCGCCCGGCGCCGGTCCGCGCGGAGGGTGCCGAAAAGCTAAGCAAAAAAAATTGGTTCGGCGTGCAAGGCTCGCAGGCCACAATCGATTCACGCCGTGATCCAGCGAGGAAAAAATCATGCTTTCGTGCGCGCAAATGCGTTGGCCGCCCCGCCTCGTCACCGTGCCCGGCCTGCACGGCAGCGACGGCGCCCACTGGCAGACCTGGCTCGAACGCCAGTTCGCGCGCTCGCTGCGCGTGGAGCAGGACGACTGGGACGCCCCCGATCTCGCGGTCTGGAGCGTGGCGCTCGCGCGGCGGCTGGCCGGCGAGCGTGGCCCGTTCCTGCTGGCCGCCCACAGCTTCGGCTGCCTCGTGGCGGCGCATGCGCTGTCGACTGGCATGCTCAGCCAAAGCGGCGGGAGTGCTAACGGGGCTCGAGACGGTAAAGGGACTGCGGGCGCCGATATCGCGGGCGTGCTGTTCGTCGCGCCCGCGAGCCCCGAGAAGTTCCGCTTTGCCGGCGCGTTCGAGGCGCGGCGGCTTTGCGTGCCGTCCATCCTCATCGGCAGCGAAACCGATCCGTGGATGCCGTTCGAAGGCGCCCGCACGCTCGCGCAGCAATTGGGCAGCACCTTCGTCAATCTCGGCGACGCAGGGCACATCAACACGGCGGCAGGCTTCGGTCCGTGGCCGCGCGCGAAATACTTCGTCGATACCCTGGTGCACGGCGCAGCGCCGCAGCGGTTGCGCGACGAGGCATTCGACGAAGTCGGCCAGGCGGTTGCCGGGGACGGTGCTGCAGCCACGCGCGACGGCCTCGTCGCCAGTCCCACGCTCACCGTATCGCGATGGTCCTGCGCACCGGCTCCAACGGCGTTCGCGCCAACATTCGTCGATGCAGGGCAGGGCGCGAAACTTGCGGGACGCTAGCGCTTCTAGCGCTTGAGCGCCTCGCGCAACAACCGCGCTGTATGCAGCGCGATCATCCCTTCCTCATCGGTGCGGATCGCAAAAACCGGCACGCGGCTATCGCGCGTGCTCACGCGTTCGTGGCCGTCGCGGCTGCCCGCCTCGTTGAGTTGCGCGTCGAGCGCAATGCCGAATAGCGGCGCGAGCCGCTCGCACACCTGCGCGCGGATGGGCGCGGCATGTTCGCCGATGCCGCCCGTGAACACGAGCCCATCGAGCCCGCCCAGCACGACGGCGAGCTTGCCCACGTCCTGGGCGATGCGATACGTATAGAAGTCGATGGCGAGCTTCGCCCGCTCGCTGTCGCTCGCCAGCAGTTCGCGCATGTCGCTGCTCACGCCCGAGAGCCCCTTGAGGCCCGACTCGTGATACAGCACTTTCTCGATCGCGTGGTAATCCATGCCGCGCGCCATCATCCAGAGCACCGCGCCCGCGTCGAGCGCGCCGCAGCGCGTGCCCATGGGCAGGCCGTCGAGCGCGGTGAGGCCCATGGTCGTCTCGA
Organism: Paraburkholderia sp. JHI2823; assembly: GCF_038900695.1. Classification (NCBI taxonomy): domain Bacteria; kingdom Pseudomonadati; phylum Pseudomonadota; class Betaproteobacteria; order Burkholderiales; family Burkholderiaceae; genus Paraburkholderia; species Paraburkholderia sp. JHI2823. The sequence continues at coordinate 403,728 of NZ_JAYMRY010000002.1, read as the reverse complement.
CGCTCTGGCCGTCCTTCATCGCGCACAGGCTCGCGCCGTTCCCCAGATGCGCGACGACGACGCGTCCGCTTGCGATATCGGGCGCGACCTGGTGCAGGTGCCTCGCGATGTATTCGTACGAGAGGCCGTGAAAGCCGTACCGGCGCACGCCTTCGCCGTAGTAGCTGTACGGCAGCGCGAAGAGTTGCGCCATGATGCCGTTGCCCGCGTGGAACGCGGTGTCGAAGCATGCCACCTGCGGCAGCTCGGGCGCGGCCTCGCGCACCGCGCGGATGGCCGCGAGATTGTGCGGCTGATGCAAGGGCGCGAGCGGCGTGAGCGCATCGAGCTCCTGGATCACGTCGTCGTCGATGAGCACGGCGTCGGCATGGCGCGCGCCGCCGTGCACCACGCGATGACCGATTGCGGCGGGCGGCGTGTCGCGCAGGCCCACGGCGAGCACGAGGCGCAGGAGGCGAAACGCAGCATCGTGATCGGCGACCTGGGCGACGGGAAACTTGTCGTCGACGATCAGGCGGCCGTCGGCCATGTGCGCGACCACGCGCGGCGCGACGCCGATCCCTTCGATCTGCCCGCCCGCGCCATGCAGCGCACGAGAGCCACCCTCGACGCGCGGATCGTCGATCACGCGATACACCGAGCACTTGATGCTCGATGAACCCGCATTGACGACGAGTACGACATGGCCGTCCGCGGCCGGCTGGGCTGGAACGCTGCTCACAGGATCTCCGTGGCTTTCCGCGCGCGCCGCGCGTGCGCGACGAGCACCGCGATCGCGCAGCTGCCGATGCGCGAGCGCACGCTGTCGGCGCGGCTCGTGAGGATGATCGGCACCCGCGCCCCGAGGACGATGCCGGCCGCTTCCGCGCCGGCGAGGAAGGTGAGCTGCTTGGCGAGCATGTTGCCCGCTTCGAGGTCGGGCACGAGCAGGATGTCGGGGTCGCCGGCCACGGGCGAAGTGATGCCCTTGATGCGCGCGGCCTCGGCGCTGATTGCGTTATCGAAGGCGAGCGGTCCGTCGAGCACGGCGCCCGTGATCTGGCCGCGGTCGGCCATCTTGCAGAGCGCGGCGGCGTCGATGGTGGAGGGCATCTTCTCGGACACCGTCTCGATCGCGCCGAGAATCGCGACCTTCGGCGTGCCGACGCCGAGCGCCTGCACGAGCTCGATCGCGTTGCGCACGATGTCGGCCTTGTCGGCGAGCTTCGGGAAGATGTTGACGGCCGCGTCGGTGATGAAGAGCGGTTTGTGGTACGAGGGCACGTCCATCGCGAACACGTGCGAAAGGCGGCGTTCGGTGCGCAGGCCGTTGGCGCCGAGCGCGACTTCATGGAGCAGTTCGTCGCTGTGCAGGCTGCCTTTCATGAGCAGCTCGGCTTCGCCCTGGCGCACGGCGAGCACCGCGCGTTCGGCGGCGGCGTGGCTGTGCGGGGCGTCGAGGATGGCGATGCCGTCGAGGCGCAGGTCGGCTTCTTCGGCCACGGCGCGGATCTTCGCCTCGGGGCCGACGAGGATCGGCACGATGAGGCCGAGGTTCGCGGCGTCGAGCGCGCCCGTGAGCGAAGAGACGTCGCAGGGATGCGCCACGGCGGTAGGCACGGGGTCCAGTCCGCCACAACGGGCGAGCAGGATCGAATACTTGTCGGGCGATGACGTCATGGCTTTCTCTCTCGCATGCAAAGCTGCCCACAGCCTGAGGACACGCGCCTGCGCTTCATGCTGCGGCGCGCAACGCGCTTCCAGTGTAGACCAGTGTCCAAGAGGCAGTCGCCCAGGTGCACGCGAGGCCGGCGAGGCATCCGCACGCGGCGCATTGCGGCGGACTGGCGCGCCTGTCATGGTTCGTTCACGGGGCGTTGCCATCATGGGTCCGGCCCATTGGGACGGGCAGCGCCTTGACTTCGGCCAGTCCGTCGCCTAACTTTTGGTATTCCGCAGTGCAGCATGATCTGGCGCTCTTCCGCTTTTCATCTCTCGCGGCCGTCAGGCGCCCAGCATGCTTGCGCGCCGCGCGTGCGTTTTTTGCCGGCCTTTGCCCGCAAAGCGGACCTCCCGAGGGCGGTCCGCGCCTGAACCCCCGCACGTCTCGGGCATGAGTGCCTGCGCCTGCGTCGCGCAAAGAGCCGTGGCCCCGCCAGTCCGGCGCAGGCTTGCCGCGAGGCGGGTATGCGCCCCCCTTAAAGGAGATTCGTCTCGTGGCAGTTTCCCCCTCCTCGCCGCTGTCTTTGCTTTTCACGTCGCCTTTTTCGTTTCTGCCCACGCTCGCATCGGGCACGTCTTCCTGGCCGTTTGCTCCCCTCTCGCCCCTCTGGCCCCTCTCAGCCTCGTCCCGCGAGGACACTTCGCCCCCCGCAGCGCTCAGCCAGGCGGCCTCGGCCGTGACGTCGGCAGTGAGCCGCGCATTCGGATCGGCGCAAACCGCGCCTGCGGTCGCGCAGCCGCTATATGACTACGTCTACGACGCCTGGCAGCGCAGCGTGCTGTTTCTCGACGCGCTGCGCGAGCGCGGCAACCAGACCTACGTGCACGAGCAGGCGGGCATGCCGCCGGTGCTCGCGTTCGACTATGACGTGATCGTCGATGGCCGCGAACTCGAGGATCCCTGCAATTACGCACTCCTGCGCATCAAGCCTGCTGAAGACGCGCCCACCGACCCGCGCATGCGCCCGTTCGTCGTGATCGATCCGCGTGCGGGCCACGGTCCCGGCATCGCGGGGTTCAAGATGGACAGCGAAGTGGGCATCGCGCTGCGCAAGGGCCACCCCTGCTATTTCGTGACCTTCTTCCCGGTGCCGTGCGAAACGCAGACGATCCAGTCGGTCGCCCAGGCGGAAGCCGTGTTCATTCAACGCGTGCGCGAACTGCATCCCGAGTCGGACGGTCTGCCGTTCATCATCGGCAACTGCCAGGGCGGCTGGGCCGCGGCGCTGCTCGCAGCTTCCGCGCCCGGGCTGGTCGGCCCGCTGATGCTGGCCGGCTCGCCGCTTTCGTACTGGGCCGGCGTGCGCGGCAAGAACCCCATGCGCTACTCGGGCGGCATGCTGGGCGGCTCGTGGATGTCGTCGCTCGCAGCGGACCTCGGCGACGGCCACTTCGACGGCGCGCATCTCGTGCAGAACTTCGAGAACCTCAATCCCGCCAATACGTATTGGGGCAAGCTCTACAACCTCTATTCGCGCGTCGACGCCGAGCGCGAGCGCTTCCTCGAATTCGAGCGCTGGTGGGGCGGCCATTTCCAGCTCAATCGCGCCGAGATCGACTGGATCGTGCAGAACCTCTTCGTCGGCAATCACCTCACGCGCAACGAGGTGTACGCGAAGAACGCGCGCGCGCCGGTGGACCTGCGCAACATCCGCACGCCGATCATCGTGCTGGCTTCGTGGGGCGACAACATCACGCCGCCGCAGCAGGCACTCAACTGGATTCCCGACCTGTACGCGAGCGTCGACGAGATCGTCGCGAACGAACAGGTGATCGTGTACTGCCTGCACGACAAGGTGGGGCACCTCGGCATCTTCGTTTCGGCGAGCGTGGCGAACAAGGAGCATACCGAACTGTTTTCGGCGCTCGACCTGATCGACGTGTTGCCGCCGGGCCTCTACGAAGCAAAGATCACCGACTCGACGCCGGAAGCCGCGCGTCTCGAAGCGCTCGAAGGGCGCTACGAGATCCGCTTCGAGGTGCGCACCATCGAAGACATTCTCGCGCTCGACGACGGCCGCGACGACGAACAGCCTTTCGAGGTGGTGCGCCGCATCGCGGAGAACAACCAGCGCCTCTACGACCTGTTCGTTTCGCCGTTCGTGCGCGCGTCCAGCAATGCGTTCACCGCGCATGTGCTGCGCGAGTCGCATCCGGCACGCGTGGAGCGTAGCGTAATGAGCGATGCGAACCCAGCGCTCGGCTTTCTGCCCGCGATCGCCGAGGCGGTGCGCGAGCATCGCAGACCCGTCGCCCCGGACAATCCGTTCACGCTGCTCGAGAAGCAGATGTCGGCGAGCATCGAGGCATCGTGGGACGCATACCGCGATGCGCGCGATGCGTGGGTCGAAAGCGCGTTCTTCAACATCTACACCGCGCCGTGGGTGCAGGCCTGCGTGGGCGTCGCGCCGAACCAGCCGCTCGAGCCGATCGCGCCGCCGCTCATGGCGCTGCGCAAGGAGCTTGCGCACTACCGGCTGCGCGCGGCACGCGCGCATCTCGCGAAGGGCACGCTCGTCGATGCGTTCATGCGCATTGCCGCGTATATCGTCGATGAAATGCACACGGTGCAGTATCGGCCGTTCCAGCGCATGCGCGAGCTGGCGCGCGAGTATCTCGGCGATCGTCAGCCGAGCATCGCCGAATTGAAGGAAGCGGCGCGACGCCAGGGCGCGATCGTTCAGCTCGACCCGCAGGCCGCGATCGAGGCCTTGCCCGAGATCGTGCCCGACATGAAGACGCGCCGGGCGCTGCTGGCGGCCGTGTACCGCATCGCGACCGTATCGGGACCGCTGGAAGGCGAGCGGCGCGAGCGCTATCGGCACGTGCAGCGTGCGCTGGGTGTCGAGCCGGGCAGCGAGAAGACGGGGCTGCCGCCTGTCGGTGGCGGCGAGTCGCCGGAGCGGGGCAGTGGTGCCACGGGCGCCGGCGACAGCACGGCGGGTGCCGGCGGTGGTGCACCACGCGTCAAGGCTTCCGCACCGGCAACGGAGCCTGAAGCCGCCCCTGCGCGCGCGAAGGCGTCCCGCGCGCGGGCTGCCGCGGGTGTCGAAGCCGCCGCGCCCGTCAAGCCCATGCGGGCGGCGCGCGCCGGTGCGAAGGCCAAGGCCACGGAAGCGGTTGAAGCCAGGAAGGCGCCGGTTGCCGCGAAAACGTCGGCGCGCCGTTCACGCGCGGCGTCCGCGCCCAAGTCCGTGCCCGCTCGGGCCGAGGGCACGACGGCCACGCGCCGCCGCGCGACGCGCGACGCGGACGAGTAAGCACGAAGGCACACGAAACAGGGAAGGCGCGGAGGGTTTCCTCCGCGCTTTTTTGTATCGAGTACGAAAAGAACAAGATTGCGCACCAAACCGCAACCGGATTCGCGGTTTTGAAGGGCCCCGAGCGGCAACACCGTGCACATCGACGGTGGCGCCCACATCATCGGTAGCGAAAACGCTTAGCACGAAAGCCGAAAAGCAAATCTCGTATCGGTATAAGGCGTGTGCCGCGTCTCGCTAGAATCGAGCATTCGGTTTGCTTACGAAATCATGTGAGCAGGCCGGGAAGCCTTTCAACGACAGACGGGGATCACCATGGCAGTTTTGGGACGCACGGCGCGCTGGCTCGGCGCAGGCATCATCGCATTGAGCGCGGCAGCGGCGCACGCCGATACGTCACTCTTGAATGTCTCATACGATGTGACGCGCGAGCTGTACAAGGACATCAACGCGAGCTTCATCGCCGACTATCAGAAGAGGACCGGCGAAAGCGTGTCGATCAAGCAGTCGCACGGCGCGTCGAGCGCGCAGGCGCTCTCGGTGCTGCAAGGCCTGCAGGCCGACGTCGTGACGATGAACCAGCCCAACGATATCGATCTGCTCGCGCAGCAGGGCCATCTCCTGCCCGCGGACTGGCGCGCGCGCCTGCCCGACGCGAGCTCGCCCTATACGACGACGATGGTCTTCCTCGTGCGCAAGGGCAATCCGAAGCACATCAAGGACTGGGGCGATCTCGCGAAGCCGGGCGTGCAGGTCGTGATCGCCAACCCGAAGACGTCGGGCAACGGCCGCTACGCGTATCTGGCCGCCTGGGGCTATCGCAAGCAGCAGGGCGCGAGCGACGCGCAGGCGCTCGACTTCGAGCGCGCGCTGCTGAAGAACGTGCCGGTGCTCGATGCGGGCGGCCGGGGCGCGACGACGACGTTCACCCAGCGCGGCATCGGCGACGTGCTCGTGACGTTCGAGAACGAAGTGGCGCTCATCGATCAGGGTGTAGGTGCCAGGGACTTCGAAGCAGTTTATCCCTCGGTGAGTCTGCTCGCGGAGCCGCCGGTGACCGTCGTCGACAAGGTCGTGGACAAGCGCGGCACGCGCAAGGTTGCGCAGGCGTACCTCGACTATCTGTATTCGCCGGCCGCGCAGGAGATCATCGCCCAGCACCATCTGCGCCCGCGCGACGCCGGTGTGCTCGCGAAGCACGTCAACGAGTTCAAGCCGATCAAGACCTTCACGGTCGAGCAGGTGTTCGGCAACTGGCAGAAGGCCCAGGCCGCGCATTTCGCCGACGGCGGCACGTTCGACCAGATCGTCGCGGATCGCAAGTAACGCAAGTCCCTGGCGCGCGAAGAAACGCGCACGAAAAAAACGCCTCGCAAATCATCTGCGAGGCGTTTTCCTTTTCATCTGCGCAAGCCGAATCGGCTCGGTACCCATGCGCGCGCGAACCTTGCACGCGCGGCGTGCTCCTGCTGTTACTGCACCGCGACGCTCGCGAAGTTCTGCCGTCCGAACGGACTCACCTGATAGCCGCTCACGCTCGTCCGCGTGATCGCCGCGGCGGTCGGATAGCCGAGCGGAATCCACAGCGCCTGATCGCGGATGATCTGCTGCGCGGCTTCATAAAGCTTCACGCGTTTGGCCTGATCGGCGGTGGCCTTGCCGTCGGCGATCAGCTTGTCGAGCTGCGGATCGCAAAAGCGCGCGAAGTTGATGCCCGACTGCACCGCATTGCAGCTGAAGAGCGGCGAGAGATAGTTGTCGGGGTCGCCGTTGTCGCCGGCCCAGCCCATGAAGAGCGTGTCGTGCTGGCCCTGCTTCGCTTGCTTGATGAGCTCGCCCCACTCGATCACCTTGATGTCGGCCTTCACGCCGATCTTCGCGAAATCGGCCTGCAACAGCTCCGCGCCCGCGCGCGGGTTCGGGTTCAGCACGCTGCCGTTCGGGCGCACCCAGATCGTCGTGGAGAAGCCGTTGGGGTAGCCCGCGTCGGCCAGCAGTTGCTTCGCCTTCGCCGGGTCATACGGATACGGCTGGATCGACTTGTCGTAGCCCCACGTGATGGGCGGCCAGGGATTCGTCGCGGGCGTGGCCGTATTGTCGAAGATCGCCTTGAGGTAGGTCGTGCGGTCGAACGCCATGTTCAGCGCCTGGCGCACCTTCTGGTTGTCGAGCGGCTTCTTCTGCGTGTTGAGCGCGACGAACGCCGTCATGAACGCGGGCGTTTCGACCACCTTTAGCGCGTTGTCCTGCTTCGCGGCCGCCACGTCCTGGGGCTTGGGCGAGAGCGCGATCTGGCATTCGCCGGCCTTCACCTTCTGCGCGCGCACGGCGGCGTCGGGCGTGATCGCGTAGATGAGGCGGTCCACCTTCGGCTTCGTCCCCCAGAAGGTCGGATTGGCGTCGTAGCGGATCAGCGCATCTTTCGTGTAGCTCTTGAGCGTGAACGGCCCCGTGCCCACCGGCTGCGCGTTGAGGTCGACCTGCTTGCCGGCCTTGAGCAACTGGTCGGCGTACTCGGCCGAATAGATCGACGCGAAGCCCATGGTGAGGATCGAAAGGAACGTGGCGTTCGGCTCGTTGAGCTCGAACTTCACCGTGTTCGGGTCGACCTTCGTGACGGACTTCACGAGTTTCACGAGCCCCATCGACTGCGCGTGCGGGAAGCCGCTCGCGCCGGCCACCTTGTGCCACGGATTGTTCGCGTCGAGCATGCGCGCGAATGTGAAGACCACATCGTCCGCGTTGAGCGCGCGCGTGGGCTTGAACCATTCGGTCGTCTGGAACTGCACGTTGGGGCGCAGATGGAACGTGTAGGTGAGGCCGTCGGCGCTCACTTCCCACTTGTCCGCGAGCGCGGGCACGACCTTCTTCTGCGCTTCGTCGTGGGCCACGAGCGAATTGAAGATGACGTCGGCGGACGCGTTGGTCGTGACGAGCGAGTTGAACTGCACGACGTCGAAGCCGTCGGGGCTCGACTCGGTGCAGACCGTCAGCGGTTTGGCGAGCGCGGGCGTGGCCGCGAGCGCGCACGCGGCGACGAGCACGAAGGCTGGCCTATTCGAACGCAAAAACGCGGGCGCGGTGGGCGAGGTCGAGCGCATGGGATCTCCGTGGTTATTCGATGGAGCGCGATGGAGCGCGATGGCGCGCGGCGCCCCGTTTTCATCTGGTTCTGGAGCGGCGAGAAGCGCTGGAAGCGCGCCCGGACGGGCCAAGCTTAGCGAAGGGAAATTGCCGGGACAACCATTTAATTCACCTACCCATATGCTTGCGGACCTGGCGCGCGGGCCAGAGTGCGGCCCGCTTCGCAGCTGAACCTCAGTGGCTCGCTGTGCGCGGCTTGCGCGGCGCCTTCTCGAATGCGCGATCGTAGACCCAGCGCGGCAGCGCGCGCAGCAGCATGGCGGCCACGCGCATCGGCCAGGGAAGCACCGCGAACGACGTGCCGCGCGCAATGGCTTGCGCGGTCTTCGCGGCGAAGCGGTCCGCGTCCATGAGGAACGGCATGCGGTAGGGGTTCTTCGCGGTCATCGGCGTGCGGATGTAGCCCGGCGCGATGGTGACCACGGGCACGCCGAACGGCCGCATTTCCACGCGCAGCGCTTCGAGATAGGCGAGCGCCGCGGCCTTCGAGGCGCTGTACGCGCCCGAGCCCGGCAACCCGCGCACGCCCGCCACGCTCGCGATGCCCACGAGCGTGCCGCGCCTTGCCTGCGCCATCGCCGAGGCGAACGGCTCGAACGTGGCGACCATGCCGAAGTAGTTGGTGTCCATCACGTCGCGGAACGTGGCGAGGTCGCCTTCGCCCGTGAGCGCGCCGCGGCTCACGCCCGCATTGGCGATCACGATGTCGGGCAGGCCGTGCTGCGCGATGAAATCGCGCGCGGCCGCGGCGAGCGCATCGGCGTCGCGCACGTCGGCGGGATAGATGGAGACGGGATGATCGGGATGGGACTGCCGGAAGCCGGCAAGGGCCTCGCCGCGGCGCGCGACGAGCCCGAGGACGGCGCCGCGCCGCGCGTACTCGGCGGCGAGCGCGGCGCCAATGCCGCTCGACGCGCCGGTGATGAAGACCTTCAGGGGCGCGTCTTGCATGGCGCCTTGCATCACATCTTCTTCGCGCGGATCTGCGAGATGATGTGGTCCATCACCAGGGTCGTGCCGGGCAGCGCGGTGTTTTCCGGACCCTGGACCATGGCCGGGCCGGTTTCGTACTTGCCCTGGATGGCGATGGTCGGCACGCCGTCGATCTTGTAGGAGTCGAGCAGGGCCTTGTCACGCTGCAGCGCGCTCTGCGTCGAGAACGAGTTGTACGCTTCCATGTACTTCTTCGGATCGACGCCCTGGGTTGCGAGGAACTTCGCCTGCTCTTCCGGTGTGAGCAGATAGTTCTTGTTCACGTGGATTTCGCGGAACACGACCGGCGTGAGTTTCTGGGCAAGGCCGAGCGCGTCGAGCGCGTAGTACATCTTCGAGTGCGGGATGAAATCGTCACGGAATGCGACCGGCACGCGCCGGAACACGATGTCCGGACCCTGCTTCTTGACCCACGCTTCGAGGTACGGGTCGAATGCGTTGCAGTGCGGGCAGCCGTACCAGAAGAACTCGATCACTTCGATCTTGCCGGCGGGCACGTCGAGCGACTGCGGCGTCTTCAGGATCGTGTAGTCCTTGCCGGCCACGGGTGCGGCGGGCGTGGCGTGGGCGGCTCCCGCAATGAGCGAAAGCGAGAACAAAAGCGTACCGAGAAGTCGTTTCATGGCGTAGAAATCCGTTGTTCTTGAACCGGCGGCGACCGGTGGTTTGCCGCACCGGCAGGCGGCCACGCTGCGCAGGGTTTGCGCGGGCGCGACGCCTTGCGTCTGGCGGGTGCTACGTATCGATGAGCCCGCGCCGGGAACAGCCGCCCGGCCTCTCCGATGGCGCGAAGCTTCGGAGGAGCGGGCGCGCAGTGCGCGGCGCGGACGGCGCTTACTGCTTCGTGAAACGGATGACGGCCGTATCGATACCGGCGTCGGACAGGCGCTGACGGGTCGAGTTCATCTCATCGAACTTCGTGAACGGACCGATGCGTACGCGATAGTACGTGACGCCGCCGGCGTCGCGCTGCGTCACCTTCGATTCGAAGCCCTGGAACGCGAGGCGCGCGCGCTGCTGCTCGGCGTCGCCCGAGGTCTTGTACGCGCCCACCTGCAGGAAGTAGCCGGTGTTGGCGTCGCCCGGCGCCGGCGTGGCGCTGCCAGGCTTGGCGGCCGGCGGCGTGGGCACGGCGTTGGCCGGCTTCTGCGGCGAGTTGTTAGCGAGGATCTGCGCGGCGTTGCTGGCCGAGTTGGCGGTCGAATTGCCGGCCGATTGCGGCTTCTTCGCGATGGCGGTGCCGCCCGTGACGCTTTCGCCGGTCGACGGTTGCGGCGCGACTGCCACGCCGTTGTTGTTCGCCGCGTTGTTGTTCGAGCCGGCGGGCGGCACCTCGACGATCTGCGGCTCTTCGAGCATGCCCGAAGATTGCGACTGGCTCGTGGTCTGGCCTGGCGCCGTGTTGGGCGGCGTACTTTGCGCGGCCTGCGGCACCGGCTGGCCGGGCGACTTGCCTTGCAGCACGCGGTTCGGGTCCACCTGCTCGTTGTTCTGGCTCACTTCGGAAGCGGCCGGCGGTGCGACCTTCGAGACGAACGGCGTGGGCGCGCGCGTGATATAGAGCGCCACCACCACCGCGATCGCGAGGCCGACGATCAGGCCCAGCACGATGCCGAGAAAGGTGCCCCCGGACTGCTTCGACTGCTGCTTTGTAGTGCGGCGCGGTTTTGCCATCGTCTGAATCACCTGCAAACAAGAGAATTCTGGAATGGCCGTCCGCGCGAGGCGGCGGCCCCAAACATGTTGCTTCGTGCGCTGCGCGCGGGCGGCCGGCACAGCGGCATCGCCGCCGCGCGAGGCGGCGGCCCGCAATCCGCTTACATGCGCTCCGGCGCCGACACGCCGATCAGGGCGAGACCGTTCGCCAGCACGCGGCGCGTGGCCGCGAGCAGGGCGACGCGGGCGTCGCGCTTGGCGACGTCGTCGACGAGAACGCGTTCGGCATTGTAGAACGAGTGAAACTCAGCGGCGAGTTCGCGCAGGTAGAACGCCACGGCGTGAGGCGCCAGCTCGCTGGCCGCATGCGTGAGCATGTCGGGGAATTCGCCGAGTTTCGCGATGAGCGCGAGCGCGCGCTCGCTCGACAGCGGCGCGAGATCGACCTTGGGCAGCGCGGCGAGGTCACCGCCGAACTTGCCCTGCCAGTCGCCGAGGATCGACGAGATGCGCGCGTGCGCGTACTGCACGTAGTACACGGGGTTTTCGTCGTTTTCCTTCAGCGCGAGGTCGATGTCGAACACGAATTCGGTGTCGGCCTTGCGCGAGATGAGGAAGAAGCGCACGGCGTCGCGGCCGCGGCGGATGGTCGCCTCGTCGAGCAGGTCGGGCGAGACCTCGCTGCCGGGGTTCGCGCCGCCCGACCATTCGATCAGGTCGCGCACCGTCACGTAGCTGCCCGCGCGCTTGGAGATCTTCACCTCCTGGCCGTCGCGCATCACCGTGACCATCTTGTGCAGCACGTAGTCGGGATAGCCCTTCGGAATGCCGATGCCGAGCGCCTGCAGGCCCGCGCGCACGCGCGCGATGGTGCCGTGGTGGTCGGAGCCCTGCACGTTGATGACCTTCGTGAAGCCGCGCTCCCACTTGGTGACGTGGTACGCGACATCGGGAAGGAAGTACGTGTAGGTGCCGTCGGACTTGCGCATCACGCGGTCCTTGTCGTCGCCGTAGTCGGTGGTCTTGAGCCACAGCGCGCCTTCCTGCTCGTAGGTCTCGCCCGATGCGACCAGCGCCTCGACCGTCTTCTCGACGCGGCCTTCCGTGTACAGCGACGATTCGAGGTAGTAGCGGTCGAACTTCACGCCGAACGCCTGCAGATCGAGATCCTGTTCGTGGCGCAGGTAGGCCACGGCGAAGCGGCGGATCGCCTCGAGATCGTCGGGATCCTGCGCGCCCTTCACGGGCTCGCCGTCCTTCGCGGCGACGGTTTCGCCCGCGAGGTAGTCGCGCGCGATGTCGGCGATGTATTCGCCGTTGTACGCGGCCTCGGGCCACTCGGCGTCGCCGGGCTTGAAGCCGCGCACGCGCGCCTGGGTGGAGACGGCGAGGTTGCCGATCTGCGCGCCCGCGTCGTTGTAGTAGAACTCGCGGTGCACGTCGTAGCCCTGCGAGGCGAGCACGTTCGAGATGGCGTCGCCGAGCGCGGCCTGGCGCCCGTGGCCCACGTGCAGCGGGCCCGTGGGGTTCGCAGAGACGAACTCGACGAGCACGCGCTTGCCGGCTTCGCGCGACGAGCGGCCAAATGCCTCGCCCTGTTCGAACACGGCGCCGATCACGGCGCGCTTGGCGTCCGCCGTCAGACGCAGGTTGATGAAGCCGGGGCCGGCCACTTCGGCGGCTTCGACGAGGCCGGCGGCCTCGGGCTGTGCGAGCGTGGCCTCGACGATCTGCTGCGCGAGCTGGCGCGGGTTCGCGCGCATGGGCTTGGCGAGCTGCATCGCGACGTTGCAGGCCACGTCGCCGTGCGCGGCGACCTTCGGGCGCTCGAGCGCGATCGGCGGCACGACGAATGCGGCTTCGCTCGCGCCTTCGGTGGCCTTTGCCACCTGGGCGACGGCGCGCGCGAGCAGGGTCTCCAGGGTGTGTTTCTGTGCGGGCAGCATGCTGTTGCAGGTCCTGTGCGGGTAAAGGGATGCGGGGCCGGCGCCGGCAAAGTCCAGGCGGGGCTCGAGCCTGGGCGCTGCCGGCGCCGGCCGCTGGAACGACTGGGGGCGCGCCGTCCGCGGCGGGCCAGCCCGGGTACAACGATGCGCGGGCGGCCGCGTTGCGGCAGGCGGCGCGGCGGCGTACCTGATGCCGGGACGCCCAGGTGCCGCGCCCTGCGGCTAATTCCGTCCTGACGGATTTTAGCAGGTGCTAATATGTGAAATGAGGTAGCGCGTCGCGGGCCGCCTTGGCCCGCCTGGCTTCGGAGGCCGGAGCGTCAAGCGCGGATCCGGAAAATCATAAAGGGAGCAGACATGCTGGTTACTTTTAAGTGTCACGCGGCGCCTGACGTCACGATGCTTGAGAACCTCGCACAATACCTTCTTGGCATCATCGGCAAGCGGCTCGGCCCGCGCGGTGTGATCACCCATGACGAGCTCGACACCGCCATCACGAAGCTCGAGACGGCCATTGCCACGGACAAGAAAGAGCGCGCCGAGCACGAAGGCCACTTTCACGAAGGCGAAGACGGCCGCGAGCATCACCATGAACCGGCGGTGGGTCTCGCCCAGCGCGCGTTCCCGTTCCTCGACATGCTGCGCGCCGCGAAGAAGGAAGGGAACGACATCGTCTGGGGGCTTTGAGGCACGCAGTGTCCGGCACGCAGGCCAGGTGCGTCCATCCGACGCACCCACAGCGTTGCGACGGCCACGATAGCGTTTCCCCCGCCTCCATGCACCAAAAGCAAAGAGCCCGCAATCCGCGGGCTCTTTGCTTTTGTTCACATCACTCGCTGGCGGGCGCTGCCTCGGCCGCTGAGGCCTCCGACTTTTTGGCCTTCTTTTTCTTCGGCTTCTTCACGTGCTTTTCGGTGGGCGCCGAATACGACGACACCGGGCTCGCCTGCTCCGGTGCGGCCGGCTGCGCGAACGACGGCTGCGCCATGGCCGCGACGCCGAAGGCGGTCAACATCAACATCAGCTTCTTCATACGATTTCTCCGTCGAGGTTGCTTCAATTTTGCGTTTTAAGGATTGGCTGATGATCGAGCCGGCACGGCGGCGCACGCAACGCGGCGCCGCGCCCGGCCGGGTGTCATGCAGGCGATACGAAGGGTCTTGCCGGGCCATCTTACAAAGCCGAAAAATCGCGCGCGCGTAATTTTCGTCTTCCCGGATGGCGTATGTCGGGCCGTGCCGCAACGCAGCCCGCGGGAAGCGCGCCGCTTCGACGGCGCGCTGTGGCCCGAAACTTCGGCTTAAAGCTGCGGTGCGAGGGCGCGGCGGGCGTCTTCGTCGGAGAGCGCCATGCGTCGCGCGTAGTCGGCGAGCTGGTCCTGGCCGATCTTGCCGACCGAGAAGTACGTGCTGTCCGGATGCGCGAGATAGAAGCCCGATACGCTCGCGGCCGGCAGCATGGCGAGCGATTCCGTCACGCTCATGCCGACTTCGCCGGCCTGCAGGAAGTCGAACATGTCGCGCTTCACGAGGTGGTCCGGGCAGGCGGGATAGCCGGGCGCGGGGCGAATGCCCACGTACTTCTCGGCGATCAGCGCGTCGTTGTCGAGTGCTTCGTTCGCGGCGTAGCCCCACAGGTCGCGACGCACGCGCGCGTGCATGGCCTCGGCGAAGGCTTCCGCGAAACGGTCGGCGAGCGCCTTGAGCATGATCGCGCTGTAGTCGTCGTGGTCCTTCGCGAACTGCGCTTCCTTCACGTCGACGCCGATGCCCGCCGTGACCGCGAACATGCCGATATAGTCTGCCACGCCCGAATCCTTCGGGGCGATGAAGTCGGCGAGCGAGCGGTTCGGGCGCATCACGCCATCGACCACCGGGCGCACGGACTGCTGGCGCAGGTTGCGCCACGTGAGCGCCACTTTGCTGCGCGACTCGTCGGTGTAGATCTCGATGTCGTCGTCGTTGACCGTGTTCGCGGGCAGCAGCGCGATCACGCCGTTGGCCTGCAGCCAGCGGCCCTGGATCAGACGCGACAGCATCGACTTCGCATCGGAGAACACCTTGCGCGCCGACTCGCCCACGATCTCGTCGTTGAGGATCTGCGGATAAGGGCCCGCGAGATCCCAAGTCTGGAAGAACGGGCCCCAGTCGATATAGTTCGCCAGTTCGTTGAGGTCGAAGTTCTTGAACACGCGGCGGCCGATGAACTTCGGCTTCACGGGCTTGAAGTTCGTCCAGTCGATCTTCGTCTTGTTCGCGCGAGCCTCTTCGAGCGTCACCAAAGGCTGCGCCTTCTTGTTCGCGTGCTGGTCGCGAATGCGTTCGTAGTCGGCCTTGAGCTCGTCGAGGTACTTCGCCGCGCCTTCGTCCGAAAGCAGGCTCGACGCCACCGAAACCGAACGCGACGCGTCCGGCACGTACACGACCGGTCCTTCGTAGTTCGGTGCGATCTTCACGGCCGTGTGCACGCGCGAAGTGGTCGCGCCGCCAATGAGCAGCGGAATCTTCTTTATGCGGAAGTAGTCGTCGCGCTGCATTTCGCTCGCGACGTACGCCATTTCTTCGAGCGACGGCGTGATGAGCCCCGAGAGGCCGACGATGTCCGCGCCCTCGACCTTCGCCTTCGCGAGGATCTCGTTGCACGGGACCATCACGCCCATGTTCACCACTTCGAAGTTGTTGCACTGGAGCACGACCGAGACGATGTTCTTGCCGATGTCGTGCACGTCGCCCTTCACGGTGGCGATGACGATCTTGCCTTTCGCGCGCACGTCGCCGCCCGCTTCAGCGAGCAGGCGCTTTTCTTCCTCGATGAACGGAATGAGGTGCGCCACGGCCTGCTTCATCACGCGCGCCGACTTCACGACCTGCGGCAGGAACATCTTGCCCTGGCCGAACAGGTCGCCGACGATGTTCATGCCGTCCATGAGCGGGCCTTCGATCACGTTGATCGGGCGGCCGCCGCCGCCCATGATCTTCTGGCGCGCTTCTTCGGTGTCCTCTACGATGAAGTTCGTGATGCCGTGCACGAGCGCATGGGCGAGACGCTTTTCGACGTCCTGGTTGCGCCACTCGAGGTTCTCTTCCTTCTTTGCGGCGCCCGTCTTGAACTTGTCGGCGATTTCGAGCAGGCGGTCGGTGGCGTCGTCGCGGCGGTTGAGCACCACGTCTTCCACGCGTTCGCGCAGCTCCGGGTCGAGGTCGGCATAGACGCCGAGCTGGCCCGCGTTCACGATGCCCATGTCCATGCCCGCCTGAATGGCGTGGTAGAGGAACACCGTGTGGATCGCCTCGCGCACGGGGTCGTTGCCGCGAAACGAGAACGACACGTTCGAGACGCCGCCGCTCACCTTCGCGTAGGGCAGGTTCTGCTTGATCCAGCGCGTGGCTTCGATGAAATCGACCGCGTAGTTGTTGTGCTCTTCGATACCCGTCGCCACCGCGAAGATGTTCGGATCGAAGATGATGTCCTCGGGCGCGAAACCCGCTTCGTTCACGAGAATGTCGTACGAGCGCTTGCAGATTTCCGTCTTGCGCGCAAACGTGTCGGCCTGGCCGTGCTCGTCGAACGCCATCACCACGCTGGCCGCGCCGTAGCGGCGGATCAGCTTCGCGTGATGAACGAACTGCTCCTTGCCTTCCTTCAGCGAGATCGAGTTGACGATGGCCTTGCCCTGCACGCACTGCAGGCCCGCCTCGATCACGTCCCACTTCGACGAGTCGATCATGATCGGCACGCGCGCGATATCGGGCTCGGACGCGATCAGGTTCATGAAGCGCACCATCGCCGCTTTCGAGTCGAGCATGGCTTCGTCCATGTTGACGTCGATGACCTGCGCGCCGTTTTCGACCTGCTGGCGCGCGACGGCGAGCGCCTCGTCGAACTGGCCGTTGAGAATCATCCGCGCGAATGCCTTCGAGCCGGTCACGTTCGTGCGCTCGCCAACGTTGATGAAGAGCGCGCCTTCGGTCACGTTGAAGGGTTCGAGGCCGGAAAGGCGCAGGGTATGGTCAGTCATGGCGTGGGACCGGATCGTATGTTGTCGGGTGTGAGCGGAGCGGGCTCGTCGTCAGGCGGCGTCGCGATACTGGCCGGGCCAGCGGCGCGGCTTGATGTCGGCGAGCGCCTTCGCGATGGCGGCGATGTGTTCGGGCGTCGTGCCGCAGCAGCCGCCCGCCACGTTCACGAGACCGGCGCTCGCGAATTCCTTGAGCAGTCCCGATGTATCGGCGGGTGTTTCGTCGAAGCCCGTGTCGCTCATCGGATTGGGCAGGCCCGCATTCGGATAGCAGGAGACGTACGTATCGCACAGCTTGGAGAGCTCGGCGATGTACGGACGCATGAGCGCAGCGCCCAGCGCGCAGTTCAGGCCGAACGTGAGCGGCTTCGCGTGGCGCAGCGAGTTCCAGAACGCCTCGACCGTCTGGCCCGAGAGAATGCGGCCCGAGGCGTCGGTGACCGTGCCCGAGATCATGATCGGCAGGTTCTCGCCCGTGTCTTCGAAGAGCTGGTCGAGCGCGAAGAGCGCGGCCTTGGCGTTGAGCGTGTCGAAGATCGTCTCGACGAGGAAGAGGTCGCAGCCGCCCTCCATGAGCGCCTTCGCCTGCTCGTAGTACGCGCGGCGCAGCTCTTCGAACGTGACGTTGCGCGCGCCCGGATCGTTCACGTCGGGCGAGATGCTCGCCGTTTTCGGCGTCGGCCCGATCGCGCCCGCGACGAAGCGCGGCTTGGCCGGCGTCGAGTACTTGTCGCACGCGGCGCGCGCGAGCTTCGCCGACGCGACGTTCATCTCGACGGCCAGATCGCCCATGCCGTAGTCGTCCTGGGCCACGGTGGTCGCGCCGAACGTGTTGGTCTCGATGATGTCCGCGCCCGCCGCGAGGTACTGCTCGTGAATCTCGCTGATGATCTGCGGCTGCGTGAGCGACAGCAGCTCGTTGTTGCCCTTGATGTCGCGCGGGTAGTCCTTGAAGCGCTCGCCACGGTATGCGGCTTCGTCGAGCTTGTAGCGCTGGATCATCGTGCCCATCGCGCCGTCGAGGATGAGGATGCGCGAGGCGAGCAGCGCGGGAAGCGCTGCGCCGCGCGTGTATTTGGCATCCCCGGCGGGGTGCGAGGCAAGGGCGGCGGGCTGGTTCATGGATCGCGGACGGGCATGGAGCCGGTTGAACTGGGAAACCTCACATTGTAGCCGCAGCCGGGGCGGCCCGCTGGCCGGGCAAACGCCGGCGGTACCCGGCGGGCAATGACAGGCAATGGCCGGGGGCCAAAGAAGAAAAACCCCGCCCGGCAAGCCGGACGGGGTTTCGTGTGAACAACGCTGCGCGCTGAGTGCCGCTGGGTACGCGAGCGTCAGTGAAGCACGACGGGTTGCTGCATGAGGATGTCGAACTGTCCGAGGAATTCGTCGACCTCGTCGAGCCCTTGTTCCGCATCCATCAGCTTTTGCACGTCTTCGCGAAAACGTGCCGCCATCGCGCCGTCGATGAAGAGCTCGCGGCGCGCGTTCTTGTCGACGATCTCGTAGCCGCCAGCGCGCATGGCGCTGTGGCCGTCCTGCGGTGGAAACTCGACGACGCAATAGTTGGGACTGTTGTAGATCATTTGCATGGCGACACTCCTTTTTCCTGTGCTCCCTGACCTCTCGGCCAATACTTGGAGCGTTCGTTCTGGAATTCAAGGGGTGGGTCCCGCATCACCTCTTATGAGAACTGCTCTCCCTCTTTCGTTCACTTCTCGACTGCGTCTGCCGCGACTGCGTCGCTGCCGTTGATTCGAACTGCTTAGGCCAACTGCTTGAGAAACGTTTCGAGCAACGCTGTGAAACGGTGCGACTCTTCTACCGGGGCCAGATGCGCTGCATCGAGCACCACGAAATGCGACCCCTCTATGGCCCTCGCGAGCGCCTGTGTCATTGCCATCGGTGTGCCGCTGTCGTGGCGGCCCGCGACCACGAGCGTCGGCACGCGCAGTTGCGCGAGCCTCTTTTCCACGTCGAAGTCGCGCAGCGCCTCACAGGCCATCGCATAGCCTTCCGAAGGGGTCCGTAATAAAACCTCGCATATGCGCTCGACGGTCGGCGCGTGCGTGTGACGAAAATCCGCGGTGAACCATCGGGTCATCGTTGCATCGGCGAGGGCCCCGAGACCTTCGCGTCGCACGGCGGCCGCGCGATCGTTCCATGTTGCGCGCGCTTCTTGCGGCGTATGGCTTGCCGTGTCGCAAAGCGTGAGTGTGATGACGCGCTCGGGGTAATCGAGCGCGAACTGCTGCGCGATCATGCCGCCCATCGAGATGCCGACGACATGCGCATGCTCGATGCCGTTGGCCTCGAAAAGCGCATCGAGATCGGCGGCGAGCTGCCCCATGCCGAAGGGCTCGCTCGCGACGGCGCTCGCGCCATGGCCCCGCATGTCATAGCGCAATACGTTGTGGCGATGGCGGAAATGGCCAGCTAGCGTGTCCCACACCGAAAGGTCGCCGCCCAGCTGATGAATGAACGCCAGCGCGGACCCACCGCTCCTGTCGTCGAAGACATAGTGCGTATCGATGCCGTTGACAGTCACTTGCATGGGTTCCTCCTTCGCCTTCCAGGCTGGGAGTCAAGCCGTTTGCGAGGTACTGCATGCACGCGATGCTGGTGGAGCAAGCCGCGCACCCGAGGTGCGCAGATATTGCGCGATGCGATGTTCGTTACCGTGTCGGTCGCGTCCCTGTTTGATGCGTCGTTTGCTTCGTATGCGCTGCTTTTTCCGCTTTTTTTCCGATTGTTTGCAGCGTTGAATCGTGATGGTCCCCGATTTGCGTTTCTGCTTTTCGTGCCTTTCGCTACCTGTTTCGGTGCTCGTTCCGGTTTCTGCGCGCCGTGGTCTTGCCGTATTTTGTCTGCTTGTTCCTGGCCGTTCAGGGTGCGCGCGATGCCTCGCGATCCTTCTCACGTGGCTTCAGTTCAGTATGCGCCATTTTGTGAATTTGTGTCGTAAAGCGGGCCGCTTGAATCGAATAGTTCGTGCGGCCGCACGCTCAAGGATGTTCGGGCTCCGGGCCGGGAGAGGCCGGGGTGGGTTGTGCGTCGTCCATGGGTGCCTGCGGCAGGGATTCCGTCTGCGTATTGGCTGGGGGAACGGGCGGTTGCGCTTGCGCCTCGCCTGGCGATGCGGGTGCAGCAGGAGGCGTGATGCCCGGGTTTGCCGATTGTGCCGATGTTGTGTCGGACGTAGCGCTCGCGGCGCCTTCGGGCGCCGGTGCTGGCTCATTGGTTGCGGTGCCTGCGGCGGGCGCCGTGAGGGGGCCGCGCCACACCAGCTCGAATTGATTGCCATTCGGCTCTGTCTGCAGGAGCCGCACCGGCAGCCAGCCGAGCGAAGGCGCGAGCCACACATCGATGCGCCGCTTGTCGCCCTCGCGGCGTGGCAGGCGCATGAAGTGACGCGCGCTGAGATAGCCGTGATCGGTGCTCACGGTTTCGTCGCCGATCGTGGTGATGGGCCATGTCTCGCCGCTGTCGTTATCGGCGACATAGAACTCGCGTGTGACGCCCGGCGTGTACGCGTCGGGGTTGCCGCGCACGAGGCTCGCGAGCTGCATCACCATGCTGAAACGGTCCTGCGCGCCATCGGGCAGAGCGAGCGAGTTGGGCGTGCGCGTGAAGACGATCTGCTTGTCGGTGCGATTGAAGACCGTCACGTCGGAGGGACGATGGCCGCGCTTTTCGATGTACTGATCGGGCGCGAGGCCGAAGGCGTCCACGCGGCCCTTGCTCGTCCAGCTGAAGTCGCCCACGAAGGGCAGAGGCACGGTGACGACCATCTCGTAGCGCTGTCCGTCGCTCGACCAGTGGATCGTGCCTGGCTGGTTGCGCACGCCGTTGTAGAACGTGTCGTACTGCAGATCGCCCGATGGCGGGACCGAGAACTTCGGGCCATGCGAGGCCTGGCTCTCTTGCGCGGATGGCTGCTTGCCGTTGCCGGGCGCCGCGCTTGCCGCGGTGCCCGCGTTGGCGTCGGCGGCGTCTGCGGCCGATGCGGCATCGGGCGCGGAGACCGCCTCGGTGTCCGGTGCGGCGGCGCTCGGCGTGGCGGGCTTCTTCGGATGCGGCTTTGGCGGCGTCACGGCATGCAGCGTATGCGGCTCCGTGCGCTTCGGCGCGGGTTTTGGCGCCGCATGTGACGGCGCAACCGCGGGGCCCGCGGGCCGGGCTTCGCGCTCGATGCGCTCGGGCTTGAGCAGCGCCACCTGCACAGGCACGCGCACATGCGCGGCGGACGGCGGCGCACTGTGATGCCGCTCGAACCACTCGGCTGCGAGCCAGTGGAAGGCGGTCACCGCGATAAAAACGCCGACCCAGCGCCAGGTGCGCACGCGCATGGGCGTGCGGTTGTCGCAGGCGAGGCGGCGTGCCTCGCGGGAGGCGGCGGGCGTGGACATCGGGCGGTTCGTGGCGGTGTGCGGGCGGTTCGTATGGATACGTTAATGTGACACAACCCACCGGGGGGCCGCAGAAAGCGCGGCACGTGACTCGCGGGCATAGGCCAGGAGGCCCGATCGCCACGGGGTTCAGCGCGGCGTCGGACTGTACCCCAATTCGTATGACAGCTTCTCGGCGCACGCGCGCAATGCGGTATGCACCGCGCCGTTCCAGCGGCTATCGAATGCGCCTTCGTGACCGAGCGCGATGAGCCCGAGCGCGAGGTCGCCGCTCGCATCGAACACGGGCATGCAGAACGCGTGGATGGTCGGCAGCAGCATGCCTTCCACGCGAGCCGCACCGTGCTCGCGCACCTGCGCGAGCGCGAGTTCGAGCGCTTGCGTCGTGCGCGGCGTCGAGCCATGCGAGTCGTGCTGCGCGAGCGCGAGTTCGCGCTCGATCATCGGGGCGGTCTTGCTGCGCGGCAGCCAGGCGGCGAACAGGAGGCCCGTGGCGGAGCTGAGCATCGGCATCACGTCGCCGAGCTTGAGCGATGCCTTGGCGGGGTGGCTCGACTCCATCCAGTGCACGACGGTCGGCCCCTGGTTGCCCCACACGGCGATGCCCACGGTGACGTCGAGCGCATCGTGCAGTTCGGCGAGCGCGATGCGCGCGAGCTTCACGCCGTCGACGCGTGCGAGGCGGGCGAGGCCGAGCTGCAGCGCGAAGCCGCCCAGTTCGTAGCGTCCCGAGAGCGGGTCCTGCGCGACCATGCCGAGCCGCATGAAGCTCACGAGATAGCGGTGCGCCTTCGCGGGGCTCATGCCCGCGCGCTGCGCGAGGTCGCGCAGCATCATTGCGCGCGGCTCGCTCGTGAGCACTTCCAGCAGGCGAAAACCCACTTCGATCGACTGGATCCCGGAGCGCAGTTTTTCCTCGCCGGCTTCGTTCGAATCGGCGGATTCGCCAGTGGCGTCGGCGAGGTTGGCAGGATCGTCGCCGGGATCTTCGGCGTTCGTGGCGGTGGCGCTCGCGCGTGACGAGGCGGATCGGGCGATAGGCGGCATGGAGACGTTGTCGTTTGGGGCGTTCGGGGCGGATCCCGACTGCAGGCAGCGGCGCAACCGCTTGGGCCGCGCCGATTCACCATCGTAGAATACATTTCCCTTATCGTCACTCACGCCTCACTCCATGAAACTTGCCACGCTGAAGGACGGCACCCGCGACGGGCAGCTGATCGTCGTTTCGCGCGACCTGCGCAGCGCCGCCATTGCCGACGCCATCGCGCCCACGCTGCAACGGGTGCTCGACGACTGGCGCTTTTACGCGCCGCAGCTCGCCGAGTTGTATGACGCGCTCAACGCCGGGCGCGCCCGCAACGCGTTCAGCTTCGACGCGCGCAACTGCATGGCGCCGCTGCCGCGTGCGTACCAGTGGGCGGACGGCTCGTCCTATGTGAATCATGTCGAGCTCGTGCGCCGCGCGCGCGGCGCCGAGATGCCGGCCGAGTTCTGGACCGACCCGCTCATGTACCAGGGCGGGAGCGACGACTTCATCGGGCCGTGCGACGACATCGTGTGCGCATCGGAGGCGTTCGGCATCGATTTCGAGGCCGAGGTCGCGGTCGTCACCGGCGACGTGTCGATGGGCGCGAGCCCTGACGAAGCGCTCAGGGCCGTGCGTCTCGTCACGCTGGTCAACGATGTCTCGCTGCGCAACCTCATTCCCGCGGAACTCGCGAAGGGCTTCGGTTTCTTCCAGAGCAAGCCGGCCAGCGCGTTCGCGCCGGTCGCGGTCACCCCCGACGAACTCGGCGAGCACTGGCGCGAGGGCCGCGTGCACCTGCCGCTCGTCGTGCACTGGAACGGCAAAAAGGTCGGCCAGCCCGACGCGGGCACGGACATGGTGTTCCACTTCGGCCAACTGATCGCGCACGCCGCGAAGACGCGCAACCTGCGCGCGGGCGCCATCGTCGGCTCGGGCACGGTCTCGAACAAGGACGCGAAGCGCGGGTACTGCTGCATCGCCGAGAAGCGCTGCCTCGAGATGATCGAGCACGGGCAGGCGAGCACGGAGTTCATGAAGTTCGGCGACAGCGTGAAGATCGAGATGCTCGACGAAGCCGGCAAGTCGATTTTCGGCGCGATCGATCAGGCGGTGGCGCCGCTCGCGCAATGACACGTGAGGGCTGAAGGGTTTCGCCGGATGCCGCGCGCCGCGCGCGCCGCTACACTGGCGAACGCCCGTTTTCTTCGCGGGAGTCGACGAGACCAGCAGGAGACCAACAGAAGCACAAGCCGTAGAAGCAAGCCGCATCCGAAGCCGTACGCAGAATACGCTCGATAACCGGAGACACAATGAACGCCTCTCGCCCGTGCCGTCTTGCCGCACGCTTTGCCCTTTTTGCCGGCCTTTTCTCGCCGGCCTTCGCGCTCGCGCAGGTCAAGATCGGCCTCGTGCTTTCACTCACGGGACCCGCCGCTTCGCTCGGCATTCCCGCGCGCGACACCGCCGCCGCCATGTTTCCCGCTGAAATCGCGGGCCAGAAAGTCCAGTACATCGTGCTCGACGACGCCTCCGACACGACCCAGGCCGTGCAGGACACGAAGAAGCTGATCGACGAGCAGCATGTCGACGCGATCATCGGCTCCTCGATCACGCCCAACTCGCTCGCGATGCTCGACGTGATCGCGCAGGGGGAGACGCCCACGATTTCGCTCGCTTCGTCGGCGAAGATCATCGAGCCCGTGGACGACAAGCGCCACTGGATGTTCAAGACGCCGCAAACCGACGCGATGATGGCCGGCGCGATCATGGAACACGCCGCCGCGCACAACGTGAAGACGCTCGCGTATATCGGCCAGGCCGACGCGCTCGGCGAAACCTTCTACGCCGAAATCGCGAAGGCCGCGCAGCAGCACGGCATCAAGCTCGTCGCGAACGAGCGCTTCAATCGCACCGATCCGGGCGTGACGGGCCAGGTGCTCAAGATCGTCGCGGCGCATCCCGACGCGGTCGTGGTCGGCGCGGCCGGCACGCCCGCCGCGTTGCCGCCGAAGGCGCTCAAGGAGCGCGGCTACAAGGGGCTCGTCTATCACAACCACGGCGTGGGCAACCGCGACTTCCTGCGTGTGTGCGGCGCCGACTGCAACGGCACCTTCCTGCCCGCGAGCCAGGTGCTCGTCGCGGCGCAGCTGCCCGAGGACCAGCCCGGACGACGCCTCGCGCTCGACTATATTTCGCGCTACGAAGCAAGTCATGGCGCGGGCACCGTGTCGGCGTTCGGCGCCTATACGTGGGATGCGGGCCTGCTGCTCGGCAACGCGATCCCCGTTGCGCTGAAGGCCGCCGCGCCCGGCACGCCCGCGTTCCGCCACGCGCTGCGCGACGCGCTCGAAGCGACGCGCGACCTGCATGACACCAACGGCGTCGTCAACATGAGCGCCACCGATCACCTCGGCCTCGACCCGCATGCGCGCGTGATGGTCGAGATCCGCGACGGCAAGTGGGTTTATCAGCCGCATCGATGAGCCGCACTGCAGTCGCATTCACGTAATCAGTCATCCGAAGCAAAGGAGGTCCGCCCGTGAACGATCCTTTTTACGCCCGCTATCACGCCCTGCGCGTGCGGCGGCACGAGCACGGCATCGTCGAGATCGTGATGAGCGGCGAGGGCGCGAACAAGAGCGGCCTCGCCACCGCCGACGCCCAGATGCACCGCGAACTCGCGGAAATCTGGCGCGACGTGGACCGCGACCCCGACGCGCGCGTCGCCGTGATTCGCGGCGAGGGCAAGGGCTTTTCGGCGGGCGGCGACCTGCAGCTCGTCGAGGACATGGCCACGCATTTCGACGTGCGCGCGCGCGTGTGGCGCGAAGCGCGCGACCTCGTCTACAACGTGATCAACTGCGGCAAGCCCATCGTCTCGGCCATGCACGGTCCCGCCGTGGGCGCGGGGCTCGTCGCGGGGCTGCTCGCCGACATCTCGATCGCCACGAAGTCGGCGCGCATCATCGACGGCCATACGCGCCTCGGCGTCGCGGCCGGCGACCACGCGGCGATCGTCTGGCCGCTCCTGTGCGGCATGGCGAAGGCGAAGTATTACCTGCTGCTGTGCGAGCCGGTGAGCGGCGAGGAGGCGGAGCGCATCGGCCTCGTTTCGCTCGCCGTGGACGAAAACGACTTGCTGCCGAAGGCATTCGAAGTGGCGAAGCGTCTTGCCAACGGCTCGCAAACCGCGGTGCGCTGGACCAAGTACGCGCTCAACAACTGGCTGCGCACGGCGGGGCCCACGTTCGACGCTTCGCTCGCGCTCGAATTCATGGGCTTTTCCGGGCCCGACGTGCGCGAGGGCGTGCAGTCGCTGCGCGAGCGGCGCACGCCGGAGTTTCCGGGAGGCGATCCGTTCTGAACTGCGCTGAATCGCGGCTTGCTTTGTTTGATTGTGGAAACGCGCACAGCTATTGCATCGCACGATGTTCATGCGACGCGGCGCCATGCGCGCGCTATCATCGAAGACACCGATTACGCGCAAACGCTCGTGCCCTCATGCACATGACATGCCGCGAAGTCGCGCGCGGGCGTCCGACCACTTTATCCATGCACCTATTAACGCGAGGGAGATCCGCATGACCGACCCAGCAGGCTCAATGCCGCCGTTCCCGGGCTTTCCCGCCTTTCCGCCCGCCGAAATGCTCGACCAGATGTGGGGGATGATGCGCCTCACGCCGTTCGGCGGCGCATTTCCGGGAGCCGAGGCAGGCGCGGCGCAAGCCTTCGGCCCACCGCTGTCGATGATGACCGACATGATGACGCCGCTCACCAGCATCGAGGAACTCGACAAGCGCATCACCGATCTGCGCGCCGTCGAGCAATGGCTCAAGCTCAATCTCGGCATGCTGCAGTCCGCCACCCAGGCGCTCGAGGTGCAGCGCGCGACGCTCTCCACGCTCCGCGCGTTCGGGGCCTTCGCGAAGGCGCAGATGAATCCGTCCACCCCCGAACCCGAACCGCCCAAAGCGGGCGCTGCGCAGGAGCGGGCCGCCGGACCCGGAGCCGCGAATGCCGGCGAAGCGCCCGAAGGGTCCGCTTCCGCCGCGCCGGGCTTCGATGCGGGCTCGTGGTGGAACCTCGTGCAGGCGCAGTTCAACCAGCTCGCGCAATTCGCCCTGGCGCAGCCCGCCGCCGCGGCCCAGGCCGCGCAAGCTGCCGCCGACGCGGTCAGCGAAGCGCAGGCGAAAACCGAGGCCGCGACGGCCAAACGCAGCAGCGGCGGCAGCGCCGCCAAACGAAGCGGCGGCAACGCGAATAGCGAAAGCAACGGCGGCGCGGGCCGCAGCGCGCCGCGCGGCGCGAAGAAGGCGCCGGCACGGCCGGAGTAAGGCCCGCCGCGTCACGCAGCATCGTGCTGGCGGATGCCGCAGCAGGGCAAAGAGGGGCAACAGAAAGGCAACAGAAAGGCAAAAACGGGGAGCGTCGGCATCATGCGGCTCGCGCTCGTGATGATGGGCGGCGGCGCGCGCGCGGCCTACCAGGCCGGCGCGTTGCGCGCGCTTGCCGAACTGGCCCGCGCGGCCGAGCCCGCGCGCCGCGCCATGCCCTTCACGGTGATCTGCGGCACTTCGGCGGGCGCGATCAACGCCACCTCGATCGCGAGCCACGCCGACCACTTCGCGCACGGCGCGGCGCACCTCGTCGAGCTCTGGTCGAACATGCGCGCAAGCCAGGTCTATCGCACGGACTGGCCAGGCGTCGCCGCGGCGGGCGCGCGCTGGCTCGGCGCGCTCGCGTTCGGCTGGGCGGCCGGCAGCGTGGGCGCGCGCGCCGCGCCGCGCACCCTCTTCGACAGCACGCCGCTCGCGCGGATGCTCCCGCAAACGCTCAACTTCCACCGCATCGAGCAAATGCTCGACGAGCGGCTGCTCTTCGCGCTCGCCGTCACGGCGCTCAGCTATTCGTCGGGGCGGCACGTCACGTTCTACCAGGCCAGCGAGCCGATCACCGCGTGGCGGCGCGCGCAGCGCACGGCGCGCATGGTGGCGCTCACGCCCAGGCACCTGCTCGCTTCGGCGGCGATTCCGTACCTGTTCCCGGCGGTGCGCCTCGAACTCGACGGCCGCCACGAATATTTCGGCGACGGCTCGATCCGGCAGATCGCGCCGCTTTCACCCGCCATCCACTTCGGCGCGCAGCGCATCGTCGTGCTGGGCGCGGCCGCGCCGACACCGGAAGTGCCGCCCGCGCGCCCCGCTATCGAGGCCTACCCGACGCTCGCGCAGATCGGCCAGCAGGTGCTCGCGAGCGTGTTCCTCGATTCGCTCGGCGCCGACATCGAGCGCGTCGAGCACGTGAACCGCATGGTGCTGCAGTTGCCGCACACGGTGGCGCCGGAAAGCGGCTGGCGGCATGTGGACGTGCTCGCGATTGCGCCGAGCGAGCGTATCGAGCTGATCGCCGCGCGCCACCTGGGACAGCTTCCGCGTTCCGTGCGCATGCTGTTGGGCGCCATGGGCGGCAACCGTGCGTCGGGTGCCGCGTTTGCGAGCTATTTGCTCTTCGAGCGGGAATTCACCAGCGAGCTAATCGAGCTTGGTTATCGCGATACGCTAGCCCAACGTGACGTTCTTTTGACTTGGCTCAAAGCTCCGGCGGACGGCCTGATCGACGATCTTGCGCTGCGGCGGAGCTGAAAGACCGGCATGCTATTATTGTGTAAGGTTTTTCCGGCCTTTTGTGGGAGTTGCGATGGCCTTGCGGCGCATCGCCGCAGTCGGGTTGCCACGACGCCTCGCGGGCCTCGCCGGTTGCACGGCGCGCTGCACCAAAAGCGCAGCAACGTCTGGCAGACAAGCGGTTATCGGTAGTGATCAGCGGTATCAGGCGGCCGGGTTCGAGGCACGGAGCAACTACCCAGAATCCACGACGGCGCCTTCCATCTTCCGGTTGGCTGGGTTGTCGCAGGGCAACGCCCGGGCGTTCCCCATCGCGAGATCGCGTCCAGAGAGCCGGATACCGCGTAAAATTAAATGCTTTTGCCTGGACGGCCGCTTCTTGCGCGGCTCCCCGGCACGCTACGAATTCGTCATGCGCGCGTTGGCGCAGATCAGGGGCGGGACTATGAACACGATGCTTTATCCGGAACTTTACAAATCGCTCGAATCGGTCCGATGGGACATGGAAAAGGACATTCCCTGGGACAAGTTCGACGCGTCGCTCCTTACCGACGAGCAGGCCGCGACCATCAAGATGAACGCGATCACCGAGTGGTCCGCGTTGCCGGCCACCGAAATGTTTCTGCGCGACAACCATCACGACAGCGACTTTTCGGCGTTCATGAGCGTGTGGTTCTTCGAAGAGCAGAAGCATTCGCTCGTGCTCATGGAGTACCTGCGCCGCTTCAAGCCGGAAATGGTGCCGACCGAGGAAGAGCTGCACGCCGTGCGCTTCGAGTTCGATCCGGCGCCGCCGCTCGAAACGCTCATGCTGCACTTCTGCGGCGAAATCCGGCTGAACCACTGGTATCGCCGTGCCGCCGAATGGCACACGGAACCGGTCATCAAGGCGATTTACGAAACCATCTCGCGCGATGAAGCGCGCCATGGCGGCGCGTACCTGCGCTACATGAAGAAGGCGCTCAACAACTTCGGCGACGTCGCGCGCGCGGCGTTTGCGAAGATCGGCGTGCTCATGGCTTCCGCGCGCCGCACCGAAAAGCCGCTGCACCCCACGAACCTGCACGTGAACCAGGCGCTGTTCCCGCGCGACACCGTGCAGTCGCGCCTGCCCGATCCGGAATGGCTCGAGCGCTGGCTCGACGAGCAGATCCGTTTCGACGACGGCTGGGAAAAGAAGGTGGTCGAGCGTATTCTGCACAACCTCTCGATCCTGTTCGAGCGCACGTTCAGCACGGCGCAGGAACTGAACCGCTATCGCAAGGAGGTGGTACAGCGCCTGCAGGCCGAGCAGGGCTCGCAGCAGCCGGCCTGACGCGCCTCTCGCGTGCGCACCCGCAGTGGCGCGCCGCGACCGGGACGGCCCGAAGCGCTTCACGCGTGACGGGCCGTTTTCATTGGCGGCCCTCCTTCGTCCGGTCGGCGCCTGTTTTCTATCCGAGTCTCCTTCCATGCCCGCTTCCTTCGAACGCAAGATCACGACCCGCGAGGCGCTCGCGCAACTGCGCGCCTCGCTGCCCGGCCCCGTAGTGTTCACCAACGGCGTCTTCGACATCCTGCATCGCGGGCACGTCACCTATCTCGCCGATGCCAAGGCGCTGGGCGCCACGCTGATCGTCGGCGTGAACAGCGACGCCTCGGTGAGGATGCTCGGCAAGGGCGACGACCGACCCATCAACAACGAAAACGACCGCATGGCGCTGCTCGCTGCGCTGGAGAGCGTGGACTGGGTGGTGCAGTTCGGCGAGCGCACGCCCGTCGAACTGATCGAGGCCGTGCGCCCGGACGTTCTCGTGAAGGGCGGCGACTACGACATGGACTCGCTGCCCGAGTCGGCGCTGGTGCGCGGCTGGGGCGGCCGCGCGCTCGCGATTCCTTTCGAGCACGACCGCTCGACCACCAAGCTGCTGCAGAAGGTGCGCGCGCAGGAAGGTTCGCAGTAGGTTCCGGCAGACGTCCGCGCGTTGCGGGCGGACGATGCGAACCGGCCGGAGGCCGGGCCGCCCGGGGCATGGGCGCGCCCGATCTCCGGCCGGTCGCGCTTGAGGACCGCGTTTAGGACGGTTGAGGACGTTCGAGGACGGTAGGCGCGTGAGTTCGCGCTTACTGGGCGAGGTTCGACGCCTGCACGGCCGGGGCCGCCACCGGGCCGCCGACGGTTGGGACATCGGCCGATTCCGACGGCCGGATGGCCTTCACCGAGAGCCGCTCGGGGTGGATCTGGCGGTTCAGGTGCTGGGTTTCACGCGAGCCCGACGAGGGCGTCGGGCCGAACATGCCGGCAATGGCGGCAAAGGCCAGCCCGTTGGCGAGAATCAGAATGGCGATCAGCCAGCGCAGCATCGTGTGAAGCTCCTTCGAAGTCGTTCATTTCCAGAGGCCAGCCTTGAGACCCGGCGAGAGCGGCACGCCTGTCAGGACTGCGCCGCGATGAGCGCGAGGCCCGCGAGCACCAGCGCATCGTGCCGAGTATGCGGCACCTTGAGGGCCGCCGTCACTTCCGCCGCCGCGCCGCCGCTCACCACGAGCCGCACCGGCATTTTCCACGCGTCCTGCAGATCGGCCCAGGCGCGCTCGATGAGCGCCGCCTGCGCGAGCGCGCAGCCCGCCGAGATCGAGCGCCGCGTATCGGTGGCGAAGGCGATGCCGGGATGCGGCGCGTCGGCTACGCCGCCGGCGACCACGGGCAGCTGCGCGGTGTGCTCGCCGAGCGAGCGCATCATCAGGGTGAAGCCCGGCGCGATCATGCCGCCGACGAACGTCCCGTCGGCACGCAGCGCTTCGAGCGTGGTGGCCGTGCCCAACGTCGCGATCAGCAGCGGCTCGCCCGGATACGCGGCGCGTGCACCGATCATGCCCGCCCAGCGGTCGCTGCCGAGCGCGTCGGGCGTGGCATAGCTGTTCGTCACGCCGCACTGCTGCGCGCAGGCCCGCACCACGGTGCGCGGGAGGCCCGGCCAATGTGCATCGATCAGCGTGCCGAGGCGTTCGCCGACCGACGCGCCAGCGACATTTGAAATCCATGCCCCGCCAGGGCGCGGCAGCGCGGACCATTCATCAGGGCCGGTTGCGGCGTCGGGTTGCCCGGCGTCCTCGTGCACGTGATCCATCGCGCCCGCATGCAGTCTGGACCCGTCCTGCGTGACGAGCGCCCATTTGATCCGGCTGTTGCCTGCATCGATCAGGAGGTGGGGGCCGCGACTCATGCACCGCCGTCCGCGAGGCGCAGCGACACGTCGCCGGTCGTGACGGTCTCGCGCCCGTTCGGCGTATCGACGAGCAGCTGGCCGCGCTCGTCCACGCCGGCCGCCGTGCCGCGCAGCAGCTCCTTGCCCTGTTCGTAGATGGCGACCTCGCGGCCCGCGTAGGCGTGGCAGGCGTTCCAGCGCGCCTGGAAGGGCGCGAAGCCCGCCGCGCCGAAGCGTTGCAGCGCGGCTTCGAGCGCGTTGAGTTCCGCCGCGAGTGTGTCCGTGAGGTTGGCGTTCGGCCAGGCGCGCGAGAGCGCCGTGGGCGCCGTGCCCGGCACGGCCGCCGCGCTGCCTGCCGCGGCGTTGAGCGCCTCGACCTTGGCCGCGAGCGCGTCTTCGCCGCGCACGTTCGTGCCGATGCCGATCACGACCGCCGTGGCGTCGGCGGTGCTCCAGGCCGTCTCCACGAGGATGCCCACCAGCTTGTCGCCTTCGAGCAGCACGTCGTTCGGCCACTTGAGCGCGATCTGCCCGGGTGCGGTCACGGGCAGCGTGCGCAGGCCGTCCACGAGCGCCGAGCCGACGGCGAGGCTCAGGCCCGCGAGACCTTCGATCGGGCGCGGCAGCACGCAGCCGATCGAGAACAGCAGCGCGTCGCCGGGCTGCGCAACCCATGTGCGCCCGCGCCGCCCGCGTCCCGCCGTTTGCAGGTAGGCCACTCTCACGATCGGGCGCGCGAGCGCGTCGGGTTTCTGCGGGAGCGCCTTCAGCCGCGCCATCAGATCGGCGTTGGTCGAGCCGGTCTCCTCGACGATCTCAATGGGCCAGTCGTGCGCGGCCGGGCCGAACAGCGTGATCGCGCGGTTGCGGTCGATGCGCCAGTCACCGGCGCTCGGAGTATCGGGGGTGGGGGGCGTCGCATTCATGTCTCATATTGTAGTGGGTGGGGGGCGGGCAGCAGCGCTTGCGGCGGGTTTGGGCCGCTCTCCGCAGTTCGAGATGCGTGCGGCTCGTCGCTCGTCCACAACAAACCCACAGGCCGCCCACAGCTTATCCACGAAATCATCCACAGGCTCGGCGGCCTGCTCTCGCAGCCGATTTCCGCGCAAATTGATTAATTTGCAGGCAATTCACAGCTCACCCACAGGCAATCCACAAGTTATCCAGAACGTTACCCACAGTTCGGCCGTCATTCCCTCTGTTGGCGTGCGCGCCCGGACCGACGAAACGGGGCGCGTTCGCTACAATGTTTGCTCACCCGTTCGTCGAGTCCTCGCCCTTGAATCAAGACACGCCGCCCGGCCTCGAAGTCTCCGCCGGCACCCGCGGAAAGACCGTGCGCCTGTCCGGCCAGTGGACGGCGCTCGCGCTCGCGCGCGACCGCGATCACGGCGGCGCGGCGGTGCGTCTTCGCGCGCTCGCGGACGAGCACGTCGGCGAATGGGATCTCTCGCGCGTGGAGCGAATGGACCACGTCGGTGGCCAGGCGCTCTGGAACATCTGGGGCCACAAGCTGCCCGTCGACCTCGTCGATCTCACGCAAACGCAGCGCGACATCTTCGAGCGCATCGCGCTGCTCGATTCCGTGCGCGAGCCTGTCGAGCGCATCGTGCGCGTCGATCCGGTCACGCAGCTCGGCCTCGGGATCTTCTCGTTCCTCGACCACCTGTACGGCGGCATCGCCATGTTCGGGCGCGTGATTCTCGATCTGCTGCTCGTGCTGCGCCGCCCGAAGCTCACGCCCTGGATCGAGATTTCCGCGAACGTTTACAACGCCGGCGCGCGCGCGCTGCCCATCACGGCGCTCGTTGCGTTCCTGATCGGTGTCGTGCTGTCGTATCTCTCCGCGCAGCAGTTGATGCTGTTCGGCGCGAACCAGTTCATCGTCAACATCCTGGGTCTTGCCGTGATTCGCGAACTGGGGCCCGTGCTTTCGGCGATTCTCGTGGCGGGGCGCTCGGGTTCGGCCATCACCGCGCAGATCGGCGTGATGCGCGTGACCGAGGAACTCGACGCCATGCGCGTGATGGGCATCTCGCACGGCCTGCGCCTCATCCTGCCGCGCGTGATCGCGCTCGGCGTCGCCATGCCGCTGCTCGTGATGTGGACCGACATCATTGCGTTGCTAGGCGGCGCAATCGCGGCGAAGATCGTGCTGGGCATCGACATTTCGTGGTTCTTCCGCTCGCTGCCCAGCGTCGTGCCGATCGCCAACCTCTGGATTGGCCTCGGCAAGGGCGTGGCGTTCGGCATGCTGGTGGCGATCGTGGGCTGTCACTTCGGCTTTCGCATCAAGGCGAACTCGCAGAGCCTGGGCGAAGGCACGACCACCTCGGTCGTCACGTCGATCACGATCGTGATCCTCGCCGACGCCGTGTTCGCGATTCTGTTCCAGAACGTGGGGCTGTCATGAGCACGATTACCGCGACGAAGACGACCGGCACGCTCACCACGCCGCTGCGGGAGGTCGTGCAGGACCTGCCGCTGCCCGCGATCGGCGAGCCGGTGATCGAGGTGCAAGACCTCACGAAGCGCTATGGGCGCAACATCATCCACCAGCATCTGAACCTCGAGGTCCGGCGCGGCGAGATCGTCACGCTGGTGGGCGGCTCGGGCTCGGGCAAGACCACGCTCGTGCGCCAGATCCTCGGGCTCGAGAAGCCGACCTCGGGCACCATCAAGATGTTCGGCGAGAACATCACGACCATCGACGCCGAGCGCGCGCGCCTCATGCGCACGCGCACCGGCATGCTGTTCCAGCAAGGCGCGCTGTTCTCGTCGCTCACCGTGTTCGACAACATCGCGCAGCCGGTGCGCGAGCTCGGCAAGGTGCCGGCCGGCCTGATGCGCGACATCGTGATGCTCAAGCTCGAAATGGTCGGGCTGCCGTGCAAGCACGCTTCGAAGATGCCCGCCGCGCTCTCGGGCGGCATGATCAAGCGTGTGGGCCTCGCTCGCGCGATCGTGCTGGAGCCGGAGCTGCTCTTTCTCGACGAGCCGACGGCCGGCCTCGACCCGCGCTCCTCCGACGAAGTGGTGGAACTCATCAGCACGCTGCACCGCGCGCTCGGACTCACCGTCGTGCTGGTCACGCACGACCTCGACGCCATGGTCGCGCTCTCCACGCGCGTGGCCGTGCTCGCCGAGCGCAAGGTGCTCGTGGCGGCGCCCGTGGAGGAGGCGGCGTGCGTCGATCATCCGTTCATCCGCGAATATTTTCTGGGCATGCGCGGGCGGCGTGCGCTCCAGGCGCTGCCGCCCGAGCGGCGCGCGAACCTGCCGCCGGCGGCGCTAGCCCCGGCCGCCGTGGGAATCAAGCCGTGCTAGGGCCCGCTTACGCCAACCCCTGGCGGCGCGCCACGGCCGCCAACGAAGGAATCTGACGATGGAAAACAAACCGCATGCGTTCTGGGCGGGCATGTTCACGATAGGCTTGCTGATCGTGGTGGGGCTGACCGTCGTGTTCTTCAGCGCCGACCGTGCGGTGCGCGTGCCGTACGACCTGATTTCGCGTTCGAGCGTGACGGGGCTGTCGCCGGACGCGGCGGTGCGCTATCGCGGCATCGACGTGGGCAAGGTGCAGTCGATCAAATTCGATGCGAAGCGGCCCGGCACGATCCGCATTCGCATCCTCGTCGACAAGAGGGCGCCGATGACGCGCTCCACCTTCGGCACGCTCCAGCTGCAGGGCGTGACGGGCATTGCCTTCGTGCAGCTCGACGACAACGGCCTCGACCTCTCGCCGCTGATTTCCTCGGAGGCGCACGTGGCGGAACTCCCGCTGCGCCCGGGCCTGCTCGACCAGCTCCAGCGCCGCGGCGACGCGCTCCTGCGCAAGCTCGACCGCATTGCCGGCGACATCGACGCGATGCTGTCCGAAGACAACCGCAAACAGGTGATGGCGGCCGTCAACAGCCTGCAGCAGGCCGCGAGCAGCGTGAACGGGCTTGCCCAGCAGCTCGAGCCCACCACGAAGCAGCTGCCGGGCGCGGTGACCGAGCTGCAGCGCACGCTGCACTCGACCAACGCGCTCGTGACGAGCATGAACCGCCCGGACGGGCCGTTCCAGACCAACCTGAACAAGGCCGGCACCGCGGCGGCCCAGGCCGGTGCGGCGCTCACCTCGATCGACGCCTCGATCGGGAATCTTTCGGCGCGCGTGGGTTACGACACACTGCCGCGCGTCGATTCGCTGACCGAAGACGTGCGCTCGGCCATGCGCTCCGTGGACCGCGCGGCAGACACGTTCAGCACGAACCCGCGCAGCGTGCTGTTCGGCGGCGCGGCGCAGCCCATGCCGGGGCCCGGCGAACCCGGCTTCACCTGGCCTGCCACCTCTGCGGCGAAGTAGGTCATCAGCAAAAAGAAGGAACCGCAATGCCACGGACATCACGCCTGCCACCATCGACGCAACGCGCCGCCCCGAGCGGCCGCGCCAGGCTTCAGGCCGCGCTGGGAGCGCTAGCGCTCGGCGCGTTCCTCGCCGGCTGCGCGGGCAACGCGGGCACGGTCGCCGACATTCGCTACGACCTCGGTCTGCAGTCGGCGCAGCGTGAGCAGGCGGCGCAGGGCGTGCCCGCTGCCCCCGCCGCCCTCGCCGCTTCGGGCGCGAAGCCGCCGCTGAAGGTGCTGGGTGTGATTGCGCCGCCGCCGCTCGACAACGACGGCATCCTCTACCGGATGAACTTCGACTCGCAGCGCATGGCGCGCTACGCGAACAGCCGTTGGACGATGTCGCCCGCGCGGCTGCTCACGGAGCGTCTGCGCACCTCGCTAGGCGCGCAGGCAACGGTGCTTTCGGGCTCCGACGCCGTGCAGGCGCCGCTGCTCAAGGTCGAGCTTTATGAGTTCGAGCAGGTGTTCGAGAGCCCGACCGAAAGCTCGGGCGTCCTGTCCGCCCGCGCGACGCTTCTGCAGGGCGGCAAGGTGCTGGCGCAGCGCTCGTTCGTCACGCGCGCCCCGGCGAGCACACCGGACGCAGCCGGCGGCGTGCGCGCGCTGCAGACGGCCAGCGACGATTTCGCGAACCAGCTGGGCGCGTGGTTGAGCGCGCAGTCGTTCGCGGGCACGCCTTGATGGCGGCACACCTGCGCCGCGCAAGGACGGCGCGCGGCGCGGCAACGGAGGGCAACGGCGGGGGCAACGGCGGGCAAGGCGGTGGGATAGCGGCATGATCGAAGCGGGACGGCTGAGGTTGCACGCACCGCACGGCGGACGGCACGGGATGGGCGGCGACGAGGGTGGCAAAAACGGCGGCGGTGAGCGCAGCGCGGGCGAAAGGCACGGCTCGACCTCGAGCGGCGGCTCGCGCGCACCGGACGCTGCGCATGCCGCCACGCCAGCGGGTTTCCCATCGTCGATTCCGCCGGGCGCTGCCCGTGAGCCAATCGCGAGCCAGGGCTCGACGCTCGCGCGCCAGGCGCTTGCGCTTTACGCGGCGCTGATCGTCTACGGCTCGTGGTATCCGTTCTCCGGGTGGCGCTCGCTCGGCCTCGGTCCCTTCGCCTACCTCGGCGATCCCTGGCCGCGCTATTGGACCGTATTCGACGTCGTCACCAACGTGCTTGGGTACATGCCGTTCGGCGCGCTCGTCGTGCTTGCCGCTTGGCCGCGCTGGCGCGGGCTTCTCGCGGTGCTGCTCGCCGCCGTTGCGGGCACGCTGCTCTCGGGCGTGATGGAGGCCGTGCAGACCTGGCTGCCCACGCGCGTCGCGTCCAACCTCGATCTCGCCTCCAACGCGCTCGGGGCGCTGGCGGGCGCGCTCGTCGCGGCGCCCGCCACCGGCGCGCTGCTCGAGCGCGGCTTTCTGCGCCGGCTGCGCTTTCGCTGGTTCGAGCGCGATGCGCCCGTGCTGATGGTGCTGGCGGCGCTCTGGCCGTTCGCGACGATGTACCCCACGCCTCGCCTGTTCGGCCTCGGGGAGTGGCCGCGCGCGCTGTGGCAGCGCCTCGACGGCTCGATGCAGGACGCCGTGCTCGCGTGGACGCCGGCCGCCTGGCATCTGCGCTCGCTGCCCGACATGCTCGCGGCATGTTTGCCCGACAGCGGCTGGGAGGCGATCGTCGCGACGCTCAACCTCTTCGGCGCGGCGGCGTTCGCCACGCTGCCCATGCGTTCGCGGGCGCCGCGCGCGCGACTCGTGATGGTGCTCATTGCGGCCACGCTCATCGTCAAGGTCGGCGCTACCTTCCTGCAATCGCAAAGCGGGCTCATCTTCGACTGGGCGACGCCAGGGGCGCTCGCCGGCCTCGTGTGCGGGACGCTGCTCGCGGTCCTCGGCTTGCGCCTGCCGCGCGCCGCGCGCGCCGCGGCAGCGACGTTCGCGCTCGCCGTCGCCCTCGTCCTCGTGAACGTATTGCCCGTGAACCCGTATTTCGATGTCGTGCTCGCGGACTGGCGTCAGGGCCGCTATCTGCACTTCAACGGGCTCGCGCGCTGGCTGGCATGGACCTGGCCCTGGGCCGCGCTCGCATGGACCGCGTTCTCGCTCGAACGCGCGTGGCTCATCCGGCGCG
Organism: Paraburkholderia sp. JHI2823; assembly: GCF_038900695.1. Classification (NCBI taxonomy): domain Bacteria; kingdom Pseudomonadati; phylum Pseudomonadota; class Betaproteobacteria; order Burkholderiales; family Burkholderiaceae; genus Paraburkholderia; species Paraburkholderia sp. JHI2823. The sequence goes on along the minus strand of NZ_JAYMRY010000002.1, from coordinate 366,247 downwards.
CGCGCAAGGCCGCGAAGGGCGCCCGCAAGGGCGCATGAGTTCCCGTTAGCCCCCATCGGCGCGCGCGACGCCGGCCTGGGCGTGCCGGAGCATTCCGGCCGCGCTCGTTATAATCGAGCGCATCGCCGCGCAGCCGCGCTCGCGGCCATCGCCATGCCAACGCACTGTCTCAGGGCGGCCGCTCACTTTCAGGGAGCCGGCCTTCGCTGCACGACACTCACCGGTACCCCATGTCATGACCGATTCGTTCTACAAGTACCACGTCTTTTTCTGCCTGAACCAGCGCGAGCCCGGCGCGGACCGCCCGAGCTGCGCGAACTGCAACGCGCAGGCCATGCAGGAATACGCGAAAAAGCGCGTGAAGCAGCTCGGCCTCGCCGGGCCGGGCCAGGTGCGCATCAACAAGGCGGGCTGCCTCGACCGCTGCGAGGAAGGCCCGACCGTCGTCGTGTATCCGGAAGGCACGTGGTACACCTACGTCGACGAGAGCGACATCGACGAAATCGTGGTCTCGCATCTGCAGAACGGCCAGGTGGTCGAGCGCCTGAAAATCGACCGCTGATGCCCCTGAAAGCACGACCCGCAAGGACTGCCGAACGATGAACGCCCCGACACAAAAATTCCAGATCGACGGTCCCGTCGGCAAGATCGAATGCGCGCTCGACGTGCCCGAGGCCGGCACGACGCCGCGCGGCATCGCGCTCGTCGCGCATCCGCACCCGCTCTTTGGCGGCACGATGGACAACAAGGTCGCACAAACGCTCGCGCGCACGCTCGTGCAGCTCGGCTACACGACCTACCGTTCCAACTTTCGCGGTGTCGGCGAAACGGCGGGCACGCACGACAACGGCATCGGCGAACAGGACGACCTGCTCGCGCTGATCGCGTACATGCGCGCGCAAGCGGAACAGGCGGGCCAGGCGCACGCGCCGCTCGTGCTTGCCGGCTTTTCGTTCGGCACCTTCGTGCTCTCGCACGTCGCGAAGCGCTACCTCGAAACGGGCGGCGCGATCGAGCGCATGGTGTTCGTCGGCACCGCGGCGAGCCGCTGGGAAGTCGCGCCCGTGCGCGAGGACACGCTCGTGATTCACGGCGAACTCGACGAGACCGTGCCGATTCTCTCGGTATACGAATGGGCGCGTCCGCAGGAGCTGCCCATCGTCGTCATTCCGGGGGCAGAGCATTTCCTGCATCGCAAGCTGCACATTCTCAAGCGCATCATCGTGGACGCCTGGCGCTGAGGCCTGCTCCTCGCCCCGAAATCACGCCGGATCACGCAATTCAGGGTCGCAATGCAAGCGGTTCGTCATCGCCCGTATGCCGGCGAAATGCGTGAAAAATGCACGACAGGTACGCGCAAACGTGTGACATCGCGAAAATTCGCCACGAAGCGACGCGTATAATGTTCGCCAATTTTGTGCTTGCTGCGGCGCGCCATCCGCGCCGCGCGGCACGAGCTTTCCGGCTTTCACCGACCGTGCGCCGCATGGCGCGCTACGTTCATCCCGTCCCCATTCAGCCCGACCTGAACCTATGCGTTTTCTCTCCTCCGGCCAGCCGTCTTCTTTCGTTTCCCCTTCCCTCGTCCGCAACGCCACGCTCGCAGCGCTCCTGCCCGCCACGCTGCTCGCCAGCGCGAGCGCGTTCGCGCAGGTGCCGCCGCCCGCGGTGAACGCGCGTTCGTGGGTGCTCGTCGACGCCACCGCGAACCAGGTGCTCGCCGCCGGCAACGCCGATGAGCGCGTCGAGCCCGCGTCGCTCACGAAGCTCATGACCGCGTACCTCGTGTTCGAGGCGCTGCAGACGAAAAAGATCACGATGGATCAGATCGTCACGCCGAGCGAAGCCGTACGCCGCGTGACAAACGCCGAATCGCGCATGTTCATCGAAGCGAACAAGCCGGTGTCGGTGCATGACCTCGTGTACGGCATGATCGTGCAGTCGGGCAACGACGCCGCCATCGCGCTCGCCGAACTCGTGGGCGGCAGCGAGTCGAACTTCGTCACGTTGATGAACGCCGAGGCGCAGAAGCTCGGCATGGCGCACACGCACTTCGCCGACGTGAACGGCATGCCCGACCCGCAGCACTACACGACGGCCGGCGACCTCGCCACGCTCTCCGCGCGCCTGATCCGCGACTTTCCCGAGTACTACGGCATCTTCTCGGTCAAGGAATTCAAGTACAACAACATCAAGCAGCCGAACCGCAACCGCCTGCTGTGGATCGACCCGACCGTCGACGGTCTCAAGACCGGCCACACCCAGGCGGCGGGTTACTGCCTGATCGCATCGGCCAAGCGTCCGATGATGGGCGGCAGCGACCGCCGTCTCGTCTCCGTGATGATGGGCGAGCAGAAGGAGCACGACCGCGTTCAGGACAGCATGAAGATGCTGAACTACGGCTATAGCGCGTACGACACGACGCGCATCTATCAGGCGAACCAGGCCGTGGCCACGCCGCGCGTCTACAAGGGCACGCTCGGCGCCGTGAAGGTCGGCGTGCAGAAGGACCAGTTCGTGACCCTGCCCAAGGGCGCCGCCGACAAGGCGAAGCCGCAGGTCGAACTCAACAGCCCGCTGATCGCGCCGCTCACGGTCGGTCAGCAGGTCGGCACCGCGAAGTTCGTCGGCGCGGACGGCAAGGTCCTCGCGCAGATTCCGCTCGTCGCGCTCGAAGCGGTGCCGCAGGCCGGCATCGTCGGCCGCGTGTGGGATTCGTTGATGCTCATGGTCAACAAGAAGAAGGGATGACCGGCATTGCCGAGCCGCTCGTCTGGCTCAACGGCGAGCTCACGCCGCTGTCCGAAGCGCGGATTCCCGTGCTCGATCGCGGCTTCCTCTTCGGGGACGGCATCTACGAGGTCGTGCCCGTTTATGTGCTCGCCGTTGGCGAAGGCGAGGGCGAAGGCGGCGTGCGCGTGCCGTTTCGCATCGGGCAGCATCTGGCGCGGCTCGCGCGCTCGCTCGAGAAAGTCGGCATGGCGAATCCGTTCGACGAAGCGGGCTGGCGCGCGCTGATCGCGCGTCTCATCGAGGCGAACGAAGCGGCGGGCGCGCTTGCGCGCGATGGGCACGCCAACGTCTACATGCAGGTCACGCGCGGCGTCGCGCCGCGCGCCCATGCGTTCCCGGCGGCGGCCACGCCCACCGTGTTCGCGATGGTCAACCCGCTCAAGCTGCCCGCGAACGCGCAGCGCGAGCGCGGCGTGCGCTGCGTCACCGCTGAGGACAAGCGCTGGCTCAACTGCGACATCAAGTCGACCTCGCTGCTCGGCAACGTGCTGATGGCGCAGCACGCGGCGGAAAACGATGCGTTCGAGACGATCCAGCTGCGCGACGGCTGGCTGACCGAGGCGTCTTCGTCGAACGTGTGGGTCGTGAAGGACGGCGTGCTCTTCGCGCCGCCGCGCAGCAACCGCATTCTCGAAGGCATCCGCTACGGCCTGATCGAGGAGCTGGCCGAAGCATGCGGCGTGCGCTTCGAAGCGCGTGAGGTCGCCGAGGCCGAACTGCGCGAAGCGGACGAGATTCTCTTGACGTCCGCGACGAAGGAAGTGCTGGCGGTCGTCTCGCTCGACGGCAAGCCCGTAGGCGACGGCAAGCCGGGCCCGGTCTACGCCGCGCTCTATGCGGCATACCAGCGCGAGAAGCAACGCGAAGCGCAGTCGCAGTTACAGGCACAGGCGCCGCACACAACCGCCGCCGAGCTACAGGAAGTGGAGAAATGAATATGGCCCAGACAGGCAACCCCGAGGCGAAAGAATCGCTGATCGAATTTCCGTGCGACTTTCCCATCAAGGTGATGGGCAAGACGCATCCGGAATTCCAGGACACCATCGTGACCGTGCTGCGCGAGTTCGACGGCGCCTTCGACGCGACGACGATCGAGTCGCGCCCGTCGAGCGGCGGCAACTACACGGGCCTTACCGTGACGGTGCGCGCGACGAGCCAGGCGCATCTCGACGACATCTATCGCGCGCTCACCGGGCATCCGATGGTGAAGATCGTGCTGTAAGCGGCCGCGCTTCGCTGGCTGCGATTCAAACGTCAAGGGCCGCCATGAGCGGCCCTTGTCACGTCCACGTCTGCGGTTTTCAGGGCACGTCGCCCGCGCGCGCGCGTTGCGCCGCCGCGGCGGCCGTGATGAGCGGGCCCGCCTCGCAGGCGTCCTCGTAGAGCCGCCGAAAGCGTGCGACCTCGTCGAACACCCAGTCGCGGAAGGCTTGCACGCGCTCGGTCTGCATGCGCTGCGGCGGGCAGATGAAGTAGTAGCGCCACGGGCTCGGGCCGTCGATGTCCTTGAAGAGGCGCACGAGGCGCCCGAGCGTGATCTCGTGCATGGCCAGCGAGCGGCGCACCAGCGCGATGCCCTGGCCGTCCATGGCCGCCTGGAGCAGGTTCGACGAGTCCTGGTAGAGCACGCCGCGCTTCGGTTCGGGCAGATCCGCGAGGCCCGCCGCGTCGAACCACGGTCGCCAGAGTTCGTCGTCGGAGCGCAGGAGCGGCAGGCTCGCCAGTTCGTGCGGGTCGACGGGCAGCTTGCCGCCGTTGAAATCGGGCGAGCAGGCGGGAAAGAAGATCTCGTCGAGCAGCAGTTCGGCGTGCAGCCCCGGATAGTGGCCGTAGCCGAAGCGGATGGCCACATCGACGTCGTCGCGCGCGAAGTCGGTGAGCGAATTCGTCGATTGCAGCTCGACGTCCCACTGCGGATGCGCTTCGATGAAACGGCCGATGCGCGGCGTGACCCAGCGCGCGGCGAACGACGACAGCATCGAAACGACGAGCCGCCGGTCGCGGTCGCCGGCGCGGATCTCCTGGGTGGCGTGCGCGAGCTGGCTCAGCGCATCGCGCACCTGGCCCGCGTAGCGGCGGCCGATGTCGGTCACGCGCACGCGCTTGCCGTCGCGCGCGAAGAGCGCCACGCCCAGTTCGGCTTCGAGCGCGCGGATCTGGTGACTCACGGCGCCGTGCGTGACGAAGAGTTCGTCGGCGGCACGCGAGAAGCTTTCGTGGCGGGCGGCGGCTTCGAAGGCCTTGAGCGCATTGAGCGCAGGTAACTGGCGCAGATCCATATCGTATTTTTTCTCACATAGCCGTGAAAATTGATCGTTTGGCTCTAGCCCTTATGGTATCTACGATTGTAGCCATGAGAGCAGGTCGTTCGGAGGCGAAAATGAGAGAGATTTCTTCGGATATCACGTTTGAAGTGGCGGCTGATCACATGGCTTCGGTGCGCGTGACGCGCAGCACGCGTCTGACCGTGCGGTGCGGCACCGTATGGGTCACGCGCAGCGACGACACCGCCGATTACTGGCTCGAGCCCGGCCATACGCTGCGGCTGCGGCGCGGCGAGCGGCTGTGGATCGGCGCGGAAGGCAACGCCCCCGCGTGGGTTGCGTTCGCCGCGCCTGCGCGTGTGAGCGAGCGCCTGGTCGATTGGGCAGCGCGCGCCGCACAACGCGCGGGCGTTCATATCGGCGACGGCTGGCGCACCGTTTGAGGACGTAGCGGACCGTTTCAAAATCGCGGCGGCGGGAAGGCAACCCGCCGCCGCCGTTATCCGCAGCATGCCCGGCGCGCTTGTCCCGAATTCGGTAAACTCGCGAGATCATGTGCGCCACGCTAGTTTCACCCTCGCAAAGTCCTTCCGACCCCGGCATGCCCGCGGCTGCTCCTCAAACGCCACTTTCCCCCATCGTCGTGCGCTGGCGCGGCAACGAGGCTTATCAAGCGAGCTTCGACGCCATGCGCGAGTTCACGGCCGCCCGTGACGCCGGAACGCCCGACGAAATCTGGCTCGTCGAGCATCCGCCCGTCTTCACCTTGGGTCAGGCAGGCAAGCCCGAGCACCTGCTCGTGGCCAACAGCGGCATTCCGCTCGTGCAGATCGATCGCGGGGGCCAGATCACGTATCACGGGCCGGGCCAGGTGGTGGCTTACCTGCTGCTCGATCTTCGGCGCCGCAAGCTCATGGTGCGCGAGCTCGTCACGCTCATCGAGGACGCCGTGATCGAAACCCTGGCGGCGTATAATCTCGCGGGCGAGCGCAAGGCCGGCGCGCCCGGCATTTACGTGCCGCAAGACGCCAGCGGCGCGAGCGCCGCGCACACAGGCGCGAAAGTCGCCGCCCTCGGGCTGAAGATTCGCAACGGCTGCAGCTATCACGGCGTGAGCCTGAACGTGTCGATGGATCTGAGCCCATTTCTCGCGATCAATCCGTGCGGATATGCCGGTCTCGAAACCGTCGACATGGCCGCGCTCGGTGTAGCGGCGAGCTGGCGCGAGGTGGCCGCGACGCTGGCGGCGCGGCTGGAAGCGAATCTCGCGGCGCACGCAGCAACAATTCGTTTGGTAGCCGAAGCGGCTGCCGCAAACCCTTCAGACGGAGCGGGCGGGGCGACCCCCGACGCAGGTGCGGCTGAAAACGAAGCGGCCGCTTGCGCGGCCGCGATGCAACCGGCCGTATCGGCCGTCTCCGGCGGGGAACCGCCGCAACCGCAGGCTGGCGTTGCACCGGCGGCCTGACTGGATCGAAAGCATGACTGACATCACTGCGAACCCCGCTGGCACCAACGCCGACGCCGTTCCCTACGACGCCACCGCAAAGCAGAAGGCGCAGGCCAAGACCTCGCGCATTCCCATCAAGGTCGTTCCCATCGAGAAGCTCAAGAAGCCCGAGTGGATCCGCGTGAAGGCGGCCACGGGCAACTCGCGCTTCTACGAAATCAAGAACATCCTGCGCGAGCACAACCTGCACACCGTGTGCGAGGAAGCGAGCTGCCCGAACATCGGCGAGTGCTTCGGCAAGGGCACCGCGACGTTCATGATCATGGGCGACAAGTGCACGCGCCGCTGCCCGTTCTGCGACGTCGGCCACGGCCGCCCCGATCCGCTCGACGCCGACGAACCGGCCAACCTCGCGCGCACCATCGGCGCGCTCCAGCTCAAGTACGTCGTGATCACGAGCGTGGACCGCGACGACCTGCGTGACGGCGGCGCCGGTCACTTCGTGGAGTGCATCCGCCAGGTGCGCGAGCAGTCGCCGCAAACGCGTATCGAGATTCTCACGCCCGACTTCCGCGGCCGACTCGACCGCGCGCTGGAGATCCTCAACGCGGCGCCGCCCGACGTGATGAACCACAACCTCGAAACGGTGCCGCGTCTCTACAAGGAAGCGCGCCCGGGTTCGGACTACGCGCACTCGCTCAAGCTGCTCAAGGACTTCAAGGCGCTGCATCCCGAAGTCGCGACGAAGTCGGGCCTGATGGTGGGCCTCGGCGAAACCGAAGAGGAAATTCTTCAGGTGATGCGCGACCTGCGCGCGCACGACGTCGACATGCTGACGATCGGCCAGTACCTCCAGCCTTCGGAGCACCACCTGCCGGTGCGTGCGTACGTGCATCCCGACACGTTCAAGATGTACGAGGAAGAGGCGTACAAGATGGGCTTCACGCACGCGGCCGTCGGCGCGATGGTGCGTTCGAGCTATCACGCCGATGTGCAGGCGCATGGGGCGGGGGTGGTTTAAGCCACCAGCGTTCTTGCACGCATGCAACGAGGAGCCCGCTGAAAAGCGGGCTTTTTCGTTTGTGCGCTGGCACCCGGATAGCAGGGCCCACGTATCGATCGCACGATCCACTCCCGCACGAAAAGCAATGCTCCAGCGGCGTCATTAGCTAACGCGGATAAATTAGAACCGCGCGCCGCGAGACTCCCTATAGTCGGAACCTTCCTTCACTCGAACGTCGTTCCGCCGGAGTCTCTCGATGAACCTTCGCGTTCCCACCTCGCCGCGTTCCGCCGCCTTTGGCGGCGATGCACTCAAGCACCGTCCCCGTTTGCTCGCTTTTGCGCTCGCCGCCGCCTGCTTCGCCGCCGCGTTCGGCGCGCCGGGCGCGCACGCGCAAACGCACGAGGTCGTGATTGCGTATCAGGACATGGTGGTGCCGTGGCGCTACGCGCAGGCAACGGGCGAAGTCGAGAAGGAGACGGGATACAAGGTCACCTACCGCAAGCTCGCTAGCGGCGCCGACGTGATCCGCGCACTCGCCTCGGGTTCCGTGCAGCTCGGCGAGGCCGGCTCGAGCCCGATCGCGGCGGGGCTCTCGCAAGGCGTGGACCTTTCGCTCTTCTGGATTCTCGACAACATCAACGACGCCGAAGCGCTCGTCGCGCGCGACGGCTCGGGCGTCACGAGCATCGCGGGTCTCAAGGGCAAGACGATCGGCGTGCCGTACGTCTCGACCTCGCACTTTCACGCGCTCGTCGCGCTGCAGAACGCGGGCGTGAATCCCGCCGACGTTAAGATCGTCAATCTGCGTCCGCCCGAAGTCGCGGCCGCCTGGCAGCGCGGCAACATCGACGCCACGTACATCTGGGATCCCGTGCTCGCGCAGGTCAAGAAGAACGGCAAGGTGCTCATCACGTCGGGCCAGGTGGCGAAGGCCACGGGCAAGGCGACGTTCGACGGCTTCGTGGTCGACCGACGCTTCGCGAAAGACAACGGCGATTTCGTCGCGAAGTTCGTGAAGGTGCTCGCCGCTGCCGATGCCGATTACAGCGCGCATCGCACCGCCTGGAATGCCGCCTCGCCGCAGGTGCAGGCCGTCGCGAAGGAGTCCGGAGCGAATGCCGGCGAAGTCCCGGCGAGCCTCGCGCTCTACGCGTTCCCCACGCCCGCCGAGCAGGCCTCGAAGCAATGGCTGGGCGGCGGCGCGCAATCGGGGGCGGCGCAGTCGCTGCTCGCCACGGCGACCTTCCTCAAGCAGCAGGGCACGATCCAGAACGTGCTGCCCGATTACTCGGTGGGCGTCGATCCGCAGTACGTGCAGCGCATCGCCGCACACTGAGCGCACTGACCGCACTGACGAAAAGGGGGGCTGGCATGAGCGCGCTCGCGATCCGTGATCTCACCGTCGTCTACGAAGGCGCGCGCCGCGACGCCGCGCCCAACGTGGCGCTCGCGGACGTGAACCTCGAAGTGGCGAGCGGCGAGTTCGTCGTGGCGCTCGGCGCCTCGGGCTGCGGCAAGACCACGCTGCTCAACTGTATCGCGGGCTTTATCGAGCCCGCACAGGGCGAGGTGCGCGTGAACGGCGCGCGCGTGCAGGGGCCGGGCGCGGAGCGCGGCGTGGTGTTCCAGAAGCATGCGCTGCTGCCGTGGCTCGACGTGCTGGAGAACGTCGCGCTTGGCTTGCGCTTTCGGCGCGTGCCGAAGGCCGAAAGGGAGCGCATCGCGCGCGAGCAGCTTGCGCTCGTGGGTCTCGAGGCGCAGGCGCGCGAGCGCGTGTATGCGCTCTCGGGCGGCATGCAGCAGCGCGTGGGCATTGCGCGCGCGCTAGCGAGCGACCCCCAGATCCTGCTGATGGACGAGCCGATGGGCGCGCTCGACGCCATGACGCGCGAGCAGGTGCAGACGCTCGTGCTCGACGTCTGGGCGCGCACGCAGAAGACGGTGTTCTTCATCACGCACAGCGTGGAGGAGGCGCTCTTTCTGGCGACGCGCATCGTCGTCATGACGCCGGGGCCGGGCCGCATCGAGCGCGAGTACGAAGTGCCGTTCGCGCGGCAGTATCTCGCGACGCGCGATGCGCGCGCCGTGAAGTCGTCGCCGGAATTCATCGCGTGGCGCGAGCGGCTGGTGGACTTGCTGCACGCCGATACGGAGGCAGCATGAGTGTGCCGCAGGAATCGTTGAGAGACGTCGCGCCTGAGGGACGACACGCGGCGCGCCGAACCGACGATGCGCGCGCCGCGCAAACGCCGCGCTCGACAGTCTGGCGCATGCCGGGCGAAGGCCCGACGGCGGCGCTGAGCGCGGCCTCGGTCGCGGCGCTTGCGCTGCTCTGGTGGCTCGCCACGCATCTGCACTGGCTGCCGCCGCTCTTCCTGCCGACACCCGAAGCCGTCTGGCAAGCTTTCACCGACGCCTGGCATGGCCGCATTCAGGGCGGACTGCCGCTCTCCGAGCACCTGCTCTGGAGCGCGCTGCGCGTGTTCGGCGCGTTCCTGCTCGCCGTGGTGACGGCCGTTCCCGTCGGCATTCTGATGGGTGTGTCGCGCATCGCGCGCGGCCTGCTCGATCCGCCGCTCGAGTTCTACCGGCCGCTACCGCCGCTCGCCTACCTGCCGCTCGTGGTGATCTGGTTCGGCATCGACGAGACCGCCAAGATCGTCGTGATCTGGCTCGCCTGCTTTGCGCCCATTGCGATGGCGGCGCGCGCCGGCGCAAGGAGCGCGAGCGTCGAGCAGATCCGCGCGGCGGCGTCGCTCGGCGGCGGCTTCGCGCAGATCGTGCGCTTCGTCGTGCTGCCCGCCGCGCTGCCGGAGATCCTCACGGGCCTGCGCATCGCCATCGGCTTTGGCTGGACCACGCTCGTGGCCGCCGAAATGGTCGCCGCCACGGCGGGCCTCGGGCAGATGGTGCTCAACGCGTCGAGCTTCCTGCGCACCGACGTCGTGGTCATGGGCATCGTGCTGATCGGGCTGATCGCCTGGGGCTTCGACCTGGGCATGCGCGCGCTCGAGAAGCGGCTCGTGCCGTGGAAGGGGCGCGGCTGACCTCGCTGTTCCTTACGGAAAGCCATACGCCCCCCGAGCGGATTTCCGGAAATCCATAAGATCGCCCGCGCGCGACCACAAAAAATCCTTATAAATCAAGGCCGCGCCTGCGGGCGCGCGCTGGCATCGACCTTGCAAATAGATATGCGCGGCCAACCCCGGCCGCGACAAAAAAAAGAATCAAGGAGACAGCCGATGTCCGATCCCATCTTCCGGTTTCGCTGATCCCCCGTTTCGACCTGTCGCGGCATGGCGCTCGAAAGTGCGCGGCCATTGGCTTAACTCATTCGCAGGAACCATCGTGAAGAAACCTCTCCACAAAGTCCTCTACGTCCAGGTGATCGTGGCGATCGTCATCGGCGTGATCCTCGGTCATTACTGGCCCGCCCTCGGCATCGACATGAAGCCGCTCGGCGACGCCTTCATCAAGCTCATCAAGATGGTGATCGGGCCGATCATCTTCTGTACCGTCGTGACCGGGATCGCCGGCATGGAGGACATGAAGAAGGTGGGCCGCGTGGGCGGCAAGGCGCTGCTCTACTTCGAGATCGTCTCGACCTTCGCGCTGGTGCTCGGCCTCATCGCCACGCACGTCCTGAAGCCGGGCGCGGGCTTCAACGTCGACGTCCACACGCTCGACGCCAAGGCCGTGGCGAGCTACGCCGAGAAGGCGCACGGCCAGAGCACCGTCGACTTCTTCATGCACATCATTCCCGACACGATCACGTCGGCGTTCGCGCAGGGTGAAATCCTGCAGATCCTGCTGATCGCGCTGCTGTTCGGCGCCGTGCTCACGCAACTGGGCGAGCGCGGCCGCGTGGTGACGGAGTTCATCGACGGCGTGTCGCGCGTGCTGTTCGGCGTCGTGAAGATCGTCACGAAGCTCGCACCGATCGGCGCGTTCGGCGCGATGGCGTTCACCATCGGCAAGTACGGCGTCGGCTCGCTGATTCCGATGCTCAAGCTGATCGGCACGTTCTATCTCACGTCGATCGTGTTCGTGCTCGTCGTGCTCGGCGCGATCGCGCGCTTCACGGGCTTCTCGATCATCCGCTTCGTTGCCTATATCAAGGAAGAGCTGCTGATCGTGCTCGGCACGAGCTCATCGGAATCGGCGCTGCCGCAACTGATGCAGAAGCTCGAGCGCCTTGGCTGCTCGCGCTCTGTGGTGGGCCTCGTGGTGCCGACCGGCTATTCGTTCAACCTCGACGGCACCAACATCTACATGACGATGGCGGTGCTCTTCATCGCCCAGGCGACCAACACCGACCTCACGTGGACGCAGCAGCTCACGCTGCTCGCGGTGACGATGCTCACCTCGAAGGGCGCGAGCGGCGTGACCGGCGCGGGCTTCATCACGCTCGCGGCAACGCTTGCCGTCGTGCCGACCATTCCGCTCTCGGGCATGGTGCTGATTCTCGGCATCGACCGCTTCATGAGCGAGTGCCGCGCGCTGACCAACATCGTCGGCAACGGCGTGGCGACGGTCGTGGTCTCGGCGTGGGAGAAGGAGCTCGACCGCAGCAAGTTGCGCGCCGTGCTCTCCGGCGATGTGGAACAAGTGAAGGAAAGCGCAGGCGCATAAGCCGCGCTGGGCGGAGCGCGCTGCCGATGGCGCGCCTTGCCCGCCTTGCGGGGGTGCGCTCAAGCCAGGGAGGCGCGCGCCGCCCGACGATGTTTCGATGTGTCTTTCGCGGCTTGGGCCGCTGGGCGGCGCGCCGTTTCCCCTGCGTCCGCGTCGCCCGTTTTTGCGCTTCCCGTCCGACTTTGCCTCACGTTGCCCGCCTGCGCCAGAAGCCAGCCGTCCCGCCCGGACGCTACGGCGCGGCCGTGTGCCACAATCTCCCTCATCCGCCTCGACCCCTCCACTGTCTGGAAGCCGCTCACGTGACGCGCCGCCTAATCATCCTCTTCGCGCTCGCTGCCGGGCTCGTCGCGGTCTGCGCGCTCACCTGGGCGCTCACGTGGCAGAGCGGTATCGACCAGTTGCGCCGCAACGCCGCCGTGCGCGGCGACCGTACCGCGGCGTCGCTCAAGAGCACGCTCGAGCGCTACGACTCGCTGCCGTACATCGTCGGCGAGCATCCGGTCGTGCAGGACGTGCTCGTCGACCAGCGGCCCGAGTGGGTGGCCGCTGCGAATCGCTATCTCGAAGACGTGAACCGCCACGCGCGCGCCACGACGACCTACATCATCCGTGCCGACGGCTTGAGCATCGCCGCGAGCAACTGGCGCGATCCCGATAGCTTCGTCGGCGCCGATTACCGTTTCCGTCCGTATTTCATCGACGCGATGAACGGCCGCGTGGGCCGCTTCTTCGGCATCGGCACGATCTCGCACGACCCGGGCTACTACGTCTCGCAGCCCGTGCGGCGCAACGGCAAGATCGTCGGCGTGGCGGTGGTGAAGCTCAATCTCGAATGGTTTCCGGGCACCGATGCCTCGGAGCCGCTCCTCGTCACCGACGATCACGGCGTGATCTTTCTCTCCTCGGTGCCCGCGTGGAAGTACCGCACGGTGCGGCCGCTGCCGCCCGCGGTGATCGCCTCGATCGACGCCACGCGCCAGTACGCGAGCGAGCCGATCGCGCCGCTGCCCGCGAGCGTCGAGCGCGTGCTGCCGGGCGACGCCGACATCGTGCGCATGGGAGCGGGCATCCGCGCGCCGCGCTACCTGGAAACGCGCCGCTCGCTCGGCGAGCCCGACTGGCATCTCGTCACGATGTCGTCGATCGGGCCGGTGCTCGAGGCCTCGCGCAATGCGACCATCATGACGGGCTTCGGCTATGTTTCGCTGTGTCTCCTCGGTTTCTACTGGCGCATGCGGCGCGCGCGCGTGAAGGAGGTGATGCGCAGCCGCGCGATGCTGCAAAAGGCCTATGCCATGCTCAACGAGCGCGTGGCCGAGCGCACCGCCGATCTCTCGCAGGCGAACGAGCGCCTGCAGCGCGAGGTGGCGGAACGCACGCGCGCCGAAGCCGAGCTGCGCGCGACCCAGGACGAACTGATCCAGGCGAGCAAACTCGCCGCGCTCGGCCAAATGGCGGCGGGCATCACGCACGAGCTGAACCAGCCGCTCGCGGCGCTGCGCAGCTTCTCGGACAACACGCGCGTGTTTCTCGAGCGCGGGCAGTACGCCGCGGCCACCGAGAATCTGGAGGCAATCGCCTCGCTCACCGAGCGCATGGGCAAGATCGTGAATCAGCTCAAGCTGTTCGTCGGACGCGCGCGGCCCAGGAGCGCGCGCGCACCGGTCGCCCGGGCGCTGCGCAACTCGCTTGCGCTGCTCGGCAAGCGGCTCGACGGCGTGCGCGTGGATCTCACGCTGCTCGAAGAGGGCGCGCCGGCCGCGCCGCTCGATCCCGACGCGGACTATCCGGACCTGAGCGCCCAATGCGACGACCTGCGGCTCGAACAGGTGCTCATCAACGTGGTGGGCAACGCGCTCGACGCCGTGGCGGGCGTGCCGTCGCCGCGCATTGCGATCGAGGTGCAGGCGAGCGCCGCGACGCTCGAGATCGCCGTGCGCGACAATGGTCCTGGCATTCCCGAGGAGGTCTTGCCGCGCCTGTTCGAGCCGTTCTTCACGACGAAGGAGATGGGGCAGGGGCTCGGCCTCGGGCTCGCGATTTCCTCGTCGATTGCACGCGACTGCGGCGGCTCGCTCACCGCGAGCAACGCACCGGAAGGCGGCGCGCGCTTCGTGCTGACGCTGCGCCGCGCCCGCGCGGACGCCGCGAGCGCGGCGCGTGCGGCGGGCTTGTGAAGCGGGCTTGAGAAGCGGGCTTGTGAAGCGGGCTTGTGAAACGCGCCTTGTGGAGCACCCAGGTAACGCTGGCTCATGAATCAGGATGACGAACGAACATGGTGAATGCAACGCCCGGCCGGGTGCTCTATGTAGAGGATGACGAACTCGTGCGCCGCGCGGGGGTGCAGAGCCTGCAGCTCGCAGGCTTCGACGCCGCCGGTTTCGCGAACGCCGAAGGCGCGCTGCCGCTCGTCGATGCCGATTTCGCGGGCGTCGTGGTGAGCGACATCCGTCTGCCCGGCATGAGCGGGCTCGACCTGCTCGCGCAGTGCCACGAGCGCGCGCCCGATGTGCCCGTCATCCTCGTGACGGGCCACGGCGATATCTCGATGGCCGTGCAGGCCATGCGCGACGGCGCGTACGACTTCATCGAAAAGCCGTTCGCCTCGGAGCGCCTCATCGAAACGGTGCGGCGTGCGTTGGAGCGGCGCCTCCTGGTGCTCGAGAACCTCGCGCTGCGCCGCGAGCTGGCGGGGCAGAACGCGCTTGCGCCGCGCATCATCGGCAAGAGCCCGGCCATCGAGCAGGTGCGCAAGCTCATCGCGAACGTCGCGCCCACGGACGCCTCGGTGCTCATCAACGGCGACACCGGCGCGGGCAAGGAGCTGATCGCGCGCAGCCTGCACGAGCTGTCGTCGCGCCACGACAAGCCGTTCGTGGCGGTGAACTGCGGCGCGCTGCCGGAACCGATGTTCGAGTCGGAGATGTTCGGCTACGAGGCCGGCGCGTTCACGGGCGCGGCCAAACGCCGGATCGGCAAGCTCGAGCATGCGAGCGGCGGCACGCTCTTTCTCGACGAGATCGAGAGCATGCCGCTCTCGTTGCAGGTGAAGCTACTGCGCGTGTTGCAGGATGGCGTGCTGGAGCGCCTGGGCTCGAACCAGCCCGTGCGCGCCGACTTGCGCGTGGTGGCGGCGGCCAAGGGCGACATGAGCGAGCACGTCGCGGCGGGGACTTTCCGGCGCGACCTGCTGTACCGGCTGAACGTCGTGACGATCGCGCTCCCGCCGCTCGCCGAACGGCGCGAGGATATCGTGCCGCTCTTCGAGCATTTCCTGCTCGACGCAGCAGTGCGCTACCAGCGCAGCGCGCCGCTCCTCACCGAGCGCGACCGCATGCGGCTCACGCAGCGCGACTGGCCGGGCAACGTGCGCGAGCTGCGCAACGCGGCTGATCGCCGGGTGCTCGGGATTCCCGACGATCTCTCGGCGGCCGCGGCGGGCAGCGACGACGATGCGCTGCCGCTCAAGGAGCGCGTGGAGCAATACGAGCGCGCACTGATCGCCGATGCGTTGCAGCAGAGCAACGGTGCAGTCGCCCAGGCCGCCGAGCGGCTGCAGATGGCGAAGGCCACGCTATACGAGAAGATTCGACGCTATGGGCTGGCGGTGCGTGGCGAGGGATAGCAGCGCGTGACGGAGCAAGCAGGCGTAAAAAAAGCAGCGGGGTTTCCGCTGCTTTTTTGTTGACACACACCATCAGGCGCGTATCAAGTCGCAAGCGCCTTCTGCAACAACTGGTCGAGTTCCGCGAATTGGGGTTCGCCCACGTAGCGCTTGAGGATCTTGCCGTCGCGGCCGATCACGAAAGTGGTAGGCGTGAGCTGGACATTGCCGAACTGCTTCGCCGCCGAGCCGTCGTCCATTGCCACCTTGAACGGCAACTGGCGCGTTTGCGCGTAGTTCGCGACGTACATCGGCGCGTCGTAATTCATCGCCACGGCCACGAACTCGAGACCTTCGCCCTTGAAGCGGTTATAGGTCTGGACCATCTTCGGCATTTCCTCCATACAGGTCGAGCAACTCGTCGCCCAGAAGTTGACGAGGTACACCTTGCCTTTCAGGTCGCTCGTGGAGACCTTCTGGCCGGACAGCAGCGTGAAGGTCGCATCGGGCACGTGCGGCGGGCTGCCGAAGAACGCGAAATAGCCTGCCACGGCGATCGCGACGACCACGACCGCCGCGACGATGCTGCGCATCGCGCCGGAGCGCGCGTTCGAGGAATTCGGGGATGCAGCGGTCATGGGTCTCGCCTTTGCGCCGAAGGGCGCGGGTGTGAAGCCAGATCATTGTAGCGCCGAATTTCACGGCATAGACGTTGTGGAACGACACACCGGTATGTGCCGACGGATAATGGCACCCACCTTTCACGCTCATGACGATTCGCCTCATGTTTTCCGCCTTTCATGCCCGCGCCTGCCGTTCGCTGACCGCACCGGTGCGCACTCTCACGGCGGCCGGTGCGCCGGCGCTGGGCGCGCTCGCGACGGCGTTCGCGCTGGCCGCCTGCTCGCCCACCTACGACTGGCGCACGGTCTCCAGCAACGAGAGCGGCTACACCGTCGATCTGCCGGCCAAGCCGGGCAAGGACGAGCGCAGCATCGACGTGAACGGGACGCCGATGCGCATGCGAGTGCAGACAGCCGAAGTTGCCGACGACGTATTCGTGGTCGGCACGCTCGACTTGCCCGACGCACAGCCCGCGACGCAGCAAAAGGCGCTCGACTTCCTGCGCGCGGGCCTCGCGCGCAATGTCGGCGCACCTGCGCAGGCGCATGCCGTGGCCGTGCCGCTCGCGGCGGGCGGTTCGATCGAGGGCATGGAGATGCGCATGGCCGGCAAGGCAGGCGCCAACGGCGAGGCTCGCACGATTCACGCGCGGCTCGTGGCGAAGGGCGCGCGCGCCTACCAGGTGGCGATCGTCGGTCGCGCCGAACCGCCGGTCGAGCAGGCTGACCAATTCTTCGGATCTTTCAAGCTCTACTGAGATTCTGGACCCCGCAGCACGCCTCGCCGGCACAGGGCAGCCACACCGAGCGGCGGGCGATTGCGGCCCGAAATGAAGGTTGCGCTGCAGGTAAACGCGCTAATTACCAGATTTGATTGAAGGTTTACGGGTTACCCACAGGACCTGTGGGTAACTTTGTGGAAAAAAGCCGCCCGCAAGCTGGAAAGTGCCGTCCTGTGGGCTTCCTGTTAGTTTTGGCCGCTTTTCGGGAAATCCAGAAAATTAGAAGAATCAATGGCTTATAGAAACCGCGCGAGCGGAGGGAGGACTCGGCATAAAACGGGCCTTAACACGACGATGTGTGCATAAGTCAAGCCTTGACTTCGATTTATTGGCGCGATTGGGATGCTCAGGCGGCGCAAGCATCGCCGGGGGTTTCCGTTGATTTGCCGTTGCGTTTTCCTATCGCTCGGCGAATACCCGCCGATACTGCACGGCCTCCGCAACGTGTGCGGCTTCGGGCGTCGGCATGCCCGCGAGATCGGCAATCGTGCGGGCGACCTTGAGCACGCGGTAATGCGCGCGCGCCGACCAGCCGAAGCGCTCTCCCGCTTCGCGCAGCAGCGTTTCACCGGCGGCGTCCGGCCGGCAAACAGCATCGGTCTCGCGGCCAGTCAGTTCGCGATTGGTCTTCCCCTGGCGCGCCAGTTGCCGTTTGCGCGCCGCCTGCACCCGTAAGGCGATCGCGGCGCTCGATTCTGCGCTCGCGCTAGCGCGAGCGGCCAGTTCGGCGGGTGGCAGCGCAGGAATTTCGATCTGGATGTCAATGCGGTCCAGCAGCGGCCCGGAGAGCTTGCGCAGGTAGCGCGCGGCGCTTTCGGGCGTGCAGCGGCAGCGCCCTGCCGGATCGCCGCGCCAGCCGCAGGGGCAGGGGTTCATCGCGGCAACGAGCTGGCAGGCGGCCGGAAAGTCGGTTTGCCAGGCGGCGCGCGAAATCGTGATTGCGCCTACTTCGAGCGGCTCGCGCAGGGTTTCGAGCACATGTCGATCGAATTCGGGCAACTCGTCCAGAAATAGCACACCTAAATGTGCCAGCGTGATTTCGCCGGGTTGCGGCGGATTGCGCCCGCCGATCAGCGCAGCCGCGCTCGACGAGTGATGCGGCGCGCGAAACGGCCGCTGCCGCCACTGCTGCGGCGTGAAGCCGATCGCGCTGGCGGAGAGCAGCGCCGCGGACGCCAGCGCTTCGTCGTCGGTCATGGGCGGCAGCAGGCCGGGCAGGCGCGCCGCGAGCATCGACTTGCCCGCGCCGGGTGGACCCACCATCAGGAGATGATGACCTCCCGCCGCCGCGACTTCGAGCGCCCGGCGCGCGCCGCGCTGGCCGATGACGTCGGCCATGTCGGGGGGCGGGGCGGCCGGCGCGGCATCGAACGCGCTCGCATGCACGGGCGCGAGACGCGCGTCGGGATCCTCGCCGGCGAGGTGGGCGCACAGCGAGCGCAAGTCCGCTGCGCCGTAAACCGCGACGCCCGGCACGAGCGCCGCTTCGGCTGCGTTTTGCGCGGGTAGATAAAGCTCGTGCACGCCATGGTGTTCGCGCCGCGCAGACGCAACGGCGACCCGCGATTCGTCGGCAGAAACGTCAGCATGACGAACGAATTCGTTTTCGCCGGCCGCATTGCCGCGGGAAAGCGCCGGCGCCTCGCCGCACGCTGAGCCACTGCTTTGCGCGCGTGCCGTGCCGCACGCCATGGCGAACGCGCCGCGCATTGGTCGCACGGCGCCGGTAAGCGACAGTTCCCCCGCGAACTCGCGATGCGCGAGCGCCGCGACCGGAATCTGACCGCTCGCAGCGAGTATGCCGAGCGCGATCGGAAGATCGAAGCGGCCCGATTCCTTTGGTAAATCGGCGGGCGCCAGGTTGACGGTAATGCGCCTCACCGGGAAATCGAAGCCGCAGTTGGAGAGCGCAGCGCGCACGCGCTCGCGGCTTTCGCGCACTTCGAGGTCGGGCAGTCCGACGATAGAGAACGACGGCAGCCCGTTGGCGAGATGGACTTCGACGGTGACTTCGGGCGCGCGGCCGGCAGCCGGCGCGCGGCTGCGCACCACGGCAAGCGACATGGGATTCTCCGGAAAGGACGCATGCAGGACTGGGGCACGCTTTGCAGCCACTTCGCAGCCGCTTCGTACCCGCTTCGTACCCGTTTCGCAGGCGGTACGCGCGCGCCATGCATGCGCCAGGCTGGTGAGGCCCATGCCCCTTTACGGTTCGATTGCGTTTCGCGTACGGATCGCTTGCGGTGCGGTGCCGCAGTTACCACCGCAGTTACCACCGCGGTTACGACCGCAGTGGCCGCCCTCGACTGCGCACTTCATGGAACATGAAGGTGCGCGAGGAAATAATCAGGAGGACTGGCTAGTCACCGGCAGTTTCTGCTCGAGTTCGGCTACGCGGCGCTCGAGTTCTTCGAGGCGCTGGCGCGTGCGCACGAGCACCTGCGTTTGTGCGTCGAATTCCTCGCGCGTGACGAGGTCCAGCTTCGAAAAGCCTTGCGACAACATTGCACGCACATTGCGTTCGACATCGCGCGCGGGCGAGTTCTTGAACAGGTCGCTCACGCGTGCCTGCAGATCATTGAATACGTCGTTGGGTTGCTTCATTCGATTCCCCTTCGCTGCACACAAAGTGTGCAAATTTCGTTTTGCCTGTGCCCCGTGCCGGATCGTGGTCGATCTTGGTGCGCGTTGACGGGGCGCCTGGGAGTGTGCGCGCAACTGGTGCGCGCGACTGGCCAGTGTGCTGCGCGCCGCCGCGTGGGTGGCCATTTTCCGCCTCCGCGCGACGCTGCGCGCGAGCGAAGCCTGAGAACACTGTAGCAACGATCCTGGCGCCCCGCCACCGCGCGCGCACCGCGCTGGCCGTTCGGCCAGGGGCTTGTGCGCCGCGCCCCTCAAGGCGCGACCGGCATTGTCCACGGCCTTGGGCGAGCTTGCATCGAATCTCGGGGCATCGGTGTTCGAAGCGGTCCGCAACGGATTGGCACGGGTGTTGCTAATACTGCCCCGCGCACCGAACGACTGTTGCTCACGGTGCGCCGGCGACACGGCGAAGCATCACGCGCCGTTCGCAAGGCGCCCGTCGCAGACGCGAACAAAGGGATGAAGCAACCACAGCGAGGACTACATGAAACTGATTACAGCAATCATCAAGCCGTTCAAGCTCGATGAGGCGCGCGAAGCCCTCTCGGCGATCGGCGTTTCGGGGATCACGGTGACGGAGGTCAAAGGTTTCGGGCGCCAGAAGGGGCACACGGAGCTGTACCGCGGCGCCGAGTATGTCGTCGACTTCCTGCCGAAGGTGAAGATCGAGGCCGCCGTGGCCGACGACATCGTCGAGCAGGCCATTGAAGCGCTCGAGCGCGCAGCCCGCACGGGCAAGATCGGCGACGGCAAGATCTTCGTCACGCCGATCGAACAAGTGATCCGCATCCGCACCGGCGAGACCGGCGCCGACGCGCTGTAACGGAATTACGAGACCAGAGAGACAAGAGGAAACCAAGATGCGCAAACACATCATGTCCTTGCTGATGGCCGGCTCGCTGCTGGCCGCCGGCGTCGGCACCGCGCTGGCGGACGACGCATCGGCACCGGCCGCGGCCTCCGCGCCTGCGGCCACCGCTTCGACGCCTGACGCGTCCGCCGCGGCTCCCGCTTCGGCACCGGCCGCGGCACCTGCTTCGGCACCCGCGGCCGACGCCGCATCGGCCCCGGCCGCCGCCGCGAGCGCCCCGGCCGACGCATCGGCTGCCGCCGCAGCCGCACCCGCCGCGCCGACCGCGCCGTTCTCGCTCGATTCGTCGAAGATCAACTCGGGCGACACTGCGTGGATGCTGACCTCCACCGCGCTCGTGCTGTTCATGACGATCCCGGGCCTCGCGCTCTTCTACGGCGGCATGGTCCGCAAGAAGAACGTGCTCGCGACGCTCATGCAGAGCTTCGCGATCACCTGCGTCGTCACGGTGATCTGGACGGTGGTGGGCTACTCCATCGCGTTCACGCCGGGCGGTTCGTTCATCGGCGGCTTCTCGCGCATCTTCCTTGAGGGCATGAACTACATCAAGGGCGACAAGGCGACGACGCTCACCGTGAGCCACCTCGCGCCGACCATCCCCGAGACGGTGTACTTCGTCTATCAGATGACGTTCGCGATCATCACGCCGGCGCTCATCACCGGCGCGTTCGCCGACCGCATGAAGTTCTCGGCGATGCTCGTGTTCATGTCGCTGTGGTCGATCATCGTCTACTCGCCGATCGCGCACATGGTCTGGGAACCGACGGGCTGGCTCGCCAGCGCCGGCATCCTCGACTTCGCGGGCGGCACGGTCGTGCACATCAACGCCGGTATCGCGGGTCT
Organism: Paraburkholderia sp. JHI2823; assembly: GCF_038900695.1. NCBI lineage: Bacteria > Pseudomonadati > Pseudomonadota > Betaproteobacteria > Burkholderiales > Burkholderiaceae > Paraburkholderia > Paraburkholderia sp. JHI2823. The sequence continues at coordinate 344,733 of NZ_JAYMRY010000002.1, read as the reverse complement.
GGTGTGCTGCCTCGTGCTCGGCAAGCGGGTTGGCTACGGCCGCGAAGTGATGGCCCCGCACAACCTCACGCTCACGCTGATGGGTGCGGCCATGCTGTGGGTGGGCTGGTTCGGCTTCAACGCGGGTTCGGCAGTCGCGGCTGACGGCCGTGCCGGCTTCGCGATGCTCACGACGCAAATCGCCACCGCCTGCGCGGCGCTCGGCTGGATGTTCGCGGAGTGGATCGCCAAGGGCAAGCCGTCGGTGCTCGGCATCGCTTCGGGCGCCGTGGCGGGTCTCGTGGCCATTACGCCGGCATCGGGCTTCGTCGGCGTGCTGGGCTCGCTCGTGATCGGTGTGGTGGCGGGCGTGGTCTGCTTCTGGTCGGCCACGTGGCTCAAGCACAAGTTCAACTACGACGACTCGCTCGACGCGTTCGGCGTGCACGGCATCGGCGGCATCATCGGCGCGCTCCTGACCGGCGTGTTCGCGGTGAAGGATATCGGCGGCGCGGATGGCAGCCTCATCCTGCAAGCCAAGGGTGTGCTCACGACCCTCATCTACAGCGGCGTGGTGAGCTTCATCCTCCTGAAGGTGATCGACATGGTCATGGGCCTGCGCGTCACGGAAGAAGAAGAGCGCGAAGGTCTCGATGTGATCCTGCATGGCGAGCGCGTGGAGTAAGCAAGCCGCTCAGCATGCATTGAAGCTCGTTTGAGCCAGTAGGGGAGCAAGTAGCAGCGACCTGGGCCCGCCGTCTTGGCGGGCCCTTTTTCTTTTTTGGGCTCCCGCGCCGGGTGCGGCCTTTGCTGCCGCCGATGGATCCGGGCGGGAATAAGCGTCCCGCTCGCGCGTTGGCATAGTGCCCCTTCAAATCGTGTGCACAATTGCGCTGGGTGCAGCAGGCGGTCCAGAATGGATATCCGGCGTGGATTCCCGAGTGGGCCGCTTTGGGCCCGGCTGGATCGAGCGACCTTGGTGTTTCAAGGGACTCGCGAGGGATTCACGAGGGCAGCCCGTCTTGCATCTGATGTAATCGTCCCCAGATACGCGACCGGTTTCCCAACAATTCAAGCATTTCGTCCGCGAGTCACCCCTTATGGTCCCGCATCTGGTTACGGCGTTGAACGGCCCGCTCCTCGAACTGGAGCAGCGCATCCTCGATGCGACGCCGGCCATCGAGCGCTGGTTCCGCCTCGAATGGCAGGAGCACACGCCGCCGTTCTACTGCTCGGTGGACCTGCGCAACGCCGGCTTCAAGCTCGCGCCGGTCGATACCAACCTCTTTCCCGGCGCCTTCCACTGCCTGCCGCAGGAGGTGCTGCCGCTCGCCGTGCAGGCGGCCATGGCGGCCATCGAAAAGATCTGCCCGGACGCCAAGAACCTGCTCGTGATTCCGGAAATGCACACGCGCAACGCGTTCTATCTGGAGAACGTCGCGCGTCTCGCCACGATCATGCGCCAGGCGGGATTGAACGTGCGCTTCGGCACGTTCGACGAGAGCATCGCCGGGCCGGTGACGATTTCGCTGGCGGACGGCCAGAAAATCGTGCTCGAGCCGCTCGAGCGTTCGCAGCGCCGCCTGGGTCTGAAAAACTTCGATCCGTGCTCGATCCTGCTGAACAACGATCTTTCGGGCGGCATTCCGCCGGTGCTCGAGAATCTCCACGAACAATACCTGCTGCCGCCGCTGCACGCGGGCTGGGCGGTGCGCCGCAAGTCCACGCACTTCTCCTGCTATGACGACGTGGCGAAGAAGTTCGCGAAGATGGTGGGCGTGGACCCGTGGATGATCAACCCGTACTTCGCGCACGTGGAAGGCGTGGACTTCGAGGCGCGCACGGGCGAGGAGCCGCTCGCCGCCGCCATCGACGTCGTGCTCAAGAAAATCGCGAAGAAGTACCGCGAGTACGGCATCACCGAAAAGCCCTATGTCGTCATCAAGTCGGATGCCGGCACGGACGGCCGCGGCGTGATGACCGTGCACGACGCCTCCGAGGTCGCCGCACTCACGAAGCGCGAACGTGCGAAGATGTCGGCCACGAAGGACGGGCTCGAGGTGCGCGACGTGATCGTGCAGGAAGGCGTCTACACGTTCGAGCACATCGGCGACGAAGTGGCCGAGCCGGTCGTCTACATGATCGACCGTTACGTGGTGGGCGGCTTCTACCGCGCGCACGGCAGCCGCGAGCGCGACCAGAACCTGAACGCGCCGGGCATGCACTTCGTGCCGCTCGGCTTCGAGCACACGGCGCTGCCCGACACGCGGGCCAAGGCCGGTGCGGCGCCGCCGAACCGCTTCTACATGTACGGCGTGGTGGCGCGACTCGGTTTGCTGGCGGCTTCGGTCGAGCTGGAGAAGACCGATCCCGAGGCGATCCAGGTCTGATCCGGCCGTCATCATTCGCACAATTGAACGCAGCGCCCGCCACCGTGCGGGCGCTGCCGTCATGACACCCGCAAGTACGCGGGGACACGACAGGGACAAGGCAGGGACGATATGGACATTCTTTTCATCGCCGATCCGCTCGAGCGGTTCAAGATCTACAAGGACTCGACCTACGCGATGATGGCCGAGGCCGCGAAGCGCGGCCACACGCTCTTTGCGTGCGAGCCGCAGCACCTCGCCTGGGTGAACGGCCGGGTCGAAGCCGATGTGCGGCGCTTCACGATCGTCGGCGATACGGCGGACCTGCATCGCGCAACGTGGTTCGACGACACGCCCGATGCGCGCGCGCTCACCGGCTTCGACGCCGTCGTCATGCGCAAGGATCCGCCCTTCGACATGGAGTATGTGACGTCCACGTGGCTGCTGGAGATCGCCGAGCGCGCGGGCGCGAAGATCTTCAACAAGCCGCAGTCGATTCGCGACCATTCGGAAAAGCTCGCCATCGGCGAATTTCCGCAGTTCGTCGCGCCCACGCTCGTCACGCGCAGCGCCGCGCGTCTGCGCAAGTTCCATGAGGAGCACCAGGACGTGATCCTCAAGCCGCTCGACGGCATGGGCGGCATGGGTGTGTTCCGCGTGAAGGCGGACGGCATGAACCTCGGCTCGATCATCGAAATGCTGAGCCACGACGGCACACGCAGCGTGATGGCGCAGAAGTTCATCCCCGAGATCAAGGCCGGCGACAAGCGCATTCTGCTGATCGGCGGCGAGCCGGTGCCGTATTCGCTTGCGCGCATTCCGCAAGGCAACGAGGTGCGCGGCAACCTGGCCGCGGGCGGCCTCGGCGTCGCGCAGCCGCTCACCGCGCGCGACATGGAAATCGCGAGAGCGCTCGGGCCGGCGCTGGCGGCGCGGGGCCTGCTGCTCGTTGGGCTCGATGCGATTGGCGACTGGCTCACCGAGGTCAATGTCACGAGCCCGACGTGCTTTCGCGAAATCATGGAGCAGACCGGCTTCGACGTGGCCGCGATGTTCATCGACGCGCTGGAGCGCGCAGCGGCCTGAGTCCGGCTGGTGGTGGCTGGGCAGGCGCATTTGAAGTGCGTACCTGGTATTCGGGCTTGAATGCCGCGTGTATGGCGGCATCTGCCCGGTGTGGGCGCCTTCCGGGGCAGCGCTCGATGCGCCCCATGCTGGCGGGCGGCAGGTTCGGACCACGAAGGGTTCTCCGAGGCGCCCGGAGCCCGCGCGCCACAGAGGCGACTGCGAGGCGACTGCCGTGAGCAGAACCGCCTCGCATGCGCGAAAATGACCCTGCTACAATGCCGCGAGCCTGAATTCCGGGCTGGCAGGACGGCGTCGCCACGGCGCGTGTTCCGACCCTGCGAGCCCACGGCTGGCGGCAGGGTCGGCGCTGCTGGATGCGATCCAGTGGATCAAAGGAGCCGCTTGCGGTCAAGCTGATATGAACCATCCCCAACGCGCCCTACGGTCGCTGCCCCGCAAAGGGGTGTCGGTCCTCTCGGGGCGACCCGGCGAGTACTGACATGGCAGGGATTCTGATCATCGCACACGCACCGCTCGCCACCGCGCTGCGGGAGTGCATCGCGCATATCTACGGCGGTTGTCCGGCGCGAATCGGCGCGCTCGACGTGCTCCCCGACAGCGACCCGGCGGAAGTGGTCGCGCAGGCGAATGCGGAGATCGAGCGACTGCGCGAGGAGAACGGCGCGCTCGTGCTGACCGACATGTTCGGCGCGACGCCTTCGAACATCGCGGCGCGTCTCGCCACCGTGCCCGAGGTGCGCGTGCTCGCCGGCGTGAATCTGCCGATGCTGGTGCGCGCCGTCTGCTACCGCGCAACGCCGCTCGATACGCTCGTCGAAAAGGCGCTGGCCGGTGCGAGCAAGGGCGTCCAGACCATCGGGCCGACCATGCCGGCTGCCGCCGACGCGGCGTGCGGCTGTCCGCCTGCTCCCTGTGCCGAGGCCGTAGCTGCCGCCACAGACCGCACCGCAAACCAGGCAGTGAGCACGGCAGTTAGCCCCGCAGCCAGCGCGGCGCGTGGCCCGGGTGACACCGGCGGCGTTGCGGCCGGCGTGCTCCGGCCCGCGGGTACCACCTGAGTCCGGCGCGAGCCCACGCAGCCACGCTGCCCACGAGAAGGCAAACCGAAAGAACCTAGCTCCACTTCCATACACTGCGTCCGGATCGATCGAACCATGCTGCAACAAGAAACGACAATCGTGAACAAACTCGGCCTGCATGCGCGGGCGTCGGCGAAGCTGACGCAGCTGGCAGGCAACTTTCAGTCGGAAATCTGGATGAGCCGCAACGGCCGCCGTATCAACGCCAAGAGCATCATGGGGGTCATGATGCTGGCCGCCGGCATCGGCAGCACGGTGGTGATCGAAACCGAAGGCCCGGACGAGGCCGACGCCATGAGCGCGCTGCTCAAGCTGATCGCCGACAAGTTCGGTGAAGGTCAGTGAACGGCGCGTAGTCGTAGCGCGTCATCGGAACGCCGCGGTCAGCCGCGGCGTTTTGCATTTGAAGCGCCAGCCTCGCAACGCGTGCGGGCCCTACTGCACATGGCCGCAGTCAGGCGCGAAGACGTGTGCATGACCACAATCGGCCGCCGTGGAATTTATAATCATGACCGGGGTCTGAGAGAGCGCATTGCAGCGGGTTGCCGCAGCATCAAATAACCAGAGGAGGTGCGCGTGCCGTTCACGCTGCATGGAATTCCCGTTTCACGGGGTATCGCCATCGGGCGCGCGTATCTGATCGCCCCGGCTGCGCTCGACGTCGACCATTACCTCATCGAGCACGCGCAGATCGAAGAGGAAATCGTGCGCTTTCGCGCGGCGCTTGCGTCCGTCGAGCGCGAGCTCGACACGCTGCGCGCCGACCTGGCCGCCGACGCTCCCTCTGAAATGGGCGCGTTCATCGGCGTTCACCTCATGATCCTGAACGACGTGATGCTCGTGCAGGAGACCATCGACCTCATCCGCACGCGCCGCTTCAATGTGGAGTGGGCGCTTACCGAACAGCTCGAACGCCTGTCGCGCCACTTCGACGACGTCGAGGACGAATATCTGCGCGAGCGCAAGGCCGACATCGAGCAGGTCGTGGAGCGCGTGCTGAAGGCGCTCGCGGGCGCGACGCCCGCTGCGCTGCACGGCGGCTGTGACGAGATGATCGTCGTCGCGCACGACATCGCGCCCGCCGACATGCTGCAGTTCAAGGGGCAAACCTTCCAGGGCTTCGTGACCGATCTGGGCGGCCGCACTTCGCACACGGCCATCGTCGCGCGCAGCCTCGGCATTCCCGCGACCGTGGGCGTGCAGCAGGCGAGCGCGCTGATCCGCCAGGACGATCTCATCATCGTCGATGGCGACCACGGCATCGTGATCGTCGATCCCGCTCCCATCGTGCTGGAGGAGTACACCTACCGGCAAAGCGAGATGGCGCTCGAGCGGCGCAAGCTGCAGCGGCTGAAGTTCTCGCCCACGCAAACGCTGTGCGGCACGAAGATCCAGCTCTACGCGAACATCGAGCTGCCCGAGGACGCGCAGGCCGCGCTCGACTCGGGCGCGACGGGCGTGGGCCTCTTTCGCACCGAGTTCCTGTTCATGAACCACAAGGACCAGTTGCCGGAGGAGGACGAACAGTTCGCCGCCTACCGCCGCGCGGTCGAGCTCATGAACGGACTGCCCGTGACGATCCGCACGATCGACGTGGGTGCCGACAAGCCGCTCGACTCCATGAGCGCCGGGGACGGCTACGAAACCGCCGCGAATCCGGCGCTCGGGCTGCGCGCGATCCGCTGGAGCCTCTCCGAGCCGCAGATGTTCCTCACGCAGCTGCGCGCGATCCTGCGCGCCTCGGCGTTCGGCTCGGTCAAGATCCTGATCCCGATGCTCGCGCACGCCCAGCAGATCGACCAGACGCTCGACCTGATCCGCGAGGCGAAGCGCCAGCTCGACGACGCCGGCCTCGCCTACGATCCCAACATTCAGGTTGGCGCGATGATCGAAATCCCGGCGGCGGCACTCGCGTTGCCGATGTTCCTGCGCCGGCTCGACTTCCTCTCGATCGGCACCAACGACCTGATCCAGTACGCGCTCGCCATCGACCGGGCCGACAACGCAGTGGCCGATCTCTACGATCCGCTGCATCCTGCCGTGCTGCAGCTGATCGCACATACGCTGCGCGAGGCGAAGCGCGCGGGCGTGCCCGTTTCGGTGTGCGGGGAGATGGCGGGCGACCCGTCGTACACGCGCTTGCTGCTCGGCATGGGGCTCACCGAGTTTTCCATGCATCCGAGCCAGCTGCTCGTGGTGAAGCAGGAGATCCTGCGCTCGCAGCTCAAGTCGCTCGAAAAGCCGGTGGCCGAGGTGCTGGCGGCTTACGAGCCCGAGGAGCTGCAGGCGGCGCTGCGCAGAGTGGCACAGGCGTGACCCGCTGCCCGCAAGCACGGGCGGCATCGATGAAAAAAAGCCCCGGCGTGTCCGGGGCTTTTTGCAGGATGGTTCCAACAAAACTCAAGCGTGCGCCCGCCGCTCGCCGCACACCGGACAATCCGGCTGCCGTGCCACGCGCATCGTGTTCCACTCCATGCGCAACGCGTCGAGCATCATGAGCCGCCCGACGAGCGGCGAGCCGATGCCGCCGATCACACGCAGTGCCTCAGCGGCCTGCATCGCACCGATGATGCCGACAGTGGGCGCGAAGACGCCCATGGTCGAACACGCCACTTCCTCGAACGGCTGATCCTCGGGAAACACGCAGGCATAGCAGGGCGACGCGTCGTCGCGGAAGTCGAACGTGCTGATCTGCCCGTCGAAGCGCAGCGCCGCGCCCGACACGAGCGGCACGCCGTGCTTCACGCACGCGCGGTTGATGGCGTGGCGCGTGGCGAAGTTGTCGGTGCAGTCGAGCACGACGGTCGCGCCCGGCACGTGGGTGTCGAGCCAGGCGTCGTCGATGCGCGTTTGCAGCGCGTTCACCTTCACCTCCGGATTCAGGCGCGCGATGGCGTCGCGGCCCGACTCGACCTTCGCGCGGCCGACCGATGCCGTCTCGTGCATGATCTGCCGCTGCAGGTTGGTGAGGTCGACGGTGTCGTTGTCGACCAGCGTGAGCGCGCCCACGCCCGAGGCCGCGAGATACATCGCGGCAGGCGACCCCAAGCCGCCTGCGCCGACGACGATCGCATGCGCGTCGAGAAAGCGCTGCTGCGCCTCGATGCCGATCTCGTCGACGAGGATATGGCGGGAATAGCGGAGGAGTTGGTCGTCGTTCATCGCGGGCGCTCGGGTGCGCTGGGTCGATGGCGCTGCGATGGACCTGGAGAGCCTCGTTGGCTCTTAATGGAGAAACGCGCGCCGGGGAAATACGGTGTCGCCTATTGTAACGACGCCAGCGGCTGGAGGAGGGGGCCCGCGGCCCGCGCACGAGAGGCGCGGGCCGCGAGGCAGGTACAACGCAGGTGCAGCCTGTTACTTCGCCGGAGCCGAGGCCGGCGCAGGGGCCGAGCCCGGGACCATGATGAGCGCGCCGGGCTTCACGGCGATCGGCGCCGAAGCCGAGGTGGGCGGCTTCTGCTGCGCGAGGCGGCGTTCCATCGGCGACTTCGATTCGCTCACCGGCTTGCCCTGGAGCTTGTTCAGCGCCTGCTGGAGCAGGAAGTCGTCGGTGGAGCCGAACTCGACGGGCTTGCGCTCGCGATCCTTCTGGCGCTGTTCCGGCGTCTTCTTGTCGTTCTGCTCTTCGAGCTGGCGCAGCATGTCCATGCGCTCCTGCTCGCGCACTTCCTGCTCCTTTTTCTCGTCCGGGTCCTGCGTGTTGGCGAGGTGGTTCTGGTAGTCCACTTCGCGCGTGACGAGTGCGTCGTCCGGGTCGCCGTCGGAGTACTGGTCGACTGCGATGTCAGGACGGATGCCCTTGTTCTGGATCGAGCGGCCGCTCGGCGTGTAGTAGTACGCCGTGGTCAGACGCAGCGCGGTGTCGGCCGTCATCGGGCGCACCGTTTGCACGGAGCCCTTGCCGAACGTCGTCTTGCCGACGATGAGCGCGCGCTTCTGGTCCTGCAGCGCGCCCGCCACGATTTCCGAGGCCGACGCCGAATAGGCGTTGGTCAGCACGATCATCGGCACGGTCTTGAACTGGGCCGCTTCACCCTTGAGCGGGTCGCCGTCGAACGAGGGCAGGCGGTAGTTGTCGTAGGTGTCGCGGTAGACCTGCTTCGAGTCCGGGATCTGGCCGTTGGTCGAGACGACGACCGAGTCCGGCGGCAGGAACGCGCCCGCCACGCCCACGGCGCTTTGCAGCAGACCGCCGCCGTTGTTGCGCAGGTCGAGGATGATGCCCTTCAGGTTCGGTTCCTGGCGCGCGATGTCCTGCAGCTTCGCGGCGAGGTCGGGGACCGTGCGCTCCTGGAAGCTCGTGATGCGGATGTACGCGTAGCCCGGCTGCAGGATCTTCGCCTTCACGCTCTGCACCTTGATGATGGCGCGGGTGATCGTGAGCGGGAAGGTACGGTCGTCGGTCTTGCGGAAGATCGTGAGCGTGACCTTGGTGCCCGGCTCGCCGCGCATCTGCTTGACGGCCTGGTCGAGCGTCATGCCGCGCACGGGCTTGTCGTTGATGCGCGTGATGAGATCGCCCGGACGGATGCCGGCGCGGTACGCGGGCGTGTCTTCGATGGGGGAGATGACCTTGATCAGGCCGTCTTCCGACGAGATCTCGATGCCGAGGCCCGCGAAGCGACCCTTGGTCTGCTCCTGGAGCTCCTGATAATCGGTCTTGTCGAGATACGACGAGTGCGGGTCGAGGCTCGACACCATGCCCTTGATGGCGGCGGTGAGAAGCTTCTTGTCGTCGACCGGCGTGACGTACTCATGCTTGATCTGACCGAACACTTCGGCGAAGAGCCGCAGCTGATCGAGCGGCAGCGGTTCTACGACCGTCTGCTGGGTTTGCTGCGCGGAGGCGGAAATCTGCAGGGTGGCAAATACGCCGGTCGCAAGGCCAGCGGCAATCAGGCCGATGTTTTTCAGGTTTTTTCGCATAGAGAATGTTGCGTGCGGTCGAGGCGCGTCGGAAGGCGCGTGGCAGCGTCTAATGGAAAAGCGACGGACAAGTATAACTGCACACCTGCCGAGGCTGTGCATAGGGTGTGTAAGAACGGGGTAAGACAGCGGCGGCGCAGCGTGGTTCGCAAGACGTGCGTCGCAAAGCGAGGCCTGGCGCGGCGCTGACAGGAAGCTGGCAGTTCTGCCAGTTGCGGCGTGAAACGGCGGGAAATGAAAAGGGGAGTGTGCAACCAGTTGTGCTGCAACGGCCGCTGATCCCCGGCGGAAGGCAGCGGCAGGGCGGCTCGGGCCGGTGCGCATGGCCCCCGGGCAGCCGCCGCGCGCGGCAGCTGCCCGAACGGCCGATAAGGCACGGGCGGAAAGGCGTCAGGCCTTCTTGCCCTGGTTGGCCACGGCGGCCTGCGCCTTCGCGATGGCTTCGGCGTCGCCCAGGTAGTAGTGCTTGATGGGCTTGAGGCTCTCGTCGAGCTCATACACGAGCGGCACGCCGTTCGGGATGTTCAGGCCGACGATGTCGTCATCGGAGATGTTGTCGAGGTACTTCACGAGCGCGCGGATCGAGTTGCCGTGCGCGGCGATCACCACCTTCTTGCCCGACTTGATGGCGGGCGCGATCGACTCGTTCCAGACGGGCAGCACGCGCGCCACCGTGTCCTTCAGGCATTCGGTGAGCGGCAGTTCCTCGCGTGGCACACGGGCGTAGCGCGGGTCGTCGTACGACGTGCGCGAGTCGGTCGGTTCGAGCGCGGGCGGCGGCGTGTCGTAGCTGCGGCGCCAGACGAGCACCTGGTCGTCGCCGAACTTTGCCGCCGTTTCGGCCTTGTTCAGGCCCGAAAGCGCGCCGTAATGACGCTCGTTCAGGCGCCACGAGTGGACCACGGGCAGGTACATCAGGTCCATCTGGTCCTGCACGTGCCAGAGCGTGCGGATCGCGCGCTTGAGCACGGAGGTGTAGGCGATGTCGAACGTGTAGCCGGACTCCTTGAGCAGCTGGCCCGCCTGCTGGGCTTCGCGGTTGCCCTGCTCGGTGAGGTCGACGTCCACCCAGCCGGTGAAGCGGTTTTCCTTGTTCCACGTCGATTCGCCGTGGCGGATGAGTACGAGTTTGTACATGAAGATGCCGGTCGGTAGTAAGGGAAGCAGTTAATCGGGGACACAGCCGCGGCGGCCCGGTCCCGCGGGCGGCGCGCCCGGGCTGGGGGGCGGTCACCCTGCGACAAAACGCTTATTTTATAATGAGCGGATTGCCCGAATCCGATTTCTCCGACTTTCCTTTTTCCGGCGGACTCTCCGTGACGTTCTTCACCAATTACATCAACCTTGTACTCATCGCGATCGTCCTCATCTCGGGAGGGTTGCTCCTGTGGCCGTCGCTCAAGCGCGGCGGGCGCGGCGGTGTTTCCACCGCCGAGGCGACGCAGCTCATCAACCGCCGCAACGCGGTGGTGATCGACCTGCGCCCCGCGGGTGAATTCGCGAAGGGCCATCTGCCTTCGGCGCGCCAGATCGAATTCGGCGAGCTCGAGGCGAAGATCGGCCAGTTCGTGAAGAACAAGAGCAACCCGGTGTTGCTGGTCTGCCAGACGGGCCAGCAGTCGCACAAGGCCATGCGCCTCGTGAAGGACGCCGGTTTTGCCGAGGTCCACGTGCTGGACGGCGGCGTCAACGCCTGGCAGCAGGCCGGTATGCCGGTCGTGAAACAAGGAGGTTTGAAGTGAGCAAAGTCGTCATGTACAGCACCCAGGTGTGCCCGTATTGCCAGATGGCCGAACGTCTTTTAAAGTCGCGCGGCGTCGAGCACATCGAAAAGGTGCTGATCGACCGGGATCCGGCGCGGCGCGACGAGATGATGACGCGCACCGGCCGGCGCACCGTGCCGCAGGTTTTCATCGGCGAGACGCACGTGGGCGGTTACGATGACCTCTCCGCGCTCGACCGGGCGGGCGGCTTGATGCCGCTGCTCGAAGCCGCCTGACCCAGCCTGACGACGTAGCGACCTAGCGCCGCAGGATTGCGGCCCGCGCGAGCCCCCAAGGCTTGCGCGGGCCTGTTGCCGTTCATTGCCGTAGCGCGGCGCCTTTTCGGGACTTCGAGATGTCACGATAATGCGGCCGTGATCCATTCAATCAGGGAAGCCATACATCATGTCTGACGAGAACAACCAGCCGTTCTTCAACATCCAGCGCATCTACCTCAAGGACATGTCGCTCGAACAGCCGAATTCGCCGGCCATCTTCCTTGAGCAGGACATGCCCTCGGTGGAAGTGGAAGTCGACGTCAAGGCCGAGCGCCTGGCCGAGTCGGTGTTCGAAATCCTCGTCACCGGCACCGTCACGGCCAAGGTCAAGGACAAGGTTGCGTTCCTGATCGAAGCCAAGCAGGCCGGCATTTTCGATATCCGCAACATTCCGGCCGAGCAGGTGGACCCGCTCGTCGGCATCGCCTGCCCGACCATCCTGTTCCCGTACCTGCGCTCGAACATCGCCGACGCGATCACGCGCGCAGGCTTCCCGCCGATCCACCTGGCCGAGATCAACTTCCAGGCGCTCTACGAGCAACGCCTGCAGCAGCTCGCCCAGCAGGACGGCGCAAGCAGCGCGACGCACTGATTGCGTCGATCGTCTCCACGAACTACCGGTGCGGAGTATCGGAATGAACATCGCCGTTCTCGGCGCCGGAGCGTGGGGCACCGCGCTGGCAGGGCATCTCGCCCAGGCGCATGACACGGTGTTGTGGGCGCGCGATGGCGCGCTCGTCGACACCTTGCGCAAGACGCATGAAAACGCCCGCTATCTCGCGGGCATTGCGCTGCCCACGACACTCCACTACGAAACGGATCTCGCCGCCGCGCTCGACCATGCGTCGGGCGAGGCGGATCTCGTCGTGCTCGCCACGCCCGTTGCGGGCCTGCGCGGCATGCTTTGCACGCTGCGCGACATGGGCCGCGTGCCCGCGCACTTCATCTGGCTCTGCAAGGGCTTCGAAGCCGAAACGCAGTTGATGCCCCACCAGGTCGTGGCGGCTGAGCTGCCGGGCCACGCGAGCAACGGTGTGCTGTCGGGGCCGAGCTTCGCGCGCGAAGTGAGCGAGGGCCTGCCCGTCGCGCTGACGGTGGCGAGCGCCTCGGCGGTGTGCCGCGAACGCACGCTCGCCGCGTTCCACCACCGCGCCATGCGCATCTACACGGGCGACGACGTCGTGGGCGTGGAGGTGGGCGGCGCGGTCAAGAACGTGCTTGCGATCGCGACCGGCATCTCGGACGGTTTGGGCCTCGGTTTGAATGCGCGCGCCGCGCTGATCACGCGCGGCCTCGCGGAGATGACGCGCCTTGGCGTCACGCTCGGCGGGCGCGCGGAAACCTTCACGGGCCTGACCGGCCTCGGCGACCTGATCCTTACCGCGACGGGCGACCTCTCGCGCAACCGCACCGTGGGCAAGCAGCTCGCGAGCGGGCGCACGCTCGACGACATCCTCGGCGCGCTCGGCCATGTGGCCGAAGGCGTGCGCTGTGCGCAGGCGGTGCTCGCGCTGGCGCGCGATCATGGCATCGACATGCCGATCACCCAGGCGGTATGCGCCGTGCTTTTCGACGGTGTCGCGCCGCGCGACGCCGTGAGCGCGCTGCTCAGACGCGACGCGAAGGCCGAATAGGGCGCGTTTGCGCGTCGGGCGATCCTGCTGCGCCCTGTGTGGGGCACGCAAGCCCTGCGTGGGGCCGGAGCAAGTGCCGAGGCAAAGGAGGACCGTATGCTGATCATCGGAAGCTGCCGCATCGAGGCGCAAGCCGTGGACATCACCACGCTGGCCGTCGATGCGATCGTCAACGCCGCGAATTCCTCACTGCTCGGCGGGGGCGGTGTCGATGGCGCGATCCACCGCGCTGCCGGGCCGGACCTCCTGCGCGAGTGCGAGACCCTCGACGGCTGCCCGACCGGCGACGCCAAAATCACCGGCGGCTATCGCCTTCCCGCGAAACACGTGATCCACACTGTGGGCCCCGTCTGGTACGGCGGCGGCAATGACGAGGCGCGTCTGCTCGCTTCGTGTTACCGGCGCTCGCTCGAACGCGCTCGCGAGGCAGGTGTCACGAGTATCGCGTTTCCGGCGATCAGTTGCGGCATCTACCGTTTTCCCGCCGACGACGCCGTGACCATCGCTGTCGCGACCGTGATGGACGAGCTGCCGAAGTCGCCTGCGCTCGCGCAAGTGATCTTCGCGTGCTTCGACCAGTCGATGCTGACGCGCTACGAGCGCGAGCTGGCCAGCAAGGCGTAGCGCCCCACGCGGGGTCATTCGCCGCCTTCGAACCCCGCCTGGCGCCACGCTTCGAATACCACGACCGCCACCGTATTCGAGAGATTCAGGCTGCGGTTGCCGGGCCGCATCGGCAGGCGCACGCGCTGTTGCGTCTCGAAGCGATCGAGCACCGCGTCGGGCAGGCCGCGTGTTTCTGCACCGAAAACGAACCAGTCGCCGGGCTGGAAGGCGTGTGCGTGAAAGCGCCCCGAGCCGCGCGTCGTGAACGCGAACATGCGCGACGGATCGGGCGCTTCCTTCGCGATGAACGCCTCCCAGTTGCCGTGCACGTGCATCTGCGCGTACTCGTGATAGTCGAGGCCCGCGCGGCGCATTTTCGTGTCGTCGAGGGGAAAGCCGAGCGGCTCGATCAGATGCAGCCGCGCCCCCGTGTTCGCGCACAGGCGGATGACGTTGCCAGTGTTCGGCGGAATTTCGGGCTCGACGAGAACGACGTTGAACATGACGATGAAACTCTTTCTATATGTCCTGGATAGGGATGGTGCCGGTCAGTCTTTCGGCGTGCGCAGCGCGACGAAGTTGGTCACACGCCGTGCGCCTGCGGCCTTGAGCGTGTGCGCGAGCGCATCGAGCGTGGCGCCCGAGGTCATCACGTCGTCGACCACGCCCACGTGCTGCCCGGCGACGGGCCGCGCGAGCGCGAACGCGCGCCCGACATTGCGGCGGCGTGCTTCGCGATCGAGCTTCGATTGCGGCGCCGTATGCAGGGTGCGTCGCACTAGCGTGGCGTCCGCCGGCGTGCCGAGCCGGCGCGCGAGCGGCCGCGCGATCTCCCACGCCTGGTTGTAGCCGCGCTCGATGAGGCGTTCGCGCGAAAGCGGCACGGGCACGACGATATCGGGCCTGGTGTGCGGGTCGAGGTTGTCTTGCGCCGCGAGCGCGAGGCGTCGCGCGAACTCCTCGCCGAGCGCAAGGCGCGCACGGAACTTCAGGCCGCGCGCGAGCAGATCGAGCGGCGCTCGGTAATCGGCGAGCGCGAGCGTCGCGTCGAACGCTGGCGGCGTCTCGATGCAGGCTTCGCAGCGGTAGCGAGTGCTTCCCATCGTTGGCCCCCTCATGCGGCGCCGGTGCGCGAGCGGCATGGCGCACACCGTGCAGCGCAGGCGCGCCTCGTTGCAGTACGCCGCATCGCAGCACACGCAGAGCGTGGTTCGCGACAAATTGCCGCATAATGGACAAAGGTTAGGCAACGCGAAGTGGGCCAGCTGCGATAAACGCGGCGCAAGCCGCATTGCCACTTGCTCGCGCGCTTCCCGACACGCGCGCACTGCGCCCGCAAGACGTATGCGGTTCGATTCGGGTGTCATGACACGCGATGCATGGCGTGACGCGCGTGAAAAAAGGCGCAGCGGCATTGAAGGACGGCCCCGGCAAGGGCGTGCAACTGAAAGGATGGGAGTGAGCGAGTATACTTCGCCGACTTCGCCAATACGACCGACATGTCCCCGTCTCCCGCAAGAACTGGCCGTCCGGACTACGATACCCGGCACCTGCGGCGCATCTTCGATCGCCGTGCGGCGACTTTCGACGAGGTTGCCTTCCTTCCGCGTGAAATCGCGCAGCGCATGCGCGAGCGGCTCGAATACATCAAGGTGAGCCCCGCAGCCGTGCTCGACGTCGGCTGTGGCCCAGGCGACGACCTGCCAGGCTTGCGCGAGCGCTTTCCCGAAGCGCCCGTGTTCGGCACCGATCTCTCGCTCGCCATGCTGCGCCGCGCGCGCGCAAACGATGCCGCCGATACGAGCTGGCGCCGCTTTCTGCCCGCATCGGTTGGCCGCGCGCTCGGCTCGCGCGGCCCGCGTTTTGCGCAGGCCGACCTCGCGGAACTGCCGTTCGCCCATGGCGCGTTCGAACTGCTCTGGTCCAATCTCGCGTTGCATTGGCATCCGCGCCCCGACCTCGTGTTCGGCGAGTGGCAGCGCGTGCTCAAGGTGGGCGGCCTGCTGATGTTCAGCACGTTCGGGCCCGACACGCTCAAGCAACTGCGCGGCGCCTTCGCCGAAGTCGAGGCCGCGCACGGCGTGCCGACGCGTGCGCACATCGTCGATTTCGTCGACATGCACGATCTCGGCGACATGCTCGTCGAGAACGGTTTCGAGATTCCGGTGATGGACCAGGAAACGCTCACCGTCACTTACACGACGCCTGAGAAACTGCTCGCCGACGTGCGCCGCTGGGGCGCCTACCCGTTCGAGCGCGAGGGTGACGGCGTGCATGGCGCGCGGCGCCTGCACCGGGCGCTCGTCGCCGCGCTCGAGGCGCGCCGCTGCACGGACGGACCGCACGCGGGCACGATCCCGCTGACCTTCGAGATCATCTACGGACATGCGTGGAAGGCCGTGCCGCGCATGACCGCCGAAGGCCATGGCATCGTGCGCATCGAAGACATCGGACGCGGTCCGGCAAGGAATCGGTAATGCGGTAAGGGGGCTTTCGTTATGCCTGAAATTAGCGCCATAAAAGCCCCCCGGGAATGCCTGAAAAATCGCTGAAATGCCCGTCCTGTATGGGTTTGCTGGCGATTGGGCGTTGCTTGTGAGGGCTTGGGATCGCGCCTATAATGCGTCAGTTTGCTGCACGGAAGGGTCCCCAAAATCCGCTGTGGCAAGTCCAGATCTCCCCGTAGTTGTGCGCGGCGCGGCACGGCGATAGTCTGGCGAGGTTGTTGTGGGGGGAAGCGAGCGATGCAGGCGTCTGATCTGCTGGCGAGTGCGGAGCCGGTCCTGCAGGACTGGACCATGAAGCGCAACTGTTCGGTTTCGCCCAGGCAATTCGTGTTCTTCTATGTGTCGCTGGCGCTGGTTTCCATCGCGATCGCCGTTCTGTTGTTGATCCACGGCGCCTGGCTGGTTTTGCCGTTTACCGGTATCGATCTGTTGGTAGTAGGCGGCGCTTTTGTCATTCATGCGCGCCATGCTGTCGATTACGAACGTATCAGGCTTTATCCGAACCGGCTGGTGATCGAACAGATGAGCGCCAACGCGCTCGTGCAGTTCGAATTCAATCCCCGCTGGGTCCGGGTCGAGCCGGGCGCGACCCCACGCGACCCGGTGCGTCTCGTGTCCCGCGGCCAGGCGGTCGCTGTCGGGTTGCATCTGCCGCAATATCGGCGTGCGCAGTTCGCGCGGGAACTGCGCATCTGGCTTGCGCGCGCGGCTTGATGCGCGGCGCGTGAGCACGGCCGGCGCGGCGTGAGCGTCCCAGGGGGCGCCCTGGTTGCAAAACCTTCCTGCGGGGTCGAGGGTTTGAATGGAAATTATGGGTAAGGAAGCTATGAAAACAATCAAGCGAGCCCTCCAGGGGGTGCTGGCGTGCAGCGGATTCCTCGTCGCCGGCGCGGCACTCGCAGTCGGAGACAGCCCCGGCGGTCCTGCGGTGAACGAGATCAATTTCCAGCCGCCCGTCACGCGCATCGCCTCAGAGCTTTACAGCCTCCACATGATGATGCTGCTTCTATGCACCGTGATCTTCATCGGTGTGTTCGGCGTCATGTTCTATTCGATCTACGCGCACCGCAAATCGAAGGGCCACAAGGCCGCCCATTTCCATGAAAGCACCACGGTCGAGATCATCTGGACGGTGGTGCCGTTCATCATCGTCGTGCTGATGGCGCTGCCCGCCACCAAGGCCGTCGTCGCGATGAAGGACACGTCCAACGCCGACCTCACCGTGAAGGTCACCGGCTACCAGTGGAAGTGGGGCTATGACTACGTGAAGGGGCCGGGCGAGGGCATCAACTTCCTCTCCACGCTGAGCACGCCGCGCTCCGAGGTGAACAACCGTGTGCCGATCACGGATACGTATCTCCAGGAAGTCGACAACCCGCTCGTCGTGCCGGTCAACAAGAAGATCCGCATCATCACCACGGCCAACGACGTCGTGCACTCGTGGTACGTGCCCGCGTTCGGCGTGAAGCAGGACGCGATTCCGGGCTTCGTGCGCGACACCTGGTTCAAGGCCGACAAGGTCGGCACCTATCGCGGCTTCTGCACGGAGCTGTGCGGCAAGGAGCACGCATTCATGCCCGTCGTGGTCGAAGTGCTGTCCGACGACGACTACGCGAAGTGGGTGCAGACGCAAAAGGCGAAGATGGCCGCCGCCAACGACGACCCGAACAAGACCTACACGCTGGCCGAGCTGAAGGAGCGTGGCGAGAAGGTGTACACGTCGACCTGCGCGGTCTGCCACCAGCCCACCGGCAAGGGCGCGGGCGCGTTCCCGGCGCTCGACGGCAGCAAGGTCGCCAACGGCCCGCTCGCCCAGCACGTGAGCATCGTCCTGCAGGGCAAGAACGCCATGCCCTCGTGGGCGCCCACGCTCAACGACGTCGAGATCGCCTCGGTCATCACGTTCGAGCGCAACTCGTGGGGCAACCATACGGGCGACGTGCTGCAGCCGCGCCAGGTCACCGACGCGCGCAACGGCAAGATGCCCGAGGGCGGCGATCACACCGCCGCAGCGGGCGCGGCGAGCGGCGCGGCAGAGGCCGGCGCGGCAAGCGGTGCCACCGAAGCGAGTGCGGCGAGCGGCACGACCGCGGCAAGCGGCGCCGAGCAGGCTTCCGGCGCGGCGCAGACCACGGCGGCGCTGCCGGCGAGCGTCTACTTCGAAGTGGGCAAGAGCACGCTGCCCGCCGACGCGAAGGACGCCATCCAGGCCGCCGCCGATTACGCGAAGGCACACCCCGATGCGAAGTTCACGCTCTCGGGCTACACCGATTCGAGCGGCAACGCCAGCACGAACGCCGACCTCGCGAAGCGCCGTGCGCAAGCGGTGCGCGACGCAATGAAGGCGGCCGGTATCGCCGAAGACCACATCATTCTGAAGAAGCCGGAAACGATCACGGGCGGCGCGAACGCGAAGGAAGCGCGCCGGGTGGAGATCGGCACGGCGGCCTGAAGGGCCAGGGCCGGGCGCAAGTACGGCAAGCAGCAAGAAACGCAGGACAAGCGCTGCGCGAGCACATAACAAAGCAGGCAAACGCCGCAGCAAGAGACGCAAAGGCAATTCGCTTCCGCAACTCAATTGCATGGGGCAGGAGTCAGGCGCGACAGCGCCGGCACCGGACCGACAGGAGATAGTCATGTCTAGCATCGGACACGATGTAGCTGGGGGGCACGGCCACGTGCACGGCGATCACGCGCACGCCACGCCTCACGGCTGGCGGCGCTGGCTGCTGGCGACGAACCACAAGGACATCGGAACGCTGTATCTGCTGTTCTCGTTCGTGATGTTCCTCTCGGGCGGCGTCATGGCGCTCGCGATTCGCGCGGAGCTGTTCGAGCCGGGCATGCAGATCATGCGCCCCGAGTTCTTCAACCAGCTCACCACGATGCACGGCCTCATCATGGTGTTCGGCGCGATCATGCCGGCCTTCGTGGGCTTCGCGAACTGGATGATCCCGCTGCAGATCGGCGCCTCGGACATGGCGTTCGCGCGCATGAACAACTTCAGCTTCTGGCTGCTGCCGGCCGCCGCGTGTCTGCTGGTCGGCTCGTTCTTCTCGCCGGGCGGCGCGACCGCCGCGGGCTGGACGCTGTACGCGCCGCTCTCCACGCAGATGGGTCCAGGCATGGACCTGGCGATCTTCGCGGTGCACATCATGGGCGCTTCGTCGATCATGGGCGGCATCAACATCGTCGTGACGATCCTGAACCTGCGCGCGCCGGGCATGACGCTCATGAAGATGCCGATGTTCGTGTGGACGTGGCTCATCACCGCGTATCTGCTGATCGCCGTGATGCCGGTGCTCGCGGGCGCGATCACGATGGTGCTGTTCGACCGCCACTTCGGCACGAGCTTCTTCAACGCGGCGGGCGGCGGCGACCCCGTCATGTACCAGCACATCTTCTGGTTCTTCGGGCACCCCGAGGTCTACATCATGATCTTGCCCGCGTTCGGGATCGTTTCGCAGGTGATCCCGGCGTTCTCGCGCAAGCCGCTGTTCGGCTATAGCTCGATGGTGTACGCCACCGCTTCGATCGCGATTCTCTCGTTCATGGTCTGGGCGCACCACATGTTCGCGACCGGCATGCCGGTCACGGGACAACTGTTCTTCATGTACGCGACCATGCTCATCGCCGTGCCCACGGGCGTGAAGGTGTTCAACTGGGTCGCCACGATGTGGCGCGGCTCGCTCAGCTTCGAAACGCCGATGCTGTTCGCGGTGGGCTTCCTCATCGTGTTCACGTTCGGCGGTCTCTCGGGCCTGATGCTCGCGATGGCGCCCCTCGACATCCAGTACCACGGCACTTACTTCGTGGTGGCGCATTTCCACTACGTGCTGGTGGCGGGGTCGTTGTTCGCGCTATTCGCCGGGTGGTATTACTGGTCACCCAAATGGACCGGCTGGATGTACAACGAGATGCGCGGCAAGATCCACTTCTGGTGCTCGCTCATCTTCTTCAACCTCGCGTTCCTGCCGATGCACTTCGTCGGCCTCGCCGGCATGCCGCGCCGCTATGCCGACTATCCGGCCCAGTTCACCGACTGGAACCAGGTGATCTCGATCGGCGCCTTCGGCTTCGGGCTTTCTCAGGTGTACTTCCTGTTTGCCGTGGCGCTGCCCGCCTATCGCGGCGGCGGCGAACTGGAGAAGGCCAGCGACAAGCCGTGGGACGGCGCGACGGGCCTCGAGTGGACCGTGCCGAGCCCGGCCCCGTTCCATACGTTCGAGAATCCGCCGACGGTCGAATGAGCCGTTGAGTCGTAGCGTCCGGCTGCGGGCAGCCGGACGCGAGCGAAGTCGCAGTCTTTATCGACCGATGCGCGAGAGGCACGAAGGGTGATTCACGATGCAAGGAGAAGCCGCGGCCAACCGCGCTGAACGCATGACCCGGGATCCACAAAAAAGACGCACGCCTGCGCAGATCCGCGCGGGCAATCTGCGGCTCGGCCTCGTTTTGCTGGCGGTCGTAGTCGGATTCTTTGTGGCTGCCGTCGTCAAGCAGGTGTATTTCCCCGGCCACTGACGCCAAGGCGTGTGCCGGCAGACCGTTCGAGGAAGTTCGATGTCCACGCAAGCTCGAAGTGATCGCGCAATCAACCGGTCGATGCTCGTCAAGCTCGTCGTCGTGGCGTTGCTGATGTTCGGCTTCGGCTTCGCGCTGGTGCCGATGTATCGCGCGATCTGCCAGGTCACCGGGATCAACAACCTCGTGCAGCGCGACGCCACGGAGCGCGAGGCGCGCAACACGCAGGTGGACATGACGCGTACGGTCTCGGTGGAGTTCGACGCGAATGCGCGCGGGCTGCTCGGCTTCAAGCCGGAACAGACGAGCCTCGACGTGCATCCGGGCGAAGTCATGACGGTGATGTACGACATTTCGAACAACGAAGGACGCACGATCGACGCGCAGGCCATTCCGAGCTACGCGCCGAAGCAGGCAACGGAGTACTTCCGCAAGATCGAGTGCTTCTGTTTCACGCAGCAAACCTTGAAGGCGAACGAGACGAAGCGCATGCCGGTGGTATTCGTGATCGATCCGAAGCTGCCGAAGGACGTGAAGACGATCACGCTGTCGTACACGTTCTTCGAGTTGAACAAGCCGGCCGTGCCGCCGCCGCCGAAGCAGCCGGCGGGCGCATGAGGCACGGGTGGCGAGATCGACGGGACCAACGAGCGCAAGAGGCTCAAGAGGCGAATGGCGCATGAGCGACGAAGGCGGCGGAGCAGGGCCGGCCAGGAAGAAAGGCGGCATCCTGCAAGTGATGAAGGCGGTGGCTTGGTCCTTCCTCGGCGTGCGCAAGCGCGCCGACCTCGAAGCCGACGCCGCGAACCTGCATCCCGCGCAATTGATCATCGCGGGAATCGTTGGCGCGGTGCTGTTCATCGTCGTGCTGCTGTTGATCGTGCACGCGGTGGTGGGATGAAGCGTGTGCAATCTCGCGCGCGAAGCAGTGAATAACGAGGACACACTCGAGTCAATGCAGCCGGCGGCGTCCGGCGCAACTGGAAACTGGAGAAAGAGGCATGAGCGGCCAAAACGATAGCCCGTACTACTTCGTACCGCACCCGTCGCGGCATCCGATCAGCGCGTCCATCGGTCTGCTGATCATGCTCGCGTCGCTCGCGTCGTGGATCAACGGCGAGTCGTGGGGGCCGATCGGCGTGCTCGTCGGCCTGCTATGGCTGCTCTTCACACTGTGGCACTGGTTCGGCGACGCCATCGCCGAGTCCGAAGGCGGCATGTACGGCAAGCGCGTCGACGTGTCGTACCGCTGGAGCATGAGCTGGTTCATCTTCTCCGAGGTGATGTTCTTCGGCGCGTTCTTCGGCGCGCTGTTCTACGCGCGCGCGATCGCTCTGCACCAGCTCGGCAGCCTTGACTACAAGCTCATCTGGCCGGACTTCTCGGCGGTGTGGCCGAACACCGGCCCGGCAGCACTCGTATCGCATTTCCGCTCGATGACGCCGTGGCCCGTACCGACCATCAACACGGCGCTGCTGCTTTCGTCAGGCGCGACGCTCACGGTCTCGCACCACGCGCTGCGCGACAATCATCGCACCAAGGCCATCGCCTGGCTCGCCGCGACGATCGTGCTGGGCGTGTGCTTCCTTTTCCTGCAGGCGTTCGAATATATCCATGCGTATGGCGAACTGAACCTCACGCTGGCTTCGGGCATCTATGGCTCGACGTTCTTCCTGCTCACGGGCTTTCACGGCTTCCACGTGTTCCTGGGCGGCACGATGCTGACTGTCGTGATGATCCGGCTCATTCGCGGCCACTTCACCGCCGACCATCACTTCGCCTTCGAGGGCGCGGCGTGGTACTGGCACTTCGTCGATGTGGTCTGGCTCGGCCTCTACGTCGTCGTGTACTGGCTGTGACGCCTCGCGCGCCGCATTTTTCGCGGCGCAAGAAAGGAGAACCGGAACGAAGCAAGGCGCCGCCCGACCTCGTCGACGCGGCGCCTTGTGTTTTGCGCGATGCGGTGACTTTTGGCGCTGCGCTCAGCGGCCGTAAGGAATCCCGGTGGACTGGATCCAGCCCATCCAGTGCGCGAACAGGATGAAGAGAAAGAGCGAAATGGAAAGGCCCACGCGCGTGGCGAGCGACCAGACCATCCGCTTGGTGCGGCCCCGGTCGTGCATCATGAAGTAGAGCGCCGAGATCATGCTCGCGATGATCAGCGCGAACGCGACGGGGACCAGTATGTGCATGAAGTTCACGGAATTTGGCATGCCTGAAAACGTCTGTCTCATTATCGCACCGCGCTGCGTCGCGCGGGGTTCGATCCGCCGCCAGGCTCGCATCGGACGTGCCCCATGAAGATCCGGCTCGTCCCCGCATTGCTGATCCTGATCGTGATGGCCGTCACGATCCGGCTCGGCTTCTGGCAGCGCGATCGCGCGCATCAGAAGGAGGTGCTGCAGGCGCAGATCACGCAATACGAATCGTCCACGCCGCAAACGGTCGGCGCCACGCCGCTCGCGCTGAAGGACATCGAGTTCCACCGCGTGCGTGCCAAGGGCACCTTTGTGCCCGAGCGCGTCGTGTATCTCGACAATCGTCCGTATAACGATCAACCGGGCTTTTATGTCGTCATGCCGCTTAAACTCGAAGGCGGCGGGTACGTGCTCGTCAATCGCGGCTGGCTGCCGCGCAACATCGCGGACCGCACCGCGATCGCGCCCTATGTCACGCAGCCGGGACCCGTCGAAGTGGTGGGCATTGCGCGCGCGAACGCCTCGCGCGCATTCGAACTCGGTGCGGGCGGCTCTGCAGCGCATCAGAAGATACGGCAGAATCTCGGCGTCGCTTCCTATGCAGCGGAAACCGGGTTGCCGCTGCAACCGTTCGTGATCCAGCAAACCGGCTTCGTGCCGTCCTTCAAGGACGGCCTCGTGCGCGACTGGCCCGTGCCGGATACCGACGTCGAGCGCAACTACGGCTACATGCTCCAGTGGTGGGGCATGGCCCTCGCGGCGCTCGGGTTCGGTCTTTTTGCGGCCCGCAAGGCTGCGACAAAAGCGCGCGGCGAAGGCGAAGCCGAAGCGCGCGTCGATAATCCCGGCCGGGAAAAAGAAGGCAGCGCGAAGGACGCCTGATGATTCGTCGGACGAACCGATTTCATCCGGACATACCCAGAAATCGGCGCTGCTGATGCAGTTCATGAACAACCGAAAGCGACAGATGTGAGGTTCCACGAGAGTGTCGACGCAATCCCCCCGTTCTCCCCGGGTCGCGCAGAAGGCCGGCCCGCATGCCGCCCAGGGCCCGAAAGGCTCGCGGCGGCGCGGCCGCTGGATACTCCTTCTGATCGTGCTGATCTGCGGCGCGCCCATCGTGCTTTCGTACTTCACGTACTACGTGATCAAGCCCAAGGGCGGCACGACGAGTTACGGCGCGCTGATCGAGCCGCAGCGGCCCATTCCGGACGCGCTCATGGCAATGGGCGACGACGGCCACGAAGTGCCGCTCGCCTCGCTGCGCGGGCGCTGGCTGATGGTGTCGGTCGACAGCGGAGCCTGCGGTGAAGCTTGCGCGACGAAGCTCTATTTCATGCGCCAGGTGCGAGCGACGCAGGGGCCGGAGCGCGAGCGCATCGTCACGGTCTGGCTGCGCACCGACGACGCGAGCGTTCCCGCGAAGATCAAGGGCGCCTACGCGGACACGCGCATGCTGCGCGTCGATCCGGGTGCGGTCGCGGCGTGGCTGCCCGCCACGGATGCGACGAAAGACACCGATCACGTCTACCTGATCGACCCGAACGGCAATCTGATGATGCGGTTCCCCGCGAATGCCGATCCGTCGAAAATCAAACAGGACGTCACTAAACTCCTCAAGTGGTCGCGCATCGGTTAAGGTGCGCAGCGCGAATCTGACAGAAAGAGTAGAGAGATGTTTATCCTGGAGCTGGCCCTGATCGGCCTGTGCATCGCGTTGCTGCCGCTGTCATGGGTCTGGGTGAAGGCCGACGACAACAAGTTTCGCAAGCTCGTCTGGCTCACGACATTCATGACGCTCGACCTCGTGATGTTCGGCGGCTTCACGCGTCTCACCGATTCGGGTCTCGGTTGCCCGGACTGGCCGGGGTGCTATGGGACGTCGTCGCCGTTCATCGCCCATGCGCAAATTGCCGCAGCGCATCTTGCCATGCCGAGCGGCCCCGTGAGCATGACGAAGGCGTGGATCGAGATGATCCACCGCTATTTCGCCATGGCGATCGGTATCCTGATCATTGCGCAAGTGGCGATTGCCTGGCGTGCGCGTATCAAGCGCCTGCCGCTGCATGTGTCGCCCTGGTGGCCCACCGCGCTGCTCGGGCTGATCCTCGTGCAAGGCGTGTTCGGCGCCTGGACGGTGACGATGAAGCTGCAGCCCATCATCGTCACGACACACCTGCTGCTCGGTCTCACGCTGCTCGGCACGCTCGCGTGGCTCGCCGCGCGCATGACGCCGCTGCCCGCGTTCGAGCCCGACGCCGCGCGCTGGCGCGTGGCCGCGCTGGCGGCGCTCGGGCTGCTGGTCGCGCAGATCGCGCTGGGCGGCTGGGTCAGCACGAACTACGCGGTGCTCGCCTGCACCGACTTCCCGACCTGCAACGGCGCATGGATTCCGCCGATGGATTTCCATCACGGCTTCCACCTCTGGCGCGCGCTCGGCATGGACGGCAACGGCGACGTGATCACGCAGGACGCGCTCGTCGCGATCCACTGGACGCACCGCACGTTCGCGTTCGCGGTGATCGCTTATCTGGTATGGTTCGCGCTCCGCATGCGGCGCTACGCCTCGTTGCGACGCCCGGCGAACTGGGTTCTCATTATTGTTTTGATCCAGTTCCTGACAGGACTTTCCAACATCGTGCTGCAGTGGCCGCTGCCTGTCGCCGTGGCGCACAACGGTGGCGCGGCGATCCTGCTGCTTCTTGTCGTCGTGCTAAACTTTCGAATTGCTTGTAGCCGCCCCGGCCGCGCCGTACTCCCTGCGCGCGACACCGCTGCGGTGTGATCCCGCCCTATGGAAAGTACAACCCTCTCCCAGACGCCCGGTAGCCGGATTTCCCAATATCTCGCGCTCACCAAGCCGCGCGTCACGCAACTGGCCGTGTTCTGCGCCGTCATCGGCATGTTCCTCGCCGTGCCGGGCATGGTGCCCTGGAAACAGCTGATCGGCGGCACCGTCGGCATCTGGCTCACGGCCGGCGCGGCCTTCGCGATCAACTGCCTGGTCGAGCAAAAGGTCGATGCGCGCATGCGTCGCACGGCCTGGCGTCCCTCGGCCCGCGGCGAGATCACGAGCATGCAGATCCTGATCTTCTCCGCGGTGATCGGCGGCCTCGGCATGTGGGTGCTGTACACGTTCACCAATCCGCTCACGATGTGGCTGACCGTCGCGACCTTCGTTGGCTACGCGATCATCTACACGCTGCTGCTCAAGCCCGCCACGCCGCAGAACATCGTGATCGGCGGCGCCTCGGGCGCCATGCCGCCGGCGCTCGGCTGGGCCGCCGTGACGGGCCACGTGCCCGGCGACGCCTGGATTCTCGTGCTCATCATCTTCGTGTGGACGCCGCCGCACTTCTGGTCGCTCGCGCTCTACCGCCGCAAGGACTACGAAAACGCCGGCCTGCCGATGCTGCCCAACACGCACGGCGAGAAATACACGCGCCTGCATATCCTGCTCTACACCGTGATCCTGTTCGCGGTCACGCTGATGCCGTACATCTCGGGCATGAGCGGCGTGCTGTATCTGGCTGCGGCCGTGCTGCTCGGCGCGGTGTTCCTCGCCTACGCGTGGAAGATCTATCTCGAGTACTCGGACGCGCTCGCGCGCAAGACTTTCCGCTATTCGATCGTCTACCTGTCGTTGCTGTTCGCGGCGCTGCTCGTCGACCATTACGTGCATGCGCTCATCGGAGCGTAACGATATGGCGCGCTCAACGTTCGCGCGCGTGGCGCGTGCCACGCTCGTTGCGCTCGCCGTAGCGGGCGCGGTAGGGGGCACGCTGGTTCTGGAAGGCTGCGGGCAGCAGCCGCCGTCGTTCTCGAACCTCGACATCACCGGCAACACGCAGTTTGGCAAGGACTTCTCGCTGCCGGACGCGAACGGCAAGACCCGTACGCTCGCCGATTTCCGGGGCAAGGTGGTCGTGCTGTTCTTCGGCTACACACATTGCCCCGATGTTTGCCCGACCACCATGGCCGAGCTTTCGCAGGCGCTCCAGCAACTGGGGCCCGATGCTGCGAAGCGTGTGCAGGTGTTGTTCGTCACCGTCGATCCCGAGCGCGACACCGCGCAGATCCTCGGCCAGTACGTGGCCGCGTTCAATCCGACTTTCGTCGGACTGCGTCCCGGCGATGACGCGCAACTCAAGCAAGTGGCGAAGGACTTCCGCGTCTACTACGCGAAGGTGCCCGGCAACGCGCCGGACAGCTACACGATGGACCACACCGCCGCGAGCTACGTGTTCGACACGACCGGCAAGCTGCGCCTTTTCGCGCGCGACGGGCAGGGCGTCACGCCCTGGCTGCACGACCTGAAGATCCTCCTCGGCTCAAATCCCGCCTGAAGGAGAAGCCCGCCGCCGCGGGCGCCTCCTTGCCCGCCGGCATACCAGTATGCGAATTCTTTATTTCGCAGAGCTGGGTCCATATGAGACGATTTATATCGTCCGGCGGACGGCGCACAACGCCGCGCAACCGGAGCGACAACAAACCACGCAGGAACATCACCCTCCATGCAGCGCAGAAATCTGATTAAAGCACTCCTCGCCGGCGTAGCCGCCACCACGCTCGCAGCCAGCTTCGGCGCCCGCGCCGACGACCAGACCATCAAGGTCGGCACCGTTTCGGGTCCGGACGCCAAGGTCTGGGCCGTCGTCCAGAAGGTTGCGAAGCGCGAAGGCCTGAACGTCAAGGTCGTCGAATTCAACGACTACGTGCAGCCGAACGCCGCGCTCGACGCCGGCGACCTCGACGCCAACAGCTTCCAGCACCAGCCCTACCTCGACAGCCAGGTCAAGCAGCGCGGCTACAAGATCCAGAGCGTCGGTCTCACGTACATCTCGCCGATCGGCGTGTACTCGAAGAAGCTCAAGTCGCTGAACGACCTCCCGCAAGGTGCGAAGATCGCGGTGCCGAACGACCCGTCGAACGAGAACCGCGCGTTCCTCCTCCTGCAGTCGAAGGGCGTCATCAAGCTGCGCGCGGGCGCTGGCGTGAACGGCAGCAACGCCACGCCGCTCGACGTCGCCGAGAACCCGAAGAAGATCAAGTTCGTCGAACTGGACGCCGCGCAACTGCCGCGCTCGCTCGCCGACGTCGACGCGGGCGTCATCAACACGAACTACGCGCTGGCCGCCGGCCTGCAGCCGACGAAAGATGCGATTGCGCTGGAAGACATCCGCAGCCCCTACGCGAACGTGATCGTGGTGCGCACGCAGGACAAGGACAAGCCCTGGGTGAAGAAGCTGGTCGCCGCCTATCAGTCCGAAGACGTGCGTCAGTTCATCAAGGGTGAATTCAAGGGGTCGATGGTTCCGTCGTTCTAAGGACTATTCGAGAAGCCTGGGCCTGCGTCTAGTCGACGCGGGCAGCCCTTGCAGGATCCGAACGCCGTGGCGAGAGCCGCGGCGTTTTTTATTGCGCACGAATTGTGGCGAGTCGATGGATCGTGCCGATCCAGGCGCGCTGGTTTGACGGCGCCCGCCCGGCGATCTCCTGGGCGCGCGCTATCTTTCTCGCGAATCCATGTCGCTGGTGCTATGCCGGTATTACGCTGGGCTATCCACAATGACCTGTATGAAACCAATCTGGTCTCCTCGCGGAGCCCGAAAAAGCTCTTTTCAGGGTAAATCCCGATGCTATGCAGTGTGCGCTCCGCGCCTTGTGTGTTCGTATAAGTTTTTGATTTTAAGGGATATTTCAAGCCTGCCTGTTGCCGGTTCTCATGTGTTGACTGGTCTTATTGTGGTTATATAATGGGCTCTCATTCGCGCCGGAACCCACTGCATCGCCACAAGGCATGCCGGCCCGGCCCTCCACGATCTCTCCAACCGCTGGCGCCAAGTCCATGGAAACCCGTTGGTCTGCCCTGATGCCCGATGCGCGCAATGTGACGCCGCTCTATCTGCAGCTGGCGCACAACCTTGCCACGGCCATTCATTGCGGCGTGTGGTCCGCCGGCGAGGCGCTGCCCTCGGAGCGGACGCTTTCGGACGCCATCGGCGTGTCGCGCATCACGGCGCGCAAGGCGATCGAGCTGCTTGTGGAGCAGGGGCTGATCCGGCGCGCGCGCGGCGCGGGCAGCTTCATCACGCCGCACGTGGAGGACCCGCTTTCGCGCCTGACCGGTTTCACGAAGAAGATGGAACAGCGGGGCTTCACGCCCGACTCGGTATGGCTCGAGCGCGAAGTGCGCCCCGCGCGCCGCGAGGAGATCGTGCAGCTCGGGCTCTCGCCGGCCGCCTCGGTGGCCAGCATGCGCCGGCTGCGGCGCGCCGACGGCATCGTGATGGCCGTGGAGCATTCGGCGCTGCCGGTTTCGATCGTGCCGGACCCCGAAGCCATCGACGGCTCGCTGTACGCTTACCTGGAGCAGCGCCGCGTGCCCGTGGTGCGCGCGCTGCAACACTTTCGCGCCGTCAACGCGACCGGCGAGATCGCCGCGCTGATGGGCGTCGAGGCGCGCGCGGCGCTGCTCGTCATCACGCGTGTGGGCTTTTCCGCCGATCAGCGCGCCATCGAGCTGACCGACACTTATTGCCGCGACGGCTATTACGACTTCGTTGCGGAGCTGCGCCAGTGAGCGCCGCCCGCAGGAACGGAGCGCCGGCGCACTCTCTCTCATGCAATTCACCGAAACGTCCTACCGCGCTTTGATGCACTTCATCGGAAAAATCTCATGCTGAGCGGAAACATACTCACCCCTGAAGGCTGGATCCACGGCACGCTGTCGTTCGAGAACGGACGCATCACCGCGATCACGGGCGAGGCCACCGATCCGGCGAAGAACGACGCGCCCTACATCCTGCCGGGCTTCATCGACCTGCACGTGCACGGCGGCGGCGGCGCCGACGTCATGGAAGCCGGCGATGCAATGGAAACCATCGCACGCACGCATGCCCGCTACGGCACCACGAGCCTGCTCGCCACCACCATGACGGCGCCGCGCGACGAGCTGATGGCCGTGGTCGCGGGCCTCGGCAACGTCACGCGCAACCGCACGGCGGGCGGCGCGCGCGTGCTGGGCGTGCACCTCGAAGGGCCGTACATCAACCCGGGCAAGCTCGGCGCGCAACCCGACGCCGCTGTTTCGGCCGTGCTCGACGAAGTGCTCAAGTACCTCGCGATTGCGCCGATCCGCGTGGTGACCGTGGCACCCGAAATCGCCGGTCACATCGAGATCATCGGGGAGATGGCGGCGCGCGGCGTGCGCGTGCAACTCGGCCACTCGCTCGCCACCTACGACGACGCCGTGGCCGCGCTCAAGCACGGCGCCTGCGGCTTCACGCACCTCTTCAACGCGATGTCGCCGCTGCATCACCGCAATCCGGGCGTCGTTGGCGCGGCGCTCGCGCATGCCGAGTACGCCGAGATCATTCCCGACCTGCTGCACGTGCATCCGGGCGCGATCCGCGCCGCGCTGCGCGCCATTCCGCGCCTTTATGTGGTGACCGACAGCACCTCGGCCACCGGCATGCCCGACGGCGAATACCGCCTCGGCAGCCAGCGCGTGACGAAATGCCTCGGCGGCGTGCGCCTCGCCGACGGCACGCTCGCGGGCAGCACGCTCACCATGGACCAGGCGCTGCGCAACCTCGTCTCGATCGGCTTGCCGATCGCCGATGTTTCCGCGCGTCTGTCGCGCTATGCCGCCGACTACCTCGGCATCGAAGACCGTGGCCGCCTCGTGCGCGGCGCATGGGCCGATGTCAACGTGTTCGATCGCGAGCTGGCGCTCACCGCGACCTATGTCGAAGGAGAATCGATTGTCGAATATGCTTAATGAAGCGCTGGCCTCGGCCGGCGTCGTCGCCGCACAACTCGCGGACACCTCGCGCGTCGAGGCGCTCGCCCGCGTGCTCGAAGCCGAGCCGCGCCACGTCGCGCTCACTGTCGCGCGCGGCAGCTCGGACCACGCGGCGAGCTACTTCGCCGCGCTCACCATGAGCCGCATCGGCGTGCCGGTGGCCTCGATCCCGATGTCGATCGCCACGCTGCAACAGGCGCCCTTACGCGTGCGCGGCCAGTTCGCCCTTGCTTTCTCCCAATCGGGTAGGAGTCCTGACCTCGTCGCGACGATCAAGGCGCTGCGCGAAGCCGGCGCGCTGACGGCCGCCATGGTCAACGTCGCGGGCTCGCCGCTCGCCGAGGCCGCCGGCACCGAACTGCCGCTCCTCGCCGGTCCCGAGCTCAGCGTGGCCGCCACCAAGAGCTATATCGCCATGCTCGCGATGTCGGCGCAACTCGTCGGCTTCTGGCAGCGCGACAGCGGGTTGCTCGATGCCGTGCGCGCGCTGCCCGACGCGCTCGAGCGCGCGGGCACGCTCGACTGGTCGAAGGCCGTGGAGGAACTGCGCGACGTCACGCAGATGATCGTCATCGGTCGTGGACCGGGCCTCGCCATTGCCCAGGAAGCGGCGCTCAAGCTCAAGGAAACCTCGGGTATTCAGGCCGAAGCGTTTTCGAGCGCCGAAGTGCGGCATGGCCCGATGGAGCTGATCGATCGCGACTATCCGCTGCTCGTGTTCGCGCCGCGCGGGCCGGAGCAGGCGGGCCTGATCGAGTTCGCCCGCGACATGGAAAAGCGCGGTGCGCGCGTGCTGCTCGCCGCGCCCGCCGACGTATCCGGCGCAGCGCTGCCGCTCGCGACGACGGCCGACGCCGCGCTCGATCCCATCGCGGCCATTCTCTCGTTCTACGTGATGGCGGCGCGCCTTGCCGCCGCGCGCGGCCGCAATCCGGACGAGCCGCGCTATTTGAACAAAGTCACCGAAACCCACTAGATTGGAAAGCGAATGGAACGCATCGAGGAGTCTCGCCTGATGGATCCGCATACACGCGTCGAGGGGCACATCCTGATTGTCTCGCCGCTCACCGGGCCGGTCGTGCCGCTCGCGTCGGTGCCCGATCCCGTGTTCTCGGAAGGGCTGTTCGGCGACGGGATCGGCGTCGATCCGCTCGTCGGCCGGCTGGTCGCGCCGTGCGACGGCGTCGTCATGCATCTCGCGCGCACCGGCCACGCCGTCACGCTGCAAACGGTCGAAGGCGCACAGGTGCTCGTGCACATCGGCATCGACACGGTCGAACTGAACGGCAAGGGTTTCACGCCGAAGGTCGCGCAGGGTGCGCACGTGCGCCGCGGCGACACGCTCATCGAGTTCGATCTCGACGTCGTGGCGTGCAGCGCGCCGAGCCTCGTCTCGGTCGTCGCGGTGGCCAACTCGGACGCATTCGAGGTGGTCCGGCGCGCGGGCGCGGGCCACGTCGAAGCGGGTACCACGGCGTTGCTCGTGCTGCGCGCACGGGAAGGCGTGGAGGTCGTCGCCCATACCGACCTGGTCGCGAACGAAGTGCGCCGCAGCGTCACGCTCACGCATGCGGGCGGCCTCCATGCGCGGCCGGCGGCACGCGCGCGCGAAGCCGTGCGCGGCATCGACGCACGCGTCGAGGTTCGCTTCGGCGAGCGCAAGTCCGCCATCGAGAGCGTCGTCGGCCTGCTGGGTCTGGGCGCGGGCGAGGGCGCGACCATCGAACTCGTCGGCATCGGCAAGGACGCGCAGCGCGCCGTGGATGCCGTCGCGAACGAACTCCTGCGCGAAGCGCCGGGCGAGGGTGGCGAAGCGCCGGCGCGGCAGCTTTCGCCCGCGCCCGTGCAGCCTCGGGCTGTCGCGGCAGCCTCTTCGGCCGAGCCCGGCGTGCTGGCGGGTGTGTGCGCCGCGCCGGGCGTCGCGGTGGGCAAGCTGGTGCGCTGGGAGGAAGCCGAACTCACGCCGCCGGAACTCGCGAGCGGCACCTCGGCGGCGGAAAGCCGTCTGCTCGACAAGGCGATTGCCGTCGTCGATGCCGAGCTGAACCAGAGCGTGCGCACCGCTTCGCAGCGTGGCGCGATTGGCGAGGCGGGCATCTTCACGATGCACCGCGTGCTGCTCGAAGACCCGACGCTCGTCGACGCCGCGCGCGATGCCATCAGCCTCGGCAATAGCGCGGGCTACGCGTGGCGCGAAGCGATCCGCGCGCAGATCGCGGTGCTCGGCAAGGTGGACGATCCGTTGCTCGCGGAGCGCGCCGCCGACCTGCGCGACCTCGAAAAGCGCGTGCTGCGCGCGCTCGGCCTCTCGAACACGGCCGCGCGCACGCTACCTGAGGAAGCCGTGCTAGCCGCCGACGAATTCACGCCGTCCGACCTCGCTACGCTCGACCGCGCACGCGTGACCGCGCTCGTGATGGCGCGCGGCGGCGCCACCTCGCATGCGGCGATCATCGCGCGCCAGGCCGGCATTCCGGCGATCGTCGCGCTCGGCGACGCGCTCCATGCGGTGCCCGAGGGCACGGAAGTCGTCGTCGATGCGGGCGCGGGCCGCTTCGCCTATACGCCGAGCGCATTCGACGTCGAACGCGCGCGCAGCGAGAAGCAGCGCCTCGCGGGCGTGCGCGAAGCGAACCGCCGCACGTCGCACGAGGCCGCGGCCACGCGCGACGGCCACGCGGTGGAAGTCGCCGCGAACATCGCGACGCTCGAAGACGCCAGCACGGCGGTGGAAAACGGCGCCGACGCCGTGGGTCTGCTGCGCACGGAGCTGCTGTTCATCCATCGCCAGGCCGCGCCGACGGTGGAAGAGCATCGCCAGAGCTACCAGGCGATCACGGACGCGCTCGCGGGCCGCACGGCGATCATCCGCACGCTCGACGTGGGCGCGGACAAGGAAGTCGACTACCTGACGCTCCCGCCCGAGCCGAACCCGGCGCTGGGTCTGCGTGGCATCCGCCTCGCGCAGGTGCGCCCCGATCTGCTCGACGACCAGTTGCGCGGCCTCGTGGCTGTCAAGCCGGCGGGCAAGGTGCGCATCCTTCTGCCGATGGTCACCGATGTGGGCGAGCTCGTGCGCTTGCGCGAACGCATCGACGCCTTCGCACGCGAAGCGGGCCGCACCGAGCCGATCGAAGTGGGCGTGATGATCGAGGTGCCCTCGGCGGCGCTGCTCGCCGACCAGCTCGCCCGCCACGCCGATTTCCTCTCGATCGGCACCAACGACCTCACGCAGTACACGCTCGCCATGGATCGCTGCCAGCCCGATCTCGCGGCGCAGGCCGACGGCCTGCACCCGGCCGTGCTGCGGCTCGTCGCGGCGACGGTCGAAGGCGCCCGCAAGCACGGCAAGTGGGTGGGCGTGTGCGGCGCGCTGGCGGGCGATCCGCTCGCCGTGCCGCTGCTCGTGGGCCTTGGCGTGGCCGAGCTTTCCGTCGACCCGGTTTCGGTGCCGTCGATCAAGGCACGTGTGCGCAAGCTCGACTACGACGAATGTCGCGAGCGCGCGCAGCAGGCGCTCGCGCTCGAATCGGCGCAAGCGGTGCGCGCCGCGAGCCGCGAAAGCTGGCCGCTCGACTGACTGCGCTTCATGCGTTTCTAACCGGTTTCATCCGTTCGATTCTCGACACCGTAAGTAATCCTTAAAATCACGCCGGCGTGCGCGGTCAATGTGCGCCGGCCTCTCTCACCAACCACGTCACGCAAGAGACAGGGACTGGAGGCAGTTCAATGGATGGCAATCCGTTTCTCAAGATACAGAGCCTCGGCCGCGCGCTGATGCTTCCGATCGCAGTGCTGCCGGTTGCCGGCATCCTGCTACGCTTCGGCCAGGCCGATATGCTCAACATCAAGATCATCGCCGACGCGGGCGGCGCGATCTTCGATAACCTGCCGCTCCTGTTCGCGATCGGCATCGCCGTGGGCTTCGCGAAAGACAACAACGGCGTCGCGGCGCTCGCGGGCGCGCTGGGCTATCTGGTCCAGACGGCCGTGATGAAGGACATCAACGACAAGCTCAACATGGGCGTGCTGTCCGGCGTGGTGGCCGGTATCGTCGCGGGCATGCTGTACAACCGCTTCAAGGACATCAAGCTGCCCGAGTTCCTCGCGTTCTTTGGCGGCAAACGCTTCGTGCCCATCGTCACCGGGCTCACATGCGTCGTGCTGGGCGTCGTTTTCGGTTATATCTGGGGCCCCGTGCAGGGCGTGATCGACACCGCCGGCCACTGGCTCACGACTGCGGGCGCGATCGGCACCTTCGTGTACGGTTTGCTCAACCGCCTGCTGCTCGTCACCGGTCTGCATCACATCCTCAACTCGCTCGTATGGTTCGTGTTCGGCTCGTTCACGCCGGCGGGCGGCGCTGCGGTAACGGGCGACCTGCACCGCTTCTTCGCGGGCGACCCGACGGCGGGCAGCTTCATGGCCGGCTTCTTCCCGGTCATGATGTTCGGCCTCCCGGCGGCGTGCCTCGCCATGCTGCACGAGGCGCCGAAGGAAAAGCGCGCGATGGTCGGGGGCCTGCTGCTTTCGATGGCGCTCACCTCATTTCTCACGGGCGTGACCGAGCCGATCGAGTTCACGTTCATGTTCCTCGCGCCCGTGCTCTACGCGATCCACGCGGTGCTCACGGGGCTCTCGCTCGCGATCTGCTCGCTGCTCGGCATCAAGCTCGGCTTCACGTTCTCGGCTGGCGCGATCGACTATGTGCTGAACTTCGGGCTCTCCACGCACGGCTGGTATGCCATTCCGCTCGGCGTGGCCTATGCCGTCGTGTACTACGCGCTGTTCCGCTTCTTCATCCGCCGCTTCAATCTGCCCACGCCGGGCCGTGAAGCCTCGGCGGGCGACACGGCGATCGCCTCGTCGATGTCGGGCGTTGCAGTGCCGGCTGGCGGCGCGGCCCCGGCGGCCTCGCTCTCGCGTGCCGCGCGCTATATCGATGCGCTCGGCGGCGCGGCCAACCTGAAGGTGGTCGACGCATGCACGACGCGCCTGCGTCTCACGGTGGCCGATCCGGCGCATGTCTCGGAGCCGGCATTGAAGGCGATTGGCGCGCGCGGCGTGCTCAAGCGCGGCGGCGAAAGCGTGCAGGTCATCATCGGGCCGGAAGCCGACATCATCGCCGATGAAATCCGCGGCGAGATCGCACGCGGCGGCGCGGTGCCGGTGGCTCAACCCATAGCTCCTGGCTCGCACGGCGCCCAGGCAGTTCAGGCGGCAGCGGCCGCAAACGCGGGTGGCGTAACGGGTCCGCTCGATCCGGATCCGGCGCGCTGGCTCGCGGTGCTCGGCGGCGTCGGCAACATCGTTTCGCTCGATGCGGTCGCGGCCACGCGCCTGCGCGTGATCGTGCGCGATGCGGCGGCCGTGGATCGCGAGAAGCTCGCGGCGCTCGACGTGGCGTGGGTCTCGGCGGATACGCTGCACATCGTCGTGGGTGACGCGGCGGCACGCTATGCGCGTGAGCTGGCTTTGCAGCCAGCTTAATCGGGGCGCGTAAGCCGATGAAGAACGCCGCGGCCCAATGCCGCGGCGTTTCTGTTTTGCCACCTGCTAAAGCGAGCCTCGACGCCAGGGCCTGTTCACGCTAATAACAGGCTTGCGCTGGCCGCCAGAAGGGCCGATCGCAGGGATTGCGACGAAGCGAATACTCGACGTATTCGTGAGGAGCATGACGCAGCGATCGGCCCTTCTGGCGGCCAGCCCCTGGAATGAAATTCAAGTTTGGGGAACGTGCCTTGCCGGCCGCATTGCGGCTCGCGCGTCGCTTGTCTGGCAAGGCCAAAACAACGGCGCTCCTTGCTCCTTGCACTGCAGCCGGGAAGGCACGTTCGCAAGCCTGTTATTAGCGTGAACAGGCCCTAGTACAACGTGTGCTCGTTTTCCCGTATCGCACGGGACGTGATCTTGCCGCGCATGACGCGATAGACCCAGGCGGTGTAGCCGAGCACGATCGGCAGGAAAATGACGACGGCCACGAGCATGATCTCGAGCGTCATCTTGCTCGAGGTCGCGTCCCAGACCGTCAGGCTCGAACGCAGGTCGAGCGACGAGGGCATGATGAACGGGAACATCGAGAAGCCCGCCGTGAGAATCACGCCGACGATCTGAAGCCCGGTGCACAGAAATACGAGCCGCTCGAAGCGCGAGCCCGCGAGCGCGAAGGCGAGCGCGCCGCCA
Organism: Paraburkholderia sp. JHI2823; assembly: GCF_038900695.1. Classification (NCBI taxonomy): domain Bacteria; kingdom Pseudomonadati; phylum Pseudomonadota; class Betaproteobacteria; order Burkholderiales; family Burkholderiaceae; genus Paraburkholderia; species Paraburkholderia sp. JHI2823. The sequence goes on along the minus strand of NZ_JAYMRY010000002.1, from coordinate 307,788 downwards.
AGCAAGCCCACCACCGGCGCCGCTGCCATCCACGGATAGAGCCCGTAATTCGCGAGCCAGAGCCCGGGCCCCGCGTCGACGCTTTTCAGCAGCGGATTGGCCACCGTGTCGGGAGGCGCGGGCGAGGTAATCGTGTACCCGCCGATGAGTGTCGCCACGAGTGCGCCTGCGACGACGAACAACACGATGGTGAGTCCCGCGAAGAGCCGCAGTGCGTTCGATGCGCGGGCGGCGACGACGCCGTCGCTCTTCATTTTCACGAAAGCGGCGCCGTGCGCCGTGAGCATGGAAAGGCTCAGGAGCCCGCAGAGCAGCGCGAACGGATTGAGGAGTCCGAAGAAGCTGCCGTGATACGTCACGCGCAAATCGCTGTCGAAAGCGAACGGCACGCCCTGCAGCAAATTGCCGAACGCGACGCCAAAGACGAGCGCCGGCACGAAGCCGCCGACGAAGAGGCCCAGGTCCCACCCCTGGCGCCACCTCACATCGACGCGCTTGCCCCGGTAGTCGAAGCCCACGGGCCGGAAGAACAGCGAAAAGAGCACGAGCAGCATCGCGAAATAGAAACCCGAGAAAGACGCCGCATAGGCAAGCGGCCAGGCGGCGAACATCGCACCGCCCGCCGTGATGAACCAGACCTGGTTGCCCTCCCAGGTCGCGCCGACCGTGTTGATGACGATGCGGCGCTCTTCGTCGGTCTTGCCGATGAAGGGCAGCAGGACGGTCGCGCCCATGTCGAAGCCGTCGGTAAGCGCAAAGCCGATCAGCAGCACGCCGATCAGCACCCACCAGATCAATTTGAGCGTGTCATAGTCCATGGTGTGGTTCCTTTTGGCGTTCGCGGGCGCGTCAGGCGACGTTGCTGCTGCGGGTCACTTCGGCCACGTTCTGCTCGTGGTGGTAACGGCCCGTATGCAGCGACGAAGGGCCGAGGCGCGCGTACTTGAACATCAGCGTGATCTCAATGATGAAGAGCAGCGTGTAGAAAAACACGAAGCCCCCGATACTGAGCATGACGTCGCCGGGCGCGAGGCTCGAAGCCGAGAGACGGGTGGGCAGCACTTCGGCGATGGTCCACGGCTGGCGGCCGAGTTCCGCGACGACCCAGCCCAATTCGGCCGCGAGCCAGGGCAGCGGAATCGCCAGCAGGGCCCAGCGCAGGAACCAGCGCCGGCTGCCTTTGAGCAGCGAGCGCTGCGCACAGAACCAGAAGGCGAGCACGAAAGTCCCGAGAAACAGGATGCCGAGACCCACCATCAGACGGAACGACCAGAACACGGGCGCGACAGGCGGGATTGCCGTTCTCGACGCGGCCCGAATCTGCTCGGAAGTGGCGTCGACGACGTTCGGCGTGAACCGTTTCAGGAGCAGGCCGTAGCCCAGGTCGGCCTTGTGCGCGTCGAACACGTTGCGCGATGCTGTGTCGGCGGTGCCTTCCTTCATCTTCTGTAGCGCGGCGTAGGCGAGCATGCCGTTGCGGATGCGCACCTCGGCGCGGCCCATGAGGTCCTTCAGGCCAATCACCGGTGTGTCGAGCGAGCGGGTGGCGATGATGCCCATCAGCCACGGAATGCGGATCTCGAAGTCGGTGCGCTCCTCCCGCTGGTTGGGCAAGCCGAACAGCGTGAACGGGGCGGGGGCGGGCGAGGTCTCCCATTCGGACTCGATGGCGGCGAGCTTGACCTGCTGCACTTCGCCGTCGGTATAGCCTGATTCGTCGCCGAGCAGCAGCACGCACAGCGTCGAGGCAAGTCCGAAGCCAGCGGCGATGGCGAACGAGCGCAGCGCGAACTCCACGTCGCGGCGGCGCAGCAGATACCACGACGAAATGCCGAGCACGAACATGGAGGCCGTCACATAGCCGGCCGACACCGTGTGCACGAACTTCACCTGCGCGACGGGGTTGAAGATCACCTGGAACAGGCTGGTGAGCTCCATGCGCATGGTTTCGTAGTTGAATTCCGCGCCGACGGGGTTCTGCATCCACGCGTTGGCGATGAGAATCCACAGCGCCGAAAGATTCGAGCCGAGCGCGACGAGGAACGTGGTGAGAAGATGCGCGCCTTTGGACAGACGGTTCCAGCCGAAGAAGAACAGCCCGACGAAGGTCGATTCGAGGAAAAAGGCCGCGAGTCCTTCCACGGCGAGCGGCACGCCGAAAATATCGCCTACGTAATGGGAGTAGTACGACCAGTTGGTGCCGAACTGGAACTCCATCGTGAGGCCGGTGGTCACGCCCATCGCGAAGTTGATGGCGAAGAGTTTGCCCCAGAAGAGCGTCATGTCCTTGTAGATCTCTTTGCCCGTCATGACATACACGGACTCCATGATGACGAGCATCCAGGAGAGGCCGAGCGTGAGCGGCACGAACAGAAAGTGATAAAGCGCGGTGATGGCGAACTGAAGACGCGAAAGATCCACTGATTCAATCGTGGGCATGGCGATCCCCTCGTTGCGATGGCGTTTCCCGCGCTGGCGCCGTTGGCGCGGGCACGTCGAGAATGGCGCGAGCGACGGCGGCAGGCGGCATGTTCATGTCTTCTGCCTGCGGGTGATTGAAGAAGGCGTATTTGAGCGCCATCAGAAGGACGAGCTTGACGGCGAGAACGAGGGCGATGTCGCGCGCGAAGGTCGGCCCGCGCATCCACTGGAGGATCCGCGTGCGCAGCGGCGACGGTGTGCGCTGGCGTTGGCCAGATGCCGGGATCATGACGTTGGTGCCCCCGAACGCGTTGCGAGGCCAGACCGCAGGGCGGTCTGGGGCTCATCACCTCGAAATCATCTTAGGGCGGAATCAGCGAGGGCGTCGCGAAGGTGCGCAGGCGCTGTCAGCCCGACGCCGGGAGACGCGGCGCGCGCAAAAGAAAAGCCCCGTTCGGTGAACGGGGCTTCGGGGGAACTTCGAGACTGGCGCTTACGCGTAGTCAGCGAGCGCGGTGCGCATCTTCTTCATGGCGCTCGCCTCGATCTGGCGAATGCGCTCGGCCGATACGCCGAACTCGTCGGCCAGTTCGTGCAGCGTCGAGCCGCCCGAACCGTCGTCTTCGACGTTGAGCCAGCGCGCCTCGATGATGCGGCGGCTGCGCGCGTCCAGCGCCTCCAGCGCGCTCGCAATGCCGTCGGATTGCAGGCGGTCGCGCGAACGCGCGGCCAGCACGGCGCTCGGCTCGCTGTGCGAGTCGGCGAGCCAGGCGATCGGGGCGAACGACTCCTCGCCGTCTTCGGTCTGGCCTTCGAGCGCGATGTCGGCGCCCGAGAGGCGCGTTTCCATCTCTACGACTTCTTCGCGCTTCACATTGAGTTCCTGCGCGAGGCCGTCGATTTCCTCCGGCGTGAACGACTGCAGGCCCTGCTTGTGGCTGCGCAGGTTGAAGAACAGCTTGCGCTGCGCCTTGGTCGTCGCGACCTTCACCATGCGCCAGTTGCGCAGGATGTACTCGTGGATCTCAGCCTTGATCCAGTGCATCGCGTACGACACGAGGCGAACGTTCTGCTCGGGGTCGAAACGCTTCACGGCCTTCATCAGGCCGATGTTGCCTTCCTGGATCAGGTCGGCGTGCGGCAGGCCATAGCCCAGGTAATTGCGCGCAATCGACACCACGAGGCGAAGGTGCGACAGCACCAGACGGCGGGCGCCCTCGAGATTGTTTTGCTCGCGAAACTCGGTCGCGAACTGGCGCTCCTCTTGCGGCGTCAACATCGGGATCCGGTTCACGGCCTGGATGTAGGCGTCGATGTTGCCCAGCTGGCCGGGCAGCAGGGAAGCATTCGCGAGCGCCAGTGAACCCCCGGCCTTGGCCGACGACGGGCTCAGCGTACTCGGAAGGGTCATGGTCATTGCGTTGCTCACGTAGCGAACTCCTCAGGAATCTTGCAAAAAGTCAGACAGCGACTCCACGGTGGATGTTAGCACTCTGAATTACCGAGTGCTAATACTTGGAGTCTGGTAGGGCTTCAAGGTTCCTCGATTTCTATCGACATTGATGTATCGATAGATTACACCAAAAGCTGGGCGCCAAGCGGGGCGGGGCTCGAAAGCCAGCGCAGGTTCGGGCTGGGGGTGGTCCGAAGGAACACTCTAGAACCGGAACGCGAATTCGAGGCGCCGAGCGGGAAAAAAGGGTTGAATGAGCGAATTCCGGTAGACGTGCCGCGCGCGGACATCAATCGACAAATAGACATCGGACAAAGCCGAAAGTGCTGCACTGCGACGTCAGGGCGCGGCGAGGGAGGGCCGGCCATCGCCAGCGGGTCGCTGCCCGCATGCCGTTTCCAGATGGGGGTGGCTCCTTTGATCGCAAGTATCCATGCGCCAAATCCTGGTATAAATTGCAGCGGAGGCGCATGGAGATAATCTTCAGCGCCGGTCCGCGGGAGCCGCGCGGACCGGCGCGCAAGGGGCTCGATCGATGGCGGCAAAACTAATCGATGCGATTCGCGGTCTGGAGCGCGAGCGCTTTCGCGCGATGGTGGACGGCGACGGCGCATCGCTGGACCGGTTGTTGTCCGACCAGGCGACGTTCGTCCATACGAACGGCAAACGGGAGACCAAGCAGCAGTTCATCGACGCGATCACGGGCGGGCGCCGGCGCTACCGGCAAATCGAGATCCAGTCGCAGGAGGTGGTGCACGCGGGCAACGAAGCCTGCGTCGTGTCGGGGCGCGTGCTCATCGAAATGGAAGCGAACAACGGCGCGCTGCTCTTTCCCATCGCCTACACGGCGATCCTGACGCACGAGAACGGTCAATGGCGTTTGCTCGCGTGGCAGGCGACCCGTTGCGCGATCGAGTGACGACCGGTAAGTCCACTCGCTGAAGCGCCGGATAAGGCGTTTCAGGCGCACGCCGGCGGCCCGTTTGCCGCTGGCGCTCAACAATGCCGCCGCTTTCCTGCTGAAACTCGAACGATCTTCCGTGTTGCGCGCGAATCTCCTGCGTGCCCCACGTCACGCCGCCGCACGGCGATCCACGTGCGGCCAGTCCGCGCGATTGACCGCGCTGACGACGGCCGCCACGCACGCATGGACCGCGTCGTCGGCGACGCCGACGCCGTGGCGCAAAGGCTGGCCCCCCACGCGCGCGCCGACGAATATGGCCGTCGCACCGTGGGCCGTGTGCGCGGTCTCGAACGACGCGATTTCAATACCCTCGCCGGCCACGGCCGCGATAGCGGCGGCGACGGCTCGCGCATGCGCCTCGTCAGCGCCGGCGGCGGACGGTATCGCCACGTCGCGGCCTTCCCAGCGCGCGCGTCCCGCGCCCACGTGGGCCGCCGGCGCATGTGTCTCGAAGTACTCGCGAGCGAACAGCGCGCATACGGCATCGCCGGTGATTTCCTCGCCCGATGTATCGGCGACGCTCTGCACCGCGTGGCTGAACTCGATCTGCACGCGGCGCGGCGGCGTGAAGCCCATGCCGCGCTCGAGCAGATACGTGGCGCCCCCCTTGCCCGACTGGCTGTTCACGCGGATCACGGCGTCATAGCTGCGGCCGAGGTCGGCGGGATCGATCGGCAGATAGGGCACTTCCCAGATGGCGTCCGGGCGTTGCTGGGCGAAGCCCTTGCGGATCGCGTCCTGGTGCGAACCCGAAAAGGCCGTGAACACGAGGTCGCCCGCGTACGGTTGGCGCGGATGCACGGGAAGCTGGTTGCAGCGCTCGACCACGCGGCGCACGGCGTCGATGTCGGAGAAGTCGAGGCCTGGGTCGATGCCCTGCGTGTAGAGGTTCATCGCCAGCGTGACGAGATCGACGTTGCCGGTGCGCTCGCCGTTGCCGAACAGGCAGCCTTCGATGCGGTCCGCGCCCGCAAGCAGCGCCATTTCGGCCGCGGCGACGGCGGTGCCGCGGTCGTTATGCGGATGCACGGAGAGAATGATGCTGTCGCGGTAGGCGAGATTGCGGTCCATCCACTCGATCTGGTCGGCATAGACGTTGGGCATCGCGGCTTCGACGGTGGCCGGCAGGTTCACGATCATCTTGTGATCGCGTGTCGGGCGCCAGGTTTGTGCAACCGCGTCGCACACTTCACGCGCGAACGTGAGCTCGGTCATGCTGAACGTTTCCGGCGAGTACTGGTAGATCCAGTGCGTTTCCGGATGTTTGTCCGCGTGTTCGCGGATCATGCGTGTGCCGTCCACCGCGAGCGCCTTCACGTCGTCCTTCGATTGCCCGAAGACGATTTTGCGGAACGACGGGCAAATCGCGTTGTAGAGATGCACGATGGCGCGCGGCACGCCCTCGAGCGCTTCGAAGGTGCGTGCGATGAGGTCTTCGCGCGACTGCACGAGCACTTCGATCGTCACGTCGTCGGGTATGCGCTTTTCCTCGATCAGCTTGCGCACGAAATCGAAGTCGGTCTGCGACGCCGACGGAAAGCCGACTTCGATTTCCTTGAAGCCGATCGCCACGAGCATCTCGAAGAACTCGGTCTTCTGCGCGATGTTCATGGGCTCGATGAGCGACTGGTTGCCGTCGCGCAAGTCCGTGCTCATCCAGATCGGCGCGCGCTCGACGGTGCGCGTGGGCCAGCGTCGGCCATTCAAACGGACGGCGGGAAAGGGGCGGTACTTCTCGGCGGGATTACGCAACATGGCATGCCTCGTTCGTTTTGTCGTGTGCGATGGCGGTCGTGAGCGGGCGGCTCGCTTGCTGACGACGGGGCGGCACGGCTGCAGACGAACGGGTGGAACGAACCGACGTGACGAACGCGGCAATGATGGCGATGGTGGTGGCCATCGCGGCTGCGAACGAAGACGACGAAAACGATGCCCATGCAACGTGCATTTTGACCCTCGCGACTCGTCCGGGCGGTAAACGGACGAATAGAGACGACAGGTTGTAAGAAAACTACGGGTTTGGGGTACTGCGAGAACTGCTTTGGGAGGACTACACGACCGAAGAGGTGGTCGCGCAGCGCTACGCCTGGCTTACGCTAGACGTAGCGATAGGGCCGCTAGACGGCCGAAGGTAATTCGGAGGGTGTTCGGGAAGGAACGCATTTGTCCAATGTAAGCCAGGTTGGGCGGATGTGTCAACGGCGAATGGGCGGCAGGTGCGAGTGAAGATGCACGAAGATCAGCGCAAAAGCTTGCTGAAGGCGCTTGCGCGCGTTTCGCGAACGGCGCACGCGCGGGCGGCGAAGTCAGGCGCGCTTCGCGATCCGCTTGATCGTCTCGACCTGGCGCGCGAGTGCTTCGGGCACCGGTGCTTCTCCCCGCAGCACGGCGTTGATCCATGCGGCGGTAGTGGGGGCGTCGCGGCCTTCAGGAAGATCGACATCGGGGGCCTCAGGCGACGAGCGCTCCGGGGCGATCAGCGTCTCGCATATGCCGTCGTGGAGCCAGTCCACCTGGACCTGGCGGCGCGTATCTGCGACCGCCTCGCCTTCGGTGCCGCGCGCGAGCAGCGCGCCGCCCGCCGCGGCTTCCGGATGCGCCGCGAAGAGGGCGCTCAGGCTCTCGCGATACGGCGGGTGGGTGTAGTTCACGAGCCGCAGGCCCGGCTCGGCGAACGGCTGCAGCAGCTTCACGAGCGTGTGGGTGGAATTGCGCACGCCCATGCGCCGGCGCAGCGAGAGCAGGCGCGCGAGTTGCGGCGCGAGCGTCTCGATCGATGCAAACGCCACGCGGCGCGAGGCCAGCAGCGCCTCGATCCCGGCGTGATCGCGCGCTTCGGGCTGGTTCAGGGCCGCGAAAATTTCCGCGCTCGTCACGCGGCCCGGATCGGTGGTGACGCCGTGCACGAGCGTCGGCACGCCTTCGCGCGCGAGCAGCATCGCGAGCAGCGGCACGAGATTCGGCTGCTTGCGCGCGCCGTTGTAGCTCGGGATCGACACGGGCCGGTAGTCGCCATGCGGTACCACGAGGGGCGCGAATGAGGCGTGCGCGGCCGACAGCATGGCTGCGAGCTCGTCCGCGGTCTCGCCCTTGAGGCGGTAAGCGAGCAGCACCGCACCGAGTTCCAGTTCGGGCACGCGCCCTTCGAGCATCGCGGCGTAGAGCGCGCGGGTGTCTTCGGGTGAGAGAGCGCGCGCGCCATTCGGTCCGCGGCCGATCTCCTTGATGAAGCGGGCGCAGGGAAAGATGTCGATGGAGTCGGCGGTCGTCATGGGCAAGCGTGGTTCGTTCAGCGGCATTGCGGTTGCATCGAGCGCGGCAAACGCTACGCGACGCAGCAGGCCGCCGTCGTACAGGAATGGGGATCGGCCAAGTATCGCATGAGCGTGGCACAACTTGCCCGCCGTACCTGGCCGTCGGCCGCGCGAAAGCTGCGCCGCGCATGCCCACTGTCGCGCGTTACACTCGCGGATGTTCCGGGCGGGGCGCCTGCCCCGCCGCCGCGCCTGACGAGCCTCGCAAGTCCACTGGCCCGCGGGCCTCGCGCCCGCCCCATCACAAAGACGGAGAACTCCCATGACGTATGTATTCGAACCGACGCCGCTCGCCTCGGTGCCGGTGGCCGGCAGCGACCAACGCTTCCCGGTGCGGCGCATCTACTGCGTTGGCCGCAATTACGAGGCGCATGCACGCGAGATGGGCCACGATCCTGAGCGCGAGCCCCCGTTCTTCTTCTCCAAGCCCGCCGATGCTCTGCTCTACGTCGCGCCCGGCTCGACCGCCGAGTTCCCGTATCCCGCGCAGTCGCAAAACGTGCATTTCGAAATGGAACTCGTCGCGGCGATCGGCAAGGGCGGCAAGGACATTCCTGTCGCGAGCGCGCTCGACCATGTCTACGGCTACGCGCTCGGTCTCGACATGACGCGCCGGGACCTGCAAGGCGAAGCGAAGAAACTCGGCCGTCCGTGGGACACGGCAAAGGGCTTCGACCACTCCGCGCCCATTGGTCCGATACACCCGGTTTCGCAGATCGGGCAGCTCGCGAAAGGCGAGATCTGGCTCGCCGTCAACGGCGAGGACAAACAGCGTTCAGATATTTCGCAGATGATCTGGCCGGTCGCCGACACGATCGCGTTTCTTTCGACGTTGTTTGAGCTGAAGGCCGGCGACCTGATCTTCACTGGCACGCCCGAAGGCGTGGGCGCCGTGGTCAAGGGCGACGTGATGACGGGCGGCGTGGACGGTATCGGCGAATTCGCCGTGCGGGTCGTTTGAGCGGCGCAAACCGGGCGCAAGCCGCATCCAGATTCGAGACAAGAGGAGCAAGAGGAGCATGAAGCTTTATAGCTATTTCCGCAGTTCGGCGTCGTATCGCGTACGTATTGCGCTGAACGTGAAGGGCCTGCCGTACGAATACGTGCCCGTCCACCTCGTGCGCGAAGGCGGCGAGCAGCTCAAGCCGGCCTACCGCCAGGTCAATCCTGACGCGATCGTGCCAACCTTCGTCGACGACGAAGCGCACACGATCCAGCAATCGCTCGCGATCATCGAATACCTCGAGGAGACGCACCCCGAGCCGCCGCTCCTGCCGAAGTCGCCCGCCGATCGCGCGCACGTGCGCTCGCTCGCGCTGCAGGTGGCGTGCGAGATTCACCCGCTGAACAACCTGCGCGTGCTGAAGTACCTCAAGCATTCGGTGGGCGTCGACGATGCGACGAAGGACGCCTGGTACCGCCACTGGATCGAGTCGGGTTTCGCGACGCTCGAACAGCGGCTCGCCGGCGATGCGCGCACGGGCAAGCTCTGTTATGGCGACACGCCGACCATCGCCGACCTCTGCCTCGTGCCGCAGGTCTACAACGCGAACCGCTTCAAGATCGACACGACGCGTTACCCGACCATTCAGCGCATCAACGACTACGCGCTCACGCTCGATGCGTTCGCGCGCGCCGAGCCGGGCGTGCAGCCCGATTCGGAGTAAGCCTCAGGCGTGCACAAAAAAAGGGCGTCGTTCGCGAGAACGACGCCCTGCTTGCATTCAAAGCCGGACAATAGCGCGCCTTTAGCTGCCAAGAAGCGCATCGACGAACTCTTCGGCCACGAACGGCTGGAGGTCTTCGACCTTTTCGCCCACGCCGATGAAGTACACGGGCACAGGCCGTTGCCGCGCGATCGCGGCGAGAATGCCACCCTTGGCCGTGCCGTCGAGCTTCGTGACGATGAGGCCGGTCAGGCCGAGCGCGTCGTCGAATGCCTTGACCTGGGCAAGCGCGTTCTGGCCGGTATTCGCGTCGATCACCAGCAGCACCTCGTGCGGCGCGCCATCGAACGCTTTGCCGATCACGCGCTTGACCTTCTTCAGTTCGTCCATCAGGTGCAATTGCGTGGGCAGGCGGCCTGCGGTGTCGGCCATCACCACGTCGATGCGGCGCGCGCGCGCGGCGCTCACCGCGTCGAAGATCACCGCGGCCGGGTCGCCGCTTTCCTGCTGCACGACCGTCACGTTGTTGCGCTCGCCCCAGATGGCGAGCTGTTCGCGCGCGGCCGCGCGGAACGTGTCGCCGGCGGCGAGCAGCACGCTCTGGTCGAAGCGCTGCAGGTGCTTGGCGAGCTTGCCGATGCTCGTGGTCTTGCCCGCGCCGTTCACGCCCGCGATCATCATCACGAGTGGCTGCGCGCGGCCGAGCATCATCGACTTCTGGAGCGGCTCAAGCAGACCGATCAGCAGCTCGCGCAGCGCGTTCTTCACCTGCTGGGCGTCGGTCAGGCGCTCGGCGCGCACTTTCTGGCGCAGCTGTTCGAGCAGATATTCGGTCGCGTCGACGCCCGCATCCGACATCAGCAGCGCGGTTTCGAGCTCTTCGTAGAGATCGTCGTCGATCTTCGCATTGACGAAGATGCTCTGGATATTCGAGCTCGTTTTGGACAGGCCCGACTTCAGGCGCGTGAGCCACGATTGCTTCGCCGCGGGCTCGGGCGCGGGCGGCGGGACGATCTCGACCGCTTCGGGTTCGTCGGCGTCCGGGCCGGTGGTTTGCGGCGGCTCGATCGGCTTCGCCGGGGCGCTCGCGGCCGGCGCGGTTACGGCTGGCGAAATGGACGGCGCCTCGCGTGCCTCGGCGGCCGGCGCTTCGGGCGCGCCGGGGGAGTCGGCGACGTCGGCGGCGTCTGTCGGCGCGTTTTCGGCGTCCTTCGAGCCGCGGAATCGTTTGAAGAAACTGAACATGGTCTGAGGTGGGTCAGGCGCGTTGCGGGTCGGACCGAGGGGCGGTCAGCGACGGCATGGGAGGAGGTAACGCGCGGAAAACACGGCATTTTATCAGGCGCATTCGCCGGAGTCGCTGCCGCGTCGTTGCGGCGTCCGTGCGGCACGTGAGCGCCCCTGTGGTAACGTGCGCGCATTGGAGGGCGCGATGCGAAAACGTTGCGCCAGGCCACCGCATTCCAGTTCCGCCGGCAGGCTGAATGCCTGCGGTCAAGTGCAGTACAAACAAGCCATACGACCCAACGCATGACCCGTTCTTCTTCTCCGCGCGGCCAGGGCGCCCGCTCCCGTCAGTCCGATCCACGCGCACGTGGCGGCGGCACGCACACGATCCGCATCATCGGCGGCGACTGGAAACGCACGCCGCTGCCGGTGCTGGATCTGGACGGCCTACGTCCGACGCCCGACCGCGTGCGCGAAACGCTCTTCAACTGGCTGGGTCAGCGGCTGGACGGCTTGCGCTGCCTCGACCTCTTCGCGGGCAGCGGCGGGCTTGGCTTCGAAGCGGCCTCGCGCGGCGCGGCGCGCGTCGTGATGGTGGAGCGCAGCGCACGCGCGGCCGCGCAGTTGCGCGCGAATCAGGCGCGCCTCGGCGCGCGCACGATCGAAATCGCGGAGGCCGATGCGCTGCGCCTCGCGGCCAATCTCGCGCCGGGCTCGTTCGACGTCGTCTTCCTCGATCCGCCGTTTGGCGACACCGCGCTGCTCGATCGCTCGCTCGAGTTGGCCGCGCCGCTGGTCGCCCCGGACGGCTGGCTCTACGTCGAGTCGGGCCAGGCGATCGATCCGGCCGCGCAGCCTGCGCTGGCGGGCTGGGTCGTGGCGCGCGAAGGCAAGGCAGGGGCGGTTCACTATCATTTGCTGCAGCGCGAAAATGAGGAATAATGCGCGTTCGATAAGAAGAGGCGGGCGGCCTGGCCGTCACGCACGCGAATGCGCATGCGTCGCCACGGCGCTGCATTGCGCCCCATTTCCGTTGAGAGGAGAAGCCTCATGGTAGTCGCCGTGTACCCCGGTACCTTCGATCCGCTCACACGCGGTCACGAGGATCTCGTGCGGCGCGCGTCGAGCATTTTCGACACGCTGGTAGTCGGCGTTGCGGACAGCCGCAACAAGAAGCCCTTCTTCTCGCTCAACGAGCGGCTCGAAATCGCCCACGAGGTGCTCGGTCACTACCCGAACGTCCAGGTCATGAGCTTCAAGGGGCTCCTCAAGGACTTCGTGCGCACCAACAATGCGCGCGTGATCGTGCGCGGCCTGCGGGCGGTGTCGGACTTCGAATACGAGTTCCAGATGGCGGGCATGAACCGCTACCTGCTGCCCGACGTCGAGACGATGTTCATGACGCCCTCTGACCAGTACCAGTTCATTTCGGGCACGATCGTGCGTGAAATCGCCCAGCTGGGCGGGGATGTCAGCAAGTTCGTGTTTCCTTCGGTGGAAAAGCGTTTGGAGGACAAGGTGGCTTCGATGGGCGGCCCCGTTGCGTAGGCGTGAACGCATGGCGAAACAAGCGTAAACTATCGGGTCGAGCAACGTGTGTTACCGGCCCGCGCGCCGGCAGGAAGTGAGATAAGCATGGCCCTGATGATTACCGACGAGTGCATCAATTGCGACGTCTGCGAGCCCGAGTGCCCCAACGACGCGATATCGATGGGCCCGGAAATCTATGTGATCGATCCTGGCAAGTGCACCGAGTGTGTCGGTCATTTCGACGAGCCGCAGTGCATCCAGGTGTGCCCCGTGGAGTGCATCCCCAGGAATCCGGAGCACATCGAGTCGCCGGAGCAATTGATGCAGAAGTACCACGCGCTGATGGCGGCGAAGAACAACGCCTGACGCGCCAGATCGAACGGCAAATAAAAAACGCGCCAACCGGCGCGTTTTTTATTCCGTCTTGCCCTGCTGTTACGCGACGATGCCCTTCAACGCGTCGACGAGCGTATCGCATTCGGCATCCGTACCGATCGAAATCCGCAAGTGCTGGTTCACGCGCGGTGCGTTGAAGTGGCGCACGAAGATCTCTTTTTCGCGCAACCGGGCCGCGATTGCTGACGCATCGTGCGCGGGATGCTTCGCGAAGACGAAATTCGCCGCCGAGGGAACGACTTCGAAACCGAGCGCCGCGAGCGCGGTCGTGAGCCGCTCGCGGCTGGCGATTACTCGCGCGCTAGTCATTCGCAGCCACTCGTCATCCTCATAAGCGGCCGTCGCGGCGGCCTGCGCAAGCCGGTCGAGCGGGTACGAATTGAAGCTGTCCTTCACGCGATTGAGCGCATCGATCAGGTCGGCGTGGCCGAACGCGAAACCCACGCGCATGCCCGCGAGCGAACGCGATTTAGACGTCGTGTGCACGACGAGCAGATTCGGATAGCGGTCGATCAGCGCGATTGCCGATTCCGCGCCGAAATCCACATACGCCTCGTCGATCACCACCACCGTTTCCGTGTTGGCCGCTACCAGCCGCTCGATCTCGGCGAGCGGCAGCGCATGGCCCGTGGGCGCGTTCGGATTCGGGAAGATCACGCCGCCATGCTCGTTGCCGGCTCGCGGGAGGTAATCGTCGATGCGAATCGCGAACTCCCCGGTAAGCGGCACGGTGCGGTATTCGACTTCATAGAGCCGCGCATAGGTCGGGTAGAAGCTGTAGGTGATGTCGGGGAAAAGTATTGGCCTGTCGTGCTTGAGGAGCGCCTGGAAGGCGTGCGCGAGCACCTCGTCGGAGCCGTTGCCGACGAATACCTGCTCCACGCGAATGCCGTGATGCGCAGCGACTGCGGCGCGCAGTCGCTTCGCGACGGGATCGGGATAGCGGCGCAGCGACTCGCCCGTTTCTCCCAACTCGTGTCGGATCGCCTCCAGCACGCGGGGAGAAGGCGCATACGGATTCTCGTTGGTGTTGAGCTTGACCGGCTTCGCGAGCGCGGGCTGTTCGCCGGGCACGTAGGGCACGAGGCTGTGGACGATGTCACTCCAGTAACGACTCAAAACGCTCTCCTTTTCAGCTGGTTCGATGCAGCTGCATGACTGCGCGCTCAGCCTCGCCTTTCACGAAGGTCGGCATGACCGCGAGCGCGCGCTCGATCGACGCATCGATGACGTCCTGTTCCTCGCGGCGCGGGGGCTTGAGCACGAAGTTCGCGACATCGGGCTTCGCACCCGCGCGTGCGCCCTCGGGAATCAGGTCGCGCGGGTGACCGATGCCGACGCGCAGACGCCAGTACTGCTGCGTGGAAAGATGCGCGGAAATGTCCTTCAGCCCGTTGTGGCCGCCGCTGCCGCCGCCGAGCTTGAGCTTGACCGAGCCGGGCGGCAAGTCGAGCTCGTCGTGCGCGACGAGGATCTCGTCGGGCAGGATCTTGAAGAAGTTCGCGAGCGCGACGACCGACTGGCCCGAGCGGTTCATGTACGTCTGCGGCTCGAGCAGATGCACTTCCTCGCCGTAGAGGCGAGCCTTCGCATAGTGGCCGTGGAAGCGCCGCTCGTCGCGCAGCGTCGTACCGGCTTCGCGCGCGAGCTGGTCCACGAACCAGAAGCCCGCGTTGTGGCGCGTCGCCGTGTATTCGGCGCCCGGATTGCCGAGCCCGACGATCAACCTGATCATTGTGGTGTTCCGCCTGCGTGAATCGCTGAATCGATCCGCAAGTGTACGAAAAAGTGCGAAAAAAAACCCGCCGGGGCGAACCGCGGCGGGTCACGTCGTCCGTTTCAGGGAAACGGATCGAGAGGATCGGCTCTTCGCCGCTGCGCTTACTCCGCAGCCGGCGCTTCTTCGCCTTCAGCAGCGGCCTGGGCGCCAGCCGGCACCGGTGCCGACGCGACGACCGGGTTTTCCGCTTCGACGTGCGCAACCAGCGTCACGCCTGCCGGCAGGGTGATGTCCTTGGCGTGCAGCGATTGACCCGCTTCGATCTTCGCGAGGTCGACTTCGAGGAATTCCGGCAGCGCGCCCGGCAGGCACACCACTTCGATTTCGGCGAGGACGTGCGAGATGATCGCGCCACCCAGCTTGACGGCCGGGTTGGTTTCCTGGTTCATGAAGTGCAGGGGCACCTTCGTGTGGATCTTCTTGTTCGGATCCACGCGCTGGAAGTCCACGTGCAGCACGAGCTGACGGAACGGGTGGTATTGCACGTCGCGCAGCAGAACTTGCTGCGACTTGCCGGCCACTTCGAGGTCGAGGATCGACGAGTGGAAGGCTTCCTTCTTCAGGGCGTGCCACAGCGCGTTGTGGTCGAGTTCGACCAGTTGCGGCTCGGCGCCGACACCGTACACGATGCCAGGGGTCTTGCCAGCGTTGCGCAGGCGGCGGCTCGCACCCGTACCTTGCACGCTACGCTCAAAAGCGACGACTTTCATTTGATTCTCCAATGCACTGCCCGCGACCAGGCAGTAAAACGGGGCCTTCAGCAAATGACTGCCTTCGGGCCCCCGGCGATGCAGCGCGAACCTTCGTCCGTTCGCGCCGATTACGTGCAAAAGCGCGGCATTCTTGCGAACGCCGCGCCTTGCGCGTCAATGCTTGTCAGCTTTCCGCGAAGAGCGACATCACCGAGTCGCCGCGGCGGATACGCGAGAACGTTTCGGCGAGCAGGCCTGCGCTCGTGAGCGAGCGGATCTTCGCGCACGAACGCGCTTCGGCGCCCAGCGGAATCGTGTCGGTGACGACCAGTTCGTCGAGCGCCGATGCGGCGATGCGCTCGCCCGCGCCACCCGAGAGAACCGGGTGCGTGGCGTAAGCGAACACCTTCTTCGCGCCGCGTTCCTTCAGCACTTGCGCGGCTTTGCAGAGCGTGCCGGCGGTGTCGACCATGTCGTCCATGATCACGCAGGTGCGGCCTTCGACTTCACCGATGATGTTCATCACTTCGGCGACGTTCGCCTTCGGACGACGCTTGTCGATGATCGCGAGATCGCAGTTCAGTTGCTTGGCGAGCGCACGGGCGCGCACCACGCCGCCGACGTCCGGCGAAACGACCAGCAGGTTCTCGTAGTTCTGCTTGCGCAGATCGCCGAGCAGCACGGGCGTAGCGTAGATGTTGTCGACGGGAATATCGAAAAAGCCCTGGATCTGGTCGGCATGCAGATCCATCGTGATGATCCGCTCGACGCCGGCGATTTCCAGCATGTTCGCCACGACCTTCGCCGAGATGGCGACGCGCGCCGAACGGGGGCGGCGGTCTTGACGGGCATAGCCGAAGTAGGGAATGGCTGCAGTGATCCGGCCTGCGGATGCGCGCTTGAGCGCATCGACCATGATCATCAGTTCCATCAGGTTGTCGTTGGTCGGTGCGCAGGTCGACTGGAGGACGAAGACGTCCTTGCCACGCACGTTTTCCTGGATTTCGACCTGGATTTCACCGTCGGAGAAGCGGCTAACCATAGCCTTGCCGAGGGGAATACCGAGGATCTTGACGACTTCCTGAGCAAGCGCCGGATTTGCGTTGCCAGTAAAAACCATCAGGCCGTCATGGCTGCTCATCATGCACCTGCTGCGGACTTGGGGGGCGAGAGGAACTACTTAGGCGAATTGCTCCGGGTAACCCACAGAGCGAACTGCCTGAAATCTTGGCAGGGGAGGAAGGACTCGAACCCTCGCATGCCGGAATCAAAATCCGGTGCCTTAACCAACTTGGCGACTCCCCTACACTCAACTTTGAGCCTGGCTGGCCGGCTAGGTCCGATCAGCCACGCAAAACTATGCCGCGAAAGCGAAGAGTGGATGCGTATCCAGACTCGAGGCTACCGCGCTTCTCCAGTCCGGTTGTTCCGCGAGCAGTCTGGCTTGCGCCGCTTCTGCCCCGGACCGACTGGCGAATGCTGCAAAAACGCTGGCACCCGATCCGGTCATCCGCGCTGGCGCGATACTGTTTGAAACACTTTCAAACCATCGAAGCACCTGCGCTACTTCCGCGTATTTTCCCGCGACAACCGCTTGCATATCGTTATGACCGAAACTATCTGGCCATCCGTTCTGCGTTGCATGCTGTGCAAGAAAGACTGCTATTGTGCAGGTCTTTGTGTCCCTTGTCAATGACTTTTCTGAAAAAATCTCAGAAGTAGGAACATGTACCCGCGGCGTCACCACCAAAAAATGACGCGGGGGCAATTGTACAGCCTCGAGGGCTTCGCCAACACCCTCGGCGAACGCATTTTTTCCGAACACGAAAAACGGCACATCCGCGCCCAGCTTGAGTGCGAGCGCCTGCAACGCCTCGCGCTGCAAGTTGAGCTTCCAGAGACGGTTGAGCGCGAGCAGCGTGGTGGCCGCGTCCGAACTGCCGCCGCCGAGTCCGGCGCCCATCGGCAGTCGCTTTTCGATATCGATTTCGACGCCTTCGGTCGTGCCCGTGTACTCCTTGAGCAGCTTCGCCGCGCGGACAGTGAGGTCGTCTTCGGCAGGTACACCTTCCACTTCGACGGTGCGCGTGATGCGGCCGTCGCGACGGCGTGTGAAATGTAGCGTGTCGCCCCAGTCGAGAAGCTGAAACACGGTTTGCAGATCGTGGTAGCCGTTGGGGCGGCGGCCCGTGATGTGCAGGAAGAGATTGAGTTTCGCGGGCGCGAGGCAGTCGCGCAGCGAGTCCTGGGTTTCGATCATGATACCTTCGCGGCCGGCGAGTGCCGGCCCGGAAATACGGGTGATGGGTAGCGCCCCGGAGGCGCGCCTGCGCGCTTACTGGTCGAGCACCAGCCTGATCTGCAACGGCGGCTCGTCGCGCGTGAGATTGACGCGCTTCACGGCGGTCGCGGGCGCATCGGCGTAAGCGACGTAATCGATGGTCCAGCCGTCCTGCTCGATCTGCGAGAGCCGTTGCGGATCCTGCGGGTCGGGCGCAGTACGCGCGTGCGACGTGGGCGCAACCGACGGCTGCAGCCAGTAGCGCAGTCCTTCCACGGGCAGCGCGAAACCGAGCGCCTGCTGCATGAGCGTGCTCACGTTGTCGGCCGTGAGCGGCTGGCGGTTCGGCAGCTCAAGCGTGGCCTGGGAAGGCGCGGAAGTCACGAGCGCAAGCGTTTGGCCGAGCGGGTTGAGCAGTTGCAGCGTCACCGTGGAGTCGGTCTCGTGCCAGTCGAAGTTGCCGTAGGCATTGCGCTGCTGACCGTTCTGGTCGACGTACTGCACGGCGAAGCGGCCGTGATAGGCGCGGTTCGTCTGCGTGCTGAGCGAGGTCGTGGCGTTCGAGGTGGACGGTTGACGCGGCGGTTGCTGCGTGGCGCACCCTGCGAGCACGAGGAGCGCCGCTGCCGCGGCGCCGAGCGACGCGCGCCGCGCGAAACGGGCGACGCGCGCTGCGGGGAGGGCCATCGGGGGAACTGACGTGAAAAAATCTGCCATCAGAGATCGTTGACCTGCAAGCGCTTGAGCGTCTTCAGGAGCGTGTCGTTATCGGGTTCGAGCTTGCGGGCCTCGCGCCAGGCCGCGCGTGCGCCATCCTGGTCGCCATTCTTCCAGAGCACTTCGCCCAGGTGCGCGCCAATTTCGGCGTTCGGCTGGAGGCTGTACGCCTTGCGCAGCAGCTTGATTGCGTTCGCGTTGTCGCCGAGGCGGAATTTCACCCAGCCAACGCTGTCCATGATGAACGCGTCGTCGGGCGCGAGCGCCGAGGCCTTCTCGACGAGCTTGTCGGCTTCCTGGAGGCGCTGGTTGCGGTCCGCGAGCGAGTAGCCGAGCGCGTTGTAAGCCTGGGGATTGTCGGGCTGCGTCTTGATCAGCTTGCGCAGCTGCGCTTCCATGACGTCGTAATGGCCGGTCTTTTCGGCGGCCATCGCGTAGTCATAGGTGAGATCGGGATCTTCCGGGAAGTCGCCGGTCGCCTTCGCGAGGCGCGCTTCGGCCTCCGGGTAGCGCTTCGCGTCGAACAGGATCGCGGCATCGGTGCGTGCGATCAGCGCCTGGTCGCGCGGGTCGTCGGCCTGGATGCTCGCGAGCTGGCGGCGCGCGGCGTCGGTCTTGCCTTCCTTGTCGAGAATCTGGGCGCGCGTGATCTGGGCCGGCACGTATTGCTGGCTATTGGGCTGAATCTTGTCGAGCCACTTTTGCGCGCCGGCGTCATCCTTCTGCTCGACCGAGAGTTGCGCAAGGTAGATATAGGCCTGGCCCGGGTCCGCAGCCGGATTCTTCTCGGCGATCTGCGCGTATTGCGCCAGGTACTTCTGGGCGGCGTCGAACTTCTTCTGCTGCACGCTGATGAGCGCGAGCGCCATGAGCGGCATCAGGTCGGTCGCGTTCTCCTTGTGCAGGATCTCGAACTGCTTTTGCGCGTCGTCGAGGCGGTCGGCGGCGAGGTAGGTCTGTGCGAGCGCAAGCCGGCCTTCACGCGACTTCGGGTTCTGCTGGACGTACCTTTCGATCGATGCGATGCCTTCGGCACGCTCCTCCGGCCCCATCTGGGCCAGCATCAGCGCGGCAGGAAGGTAGTCGGCCTTGAGCGCGAGCGCCTGCTCGAACGACTTTCGCGCGCCCGGCACGTCGTCGGCGAGCAGTTGCTGGCGGCCGATCGCGAGCTGCGCCTCGGGACGATTCATGTCGTTCTTGAGCAGCGTCTTGAGCACATTCAGGCCGCCCACGCGATTGGGGCCGCGCGAAAGCAGAAGCTGCAGCGAGAGGATCGCCTGGCCCCGGCTGTCGGCCGGCACGCGCGCCAGTTCGCGCGCGAGCAGCGGCTGGGCGTCGTCGGGCTTGCCGGCGAGCACCAGCAGCGAGGCGTCGAGTTGCGCGGCGCGTTCCGAATCGGGGGCGTACTGCTGCCAGAGTTGCACGGCCGTCAGTGCGTCAGAAGGGCTTTGCGCCGCGAGCGCGATCTCGGTGGCGCGCTGCGCCATACGCGGGTCGTGCGTATCGCGCGCAAGCGCGAGATACGTCTGGAAGGCGGGCGCGGGCTGGTCGCGCTGCAGCGCGATTTCCGCGGCGAGCACCTGGAAGACGATCTGGCTCGACAGCGGCACGCCCGGCAGATCCTTCTTCTCGTCGGGCGACGCGGGGCCGAAGGCGTCCGGCATCGTGACGGACGTATCCTGCGCGTACGCGCTCGACGTGGTCAGTGCCCAAGCCGCGACAACCGCGGCGCCGACGAGGCGGCGCGCGATGGCGGAGGGCACGCGGGGCGTTGCGGGACGCTTCGCGAACAGCTTAACGAAAGACAGTTCCATGGAATTCCGTCGAATGTTTCGGTCGATTGTAACGCGCTGGCTACAATACGCGCACAACGCGCACACGCGTTTGGGCAAGTTGTAGACCAGCCCGGATCCGCATCCCAATCAGGCCGCGAGATATGCCAGAGTTGCCAGAAGTCGAAGTTACCCGAAGGGGGATCGAGCCGTGGGTCGCGGGCCGCCGGGTCGAGCGCGTGGAGGTGCGCAACCCCGCTTTGCGCTGGCCGGTGCCGGCCACGCTTGCGCGCACGCTACGCGGTCACACGATCCGTTCCGTGGGGCGGCGCGGCAAGTATCTGCTGTTCGAAGTCGACGACGGCTGGTTCATCGTGCACCTCGGCATGACCGGGACGCTGCGCGTGCTGCGCAATCTGCCCAAGCCGCCCGCTGCGGAAAAGCACGATCATGTCGACTGGTACTTTGACGACTTCACGCTACGCTTTCGCGATCCGCGCCGTTTCGGCGCCGTGCTGTGGCATCCGCGCGAAGCCGGCGACGTGCTGGGCCATCCGCTGCTGGCGACGCTCGGCATCGAGCCATTCGCGCCTGCGTTCGACGGCGCGCTGCTCTATCGCGAGACGCGCGGTCGCAAGGTCGCCGTCAAACAGGCGCTGCTCGCGGGCGACATCGTCGTGGGCGTGGGCAATATCTACGCCTCGGAAAGTCTCTTTCGCGCGGGAATCCGGCCGACGACCCCTGCGGGGCGCGTCTCGCTCGCGCGTTACGAACTCCTCGCGGACGCCGTGCGCGCCGTGCTTGCCTCGGCCATCGAGAAGGGCGGTAGCACGCTGCGCGATTTCGTCGGCAGCAATGGCGAAAGCGGCTATTTCCAGCTCGAATACTTCGTTTATGACCGTGCGGGCCAACCCTGCCGCGTGTGCGGCACGCCGATCAGGCAGATCGTGCAGGGCCAGCGCTCCACTTATTTCTGTCCGCGCTGCCAGCGCTGACCGCAAGCTTCTCCATGTACCGAACTTCCAATGCGTCCGCGGCGCTTCCTGAAAACGCGTATCCCCAACAACTGCTCACGGGCTTCGCGCCACGTCTGATCGCCTGGCAGCGCGAGCATGGCCGTCACGACCTGCCATGGCAGAACACGCGCGACCCATACCGCATCTGGCTCTCGGAAATCATGTTGCAGCAGACCCAGGTCTCGACCGTGATTCCGTACTACGCGCGCTTTCTCGAGCGCTTCCCCACGGTGGAGGCGCTCGCCGCCGCGCCCGACGACGACGTGATGGCCCTTTGGGCCGGCCTCGGTTACTACTCGCGCGCGCGCAACCTGCATCGCTGCGCGCAGGTCGTGGCGCAAACGCACGGCGGCAAGTTTCCATCGACGGTCGAGGCGCTGGCGGAGCTTCCCGGCATCGGCCGCTCGACCGCGGCGGCGATCGCGTCGTTCGCATTCGGTGCGCGCGCCACGATCCTCGACGGCAACGTGAAGCGCGTGCTCGCGCGCGTGTTCGGCGTGGAAGGCTTTCCGGGCGAGAAGCGCGTGGAGAACGCGATGTGGACGCTGGCCGAATCGCTGGTGCCGGGTTCCACGGCAAGCGACGCCGACGTGAGCGCGTACACGCAAGGCTTGATGGATCTGGGCGCGACGCTCTGTGGGCGGGGCAAGCCCGACTGCGCGCGCTGTCCGTTTGCGGATGACTGTGTGGCGAAGACGACGGGGCGCCAGCGCGAGCTGCCCGCCGCGCGCCCGAAGAAGACCGTGCCCACGCGGCGCACCTGGATGCTCGTGCTGCTCGACGGCGACGCGGTCATGCTGGAGAAGCGCCCGCCATCGGGCATCTGGGGCGGATTGTGGAGCTTGCCCGAAGCCGCCGACGAAGCGGCGCTCGCCGAGCGCGCGCAGGCGTTGGGCGCGAGCCGCGAGCGCGCGGCGGCGGCTTCGCCGCTCGCGCCGCTCGCGCACACGTTCACGCATTTCAAGCTCGACATCGAACCGCGAGTCGTTGAACTGCAGGGCGAAGCGGCGTTGCTCGAAGCGAACGAAACGCAAACCGCATGGGTGCCGCTGGGCGAGATCGACGCGTATGGCGTGCCCGCGCCTGTGCGCAAATTGCTCGACGGGTTGCGTGGACCGCTGATCTGAGTCGGCGCTGAGTCGGCGCGAGGCCGGCCCAGATCGGCTTCAGCCCGTCTTCAAAGCAACTGATGCTGCTGCATGTAGTGATGCACGATGTCGATGCGCGCGCCCGCGTCGTTCAGCTCCATGAGCTTCTGGCGCGCGCGCAGTGGAATTGGCAGCACTTCGGCGAGACGGTTCGACACCCACGTGGGATCGTCGAAGCGGAACGGCTCCGCGAACGGCAGGCTCGCCGGGTCGCGCTCGCGTATCGTCGCGATGATCCGCTCGAGCACTTCCGAGCACGCGCCGAACTTCGCGAGCTGTTCGCCGCCTTCGAGCGGTATGTCTTCGGGGAGCAACTCGGCCATGCCCACGAGCAGGCCGTCGGCCTGCACGCGGTGCGAGAGCAGGTGAAAGCGCTGGGTGCCGTGCGCCTGGATGTGCAGCATGCCGACGGTTTCGACATCACATTGCTCGATGACGGCGAGGCAGCCAACGGTCTCAGGCACGGCAGGCTCGTCGGGTTGCGCGACCTCGGCGCCGCTCTTGAGCAGGCACACGCCGAACGGCGTGTGCTCGCGCAGGCACTCGCTCGCCATGTCCAGGTATCTCGCTTCGAAGATCTTGAGCGGCAGCAGGCCGCCGGGGAAGAGCACCGTATGCAGCGGAAACAGCGGCAAATCGGCAAGCACGGCAGGAGACGAGGACATAGCGCAACGCTTTCGGTTAAGGGCCGCGCGATGCGCAGCCGGTTAGGCGATCAGCCGTGACGACTCTCCGACATCGAGAGGCGCGTCGCGGTGACGCACGATAACGTTCGCCCCGCCGGCAAAGCGCGTGGCGAGCGTCTGGGCGATGTACACCGAGCGATGCTGGCCGCCGGTGCATCCAATCGCGACGGTCAGATAGCTGCGGTTGTCGGCGCGAAAATGCGGCAGCCACTTCGCAACGAACGCGTACACATCGTCGATCATTTCGTGAACGGCCGGCTGCGCGCTGAGAAAGTCGATCACGGGCCGATCGAGTCCGGTGAGGGGGCGCAAGCGGGCGTCGTAATGCGGGTTCGGCAGCGTGCGCACGTCGAATACGAGGTCCGCGTCGAGCGGCACGCCGCGCTTGAAGCCGAACGATTCGAACGTGAGCATGAGCGAGCCGCGCTCGCCCTCGACGAAGATCTTCACCCACTGGCGCAGCGCGTTCGCGCTGAGATTGCTCGTATCGACCTGATGGCCGAATTCGGCGAGGTTCGAGACGAGTTCGCGCTCGTGCTCGATCGCTTCTTCCAGCGACTTGAGCATGCCCACATTGGCGTCGTGGGCGACGGAGCCCGACAGCGGATGGCGGCGGCGCGTTTCCGAAAAGCGCTGAATGAGCGATTGCGTGCTCGCGTTGAGGAACAGCACGCGCACGTCGTGGCGCAGCGCGAGGTCGCGGATCATCTCCGGCATATCGTCGAACGAGGCGCTCGAGCGCGCGTCGATGGCAACCGCCAGGCGCTCGTAACCGTCGTCGCTCAAATATTGCGCGAGCTGAGGCAGAAAGCGCGGCGGCAGATTGTCGACGCAGAAGTAACCGACGTCTTCGAGCGCGTTGAGCGCCACTGACTTGCCGGAGCCCGAAATGCCGGTGATCAGGATGATACGCATGGGAAAGTCGATGAACCCGATTGGGTCATCATAGCATCCGATACGCGCGCCCGTATTGGCGCTCCGGGCCGCGCGGCGTGTGTTGACCGGCCGCGCGGTAGCGTCAGATCAGCTTGCCGGGAAACTGGCTGTCGGGATCCTGCATGGCGAGACGCTGACGGTCCATGAAGTCGCGCAGCGTGTCGATGCCGCGCAATTGCAGAATCGTGTTGCGCACGGCGGCCTCGACCAGCACGGCGAGGTTGCGGCCCGCGGCCACCTGGATCGTGACCTTGCTGATGGGCAGTCCCAGCACGTCGACCGTCTGGCTCTCCAGCGGCAGGCGCTGGAACTCGCCGTCCGGGCGGCGCACCAGTTGCACGATGAGCTTGAGCTTCATCTTCCGGCGCACGGCCGTTTCACCGAAGATCGTCTTGATATCGAGAAGACCGAGGCCCCGCACTTCGAGCAGATTCTGCAAGAGCGGCGGGCAGCGGCCTTCGACGAAATCGGGGCCGAGGCGCACGAAGTCCACGGCGTCGTCGGCCACGAGGCCGTGTCCACGGCTGATCAACTCCAGACCCAGTTCGCTTTTACCGAGGCCCGAGTCGCCGGTGAGCAGCACGCCCATGCCGAGGATGTCGAGGAACACGCCGTGCAGCGTCGCGCGCGGCGCGAGAATGCGCGACATGTAGAGGCGCAGGCTGTCGATGACGGTGGCCGCCGACATCGGCGTGGTGAAGAGCGGCGTCGAGGAGCGCGTACAGCGCAGCACCAGTTCGGGCGGCGCGGTCATGCCGTCGGCGACCACGAGGAAGGGCGGTTCGAGCGCGATCAACTCGGCCATGTGGCGCGAGCGGTCTTCGTCGGTCTGGCGCTGGTAGTAGTGGACCTCGGCGTCGCCGAGCACCTGGATGCGGTTCGGGTGGATGAGGTTGAGGTGGCCGACGAGGTCGGCGCTCGCCGTGGCCGTGGCCACCGTTTCCGTGGAGAAGCCGCGTTCCCAGCCTTCGTGCCCCGTCAGCCAGCTGAGCTTCAGCGTGGTGGCGTTGTCGTCGAAGATGCTTTGGGCGTTGATGCTGGAAGTGTCCATGAGTCGGTGACTCCGCGAGAGGGCTCGCTTAACGGCTGACTGAACTGCTGATTCAGGCTGCGGGCGGAACAAACCATGCGACCTGGATGATTAACGGCACTCGGGGCCTTGCGCTTCACCCATGCAACGCGTGTCGAGCGCGCCCGTCGGCCGCGCGAACCGCGTTTCGCGCGCCCGCGAGACGCCGCGCTTAGATCAAGGTTGCCACTGGGTGAGCAGGCGATGCAATGTTTCGCGGTCCTCTTCCGTATGGAGGCGTTCACGCGTTTCGCGGTCCGACAACAGTTGTGCGATCTCGGACAGGATTTCAAGATGCTGCTGCGTGGCCTGTTCGGGCACGAGCAGGAAGATGAGTAGCGAGACGGGCTGGCCGTCCGGCGCTTCGAAGGCGATAGGCTCGGCGAGGCGCACGAAGGCGGCCTGCGGCTGCTTGAGGCCCTTGATGCGGCCATGCGGAATGGCGACGCCTTCGCCGAGGCCCGTGGAGCCTAGACGCTCGCGCGCGAAAAGATTGTCGGTAACCGTGCTGCGGGCGATGCCGTTCTGGTTTTCGAAGATCAGGCCAGCCTGTTCGAAGACGCGTTTCTTGCTGGTAACGGACAGACCGACGACGACGTTCTCGATGGGAAGTATTTTGGCTAAACGATTCATGTTGGCAGGCGAAAACGTGGCCTGAATGCTCCTCACCCCAGCAACTGCCCGCCTTCGCGGAAGCATTGGATCCGGCTACGAAGCCCGATGCCGGGACCATGGGGACTTGTTCGTGCGTAAGACCCCGAAAACGACTGGACCATTATAGAACAAGCGTCCATGCCGATGGTGCGATGCGCCACGCATGAGCGCAACCTTTGTTCCCCGGTTGCACCGCCGGCAAAAACACAGGTTGCACACATCCACGAAAAAGCCGCCCGGTTCGGGCGGCTTCGCTTCAGCGGACGGAGGATGAACTTATCGACTCCGGCTCCGGCTCATGGCGAGAATCGCCACGAGGCTCATTGCGGCGGGACCTCGATAATGGGCGCGGGTTGATGCTTGATCGCCTCGTGCTGATGTCCCTGCACGCGGTCCTTGTGACGGACGACCTGGCGGTCCAGCTTGTCGACCACGAGATCGATGGCGGCGTACATGTCGCCGTTCGCGCTCTCCACAAAAATGTCCTTGCCTTTCAGATGAAGGTTCACTTCGACCTTCTGTCTCTTATCCTTTTCCTTATGGTTGTCGACCGAGAGGACCACATTGCCATCGATTACCTGATCGAAATGTCTTAGCACCCTGTCCAGTTTGGTGATCACGTATTCTCGCAACGCTGGCGTAACTTCGAGATGGTGTCCACTGATCTTCAGATTCATAGTGCTTCTCCAGGCTGATGGCCGCGGGACGCGTGAAGCGCGGCAATGCCGGTCGACTGTCTGCCTGTGCGAGGCTCCCCGAAAGGCCTGCGACGACGGGCTAGCTCGGCCGGCCATTTCCGCCAACGGGCGTAGCGGCCGGAAAACGCCTGCTCCGTGAAAGGCGGAACAGGCTAAAGAGACTTGCGCAGATTAACTGCCGGGATCTTCAGCGCTTCGCGATACTTCGCGACTGTGCGTCGCGCGACAACGAAGCCCTGTTCCGCCAGCAGTTCGGCGATGCGGCTGTCTGAAAGAGGAGATTTGGTGTTCTCGGCTCCTATGAGTTGCTTGATGAGAGCGCGGATGGCGGTGGACGATGCAGCGCCGCCGGTGTCCGTCGATACGTGCGATCCGAAGAAGTACTTAAATTCAAGTGTCCCGAATGGAGTCAGCATGTATTTACCGGTTGTCACACGCGAGACAGTTGATTCGTGTAGGCCCAGCGTATCAGCAATCTCCCTCAAAACCAAGGGGCGCATGGCGATTTCGCCATGTGCAAAAAAGTTCTTCTGACGCTCGACGATAGCCTGCGCGACGCGCAGGATCGTCTCGAAGCGCTGCTGGATGTTCTTGATGAGCCAGCGCGCTTCCTGCAACTGCTGGCGCAGCGAGCCGCTGCCCGGATCGCCGCGGTTGTTGCGCAGGATATTCGCGTACAAATGGTTGATGCGCAGCTTCGGCACCACCTCGGGGTTCAGCTCCGCATGCCAGTTCTGGCCGCTCTTCTTCACGATGATGTCCGGCACCACGTAATCGGCTTCGGCCTTGCCGTACGACGCACCCGGAAACGGCTCCAGCGAACGGATCAGCGTATGCGCGTCGCGCAGTTCGTCGTCGCCCGTCTTCAGCTGCTTGCGCAGCCGCGTGAAGTCGCGCGCGGCGAGCAGTTCCAGATGATGCGACACGATCTCTAGCGCGAGCGTGCGCGTGGGCGACGAATTGACGCGCAGCAGCTGGAGCTTGAGGCACTCGGAGGCCGAACGCGCGCCCACACCAGCGGGGTCGAAGCTGTGCAGGAGCGCGAGCGCCGCGTTGAGCTCGTCGCCATCGACCTCCAGCTCTGCGGGGATGTCCGCAAGGATTTCCTCGCACGTCGCGCTGAGATAGCCGTCTTCATCGAGCGATTCGATGAGGAACGTGATCAGCGCGCGATCGCGCGGACTCGCATTCGTTTCGCGCAGCTGCGCCATCAGATGATCGCGCAACGTCGTGGTCGATTCGTGGATCTGCAGCGGCGGCAGGTCGTCGTCGTCGGAGGCGTTGCCTGAGCGGCCGTAGTCGTCGAGGTTCCACTGGCTGGCGTCGCCGTTCGCGTCGCCGCCGAGGCCGTCGTATTCGTCCACGCCCCGCGGCTCGCTCTCACTGCTTTCGCTGCTGCCGTTGGACGCCGTGCTGGACGTGTTCGCGCCCTGCATCGGCTCCGCGCCCGAGGGCGCGGGCGGCTGCGCGATGACCGAGCCGTCTGCGGCTACGCGCAGCGGGCTCGCGATCCAGTCGTCCTCGTTTTCGAGCAGCGGGTTCTGCGCGATCGCCGTCGCCACCTCCTGCTGCAGTTCGAGCGTCGACAGCTGCAGCAGCCGGATGGACTGTTGCAGTTGGGGGGTGAGCGCAAGATGCTGCGAAAGGCGGAGTTGGAGGCTGGCTTTCATGGCGGTGTGCGAACCATTGTAAAGAGTTTGCCACGCGGGCGAAACCACGAGACATTCGCAAAAACGAGCGTTTGCCGCGCCGTCGGGTCCCCGGAATTTGGTGCGCAAACGAGGGACGGCGCACGTCGCGCCATGCACTCTTTAGGGGCACGGCGGGCACGGCGGAATGACGCGGGGAAAGCAGACGTGGCGCCTGCCTGACAACGGGAAAGCGGATCGCTCACGCCTCGTGAGCAGCGCCGGGCTACGGGCCGGCGGGCGGGCGCGCGGGGCGCGCCCGTGGGCTTACATGCGGAAGTGCTCGCCGAGATAGACGCGGCGCACACTTTCGTTCTCGATGATGTCGCCGGGCGCGCCGGCCGCGAGCACCGAGCCGTCGCTGATGATGTACGCGTGATCGCAGATGCCGAGCGTCTCGCGCACGTTGTGGTCCGTGATCAGCACGCCGATGTTGCGCTGCTTGAGGAACTTCACGATCTTCTGGATTTCGAGCACGGCGATCGGGTCGACGCCCGCGAACGGCTCGTCGAGCAGGATGAAGCTCGGGTCGGTTGCGAGGGCGCGTGCAATTTCCACACGGCGGCGCTCGCCACCGGAAAGCGAGAGCGCCGGGTTATCGCGCAAATGCGCGATCTGCAGCTCGTCGAGCAGCGCATCCGTGCGCTCGCTGATCACGTCTTTCGACAGACGTTTGCCGTTGCCGTCCACCTGCAACTCGAGCACTGCGCGGATGTTCTCTTCCACGGTGAGCTTGCGGAACACCGAAGCTTCCTGCGGCAAATACGAGAGGCCGAGCGCCGCGCGCTTGTGGATCGGCAGCAGGCTGATGGACTGGCCGTCGAGATCGATCTCGCCGGCATCGAGCGGCACGAGACCTACGATCATGTAGAACGAGGTGGTCTTGCCGGCGCCGTTGGGCCCGAGCAGCCCGACCACTTCGCCACTTTTCACGTCGAGCGAAACGTCCTTGACGACCGTGCGCGAGCCATAGCGCTTCTTCAGGTTGCGCACGACGAGCGAGCTCGTCTTGCCGGCGAGCTGGCGGCCATGGATTTGGGGGGCGGTGACGGTGTTCACTGTTGCGGCGCTCCCTGCAGCGTGGTGGACGGCGTGAGCGTGGCGGGGGCGCCCGCGCCCGGCTGCGCGCCGGCGGCCGGCGCTCCTGTGGTGCGCGGCGAGAGCATGGCCCGCACGCGGCCGCCGGGGTTGCCGGGGCCGGCGACGTCCTTGCCCGATCTTGCCGTATAGAAGTCGTTCTGGCCGTCGTAGGTGACGACGCTGCCGTGGACCTGGTCCATCACCGTCGAGAGGCCCTGCAGGCGGCGCACCGTGGCGCGCGTCGTGAGCGTGGTGAGGTCTTGCCTGCCGTCGTAGTCGATGCGCTCGGCGGTGCCGTCGACGTATTCGTCGAGGCCCTCGCGCTTCTGGCGGAAATAGGCGAGCTTCTCGGCCGGCGTGCCCGGCGCGACGGTGCCCGTCGCGAACTGGTAGCCCTGCGGGTCCTGCGTGACGACGACCTTGTCGGCCTTGATGAGAATCGTACCCTTGGTGGCGACCACGTGGCCGGTGAAGATGGTCTGCTGCTTCAGATCGTCATACGTCATGTTGTCCGCTTCGATATTGAGCGGCTTGTCCTTGTCGGCGCGCTCGGCGTGGGCCGCGGGCGCGAGGCCGCCGAGCAGCAGCGCGAGCGCCGACAGCGCCGCGAACAGGGCGCGGCGCGCTTCGGGCGAACGGCCGTTCAGAGGACGGGGAAGCGAATCGTTCATGCAATCATGCCTTGCGTGGACGGCCCGGCGCTCAGGACGAGCCGCCGGAGTCAGCCGGGGCGATGGCTCCGCGGACGTTGCCGAAGAGCTGGATGACCCGGGTGACGTTGTTGTAGTTCATGCCGCTGGTGGCCGTCATGACCGACTGGCCGCGACGAAGTTTAACCGGCTTTTCGGTCAGGATCACATCGTCGTTCACCAGCACTTTGAAATGCTCCGAGTCAGCCTGCATTTCCGGATCGCCGGCGCCGGCCGCCCGCAGGATGCGCGCGTTGTCGTACAGGTTCACGATCGAGGCGTCGGCATTGACCGTGCCGCGCTCGCCCGTGGCCGTCACGATCGGCTTGCCCGGCTGGAACGCGCGCACGGCCGGATTCGTGAGGTCGCTGTTCTCGTCGTCCTCGTAGTGAACCATGTGCGTGGCGGTGAGCCGGTACTGCGTCGCGCCGGACTGATCGAGCTCGGAGACCGAGAAGTTGTCGGCGAAATAGTCGGGCGTATGCGTGAGCGGACGCGGCGCCGCCTCTTTTTCGCGCGGCTGGACGGCCTGCAGCAGCCACCACGTGAAGCCGGCGAGCGCGGCCACGCACACGAGCGGCACGAGCGAGGTGAGGCGGAACTTCTGGTTCATCGCGGCATCCCGGACAGCGGCGCGCAGGCCTCGGCGAGCATGGACTCATAGCGGTTCTGCGCGCGCAGGATCAGGTCGGCGACTTCGCGCACGGCGCCGTGGCCGCCCACCTTGTCGGACACCCAGTGGGCGCGCGAAAGCACGTCGGGATGGGCGTTCGCGGGCGCGGCCGCGAAGCCGCACTGGAGCATCACGCCGAGGTCGGGCCAGTCGTCGCCCATGTAGCCGCACGCTTCGGGCGCGATGCCCGTTTGCGACAGCAGCTCGGCGAACGCCACGCGCTTGTCTTCCACGCCCTGCCACAGGTGCGTGATCTTCAGCTCCTTCGCGCGCATGGCGACGATCTCCGAGCGGCGCCCGGTGATGATGGCCGTGTCGATGCCGGCCACGCGCAGGAGCTTCGCGCCGTGGCCGTCCAGCGAGTTGAACGCCTTCATGGTGTCGCCCGCGCCGGTGAAGAGCAGGCCGCCGTCGGTGAGCACACCGTCGACGTCGAAGATCATGAGCCGCACACGCGCTGCGCGCGCGGTCGCGTCGAGGGGGAGTGCCATCAGATTACCTTCTTGGAGAACAGGTCGTGCATGTTGAGCGCGCCGATCAGCGTGCCCTCGGCATCGACGACCAGCATCTGATTGATGCGATGTCGCTCCATCAGTTCCACGGCTTCGACTGCGAGCTGGTCCGGGCCGATGGTGCGCGGGGCGCGGGTCATGACCTGCGCGATCGGCAGGTCGCGGAAATCGCCGACGCGCTCCAGCACGCGGCGCAGGTCGCCGTCGGTGAAAATGCCTTCCACGCGGTTGTCCGCGCCGACGATCGCCGTCATGCCCATACGCTTGGCCGTCAGCTGGAAGAGGGCGTCGCGCACGGTTACGTCGTCGCGCACTTTTGGAATTTCGTCGCCGGTGCGCATCACGTCACGCACGTAGGTGAGGAGGCGCCGGCCCAGCGCGCCGCCCGGGTGCGAGCGCGCGAAGTCGTCGGCGCCGAAGCCGCGCGCGTCGAGCACCGCGACCGCGAGCGCGTCGCTCAAGGCGAGCGCCGCCGTGGTGCTCGCGGTCGGCGCGAGGTTCAGCGGGCAGGCTTCCTTTTCCACGCCTGCGTCGAGATGCACGTCGGAGAGTTTGCCGAGCGTCGATTGCGGGCGATTGCCCGTCATGCCGATCAGCTTCGCGCCGATGCGCTTGACGAGCGGCAGGATCGCCACGAGCTCTTCGGATTCGCCGGAGTTCGACAGGCCGATGAACACGTCTTCGGCGGTGACCATGCCGAGGTCGCCGTGACTGGCTTCGGCCGGATGCACGAAGAACGCAGGGGTGCCGGTGGAAGCGAGCGTGGCCGCGAGCTTGCGGGCAATGTGGCCCGATTTGCCGATGCCGGAAACGACCACGCGGCCGCGGCAGCTGAGGATGAGATCGACCGCGCTGACGAAGCTGTCGTCGAGCCGGTCGCGAAGCCCGCGCACGGCGTCGGCTTCGGTGTCGAGCACGTCGCGAGCGAGCTTCAGTGCCCGATCGCCATTGATTTTCGCTATCATCCGCGGAGTATAGCAAAGGCGTCTGCGCGCCGCGCCGGCGCCCCCAGCGCGAAAACCTCGTGCGCGCGCCGCCCCGCAGTTTCTCCCGCAGCCCTTCCCATTGAGCCGCCTTTGCGTCGATCATTGAGACGGCGCGGGGCAGATTTTGCATCGCCGCTCATGCAAACCGCGGCTGACGAACGAGGACGCTCCACACGATGATCTCCCCGCTGGAAATGACGCTGTTCCTGCTGCTCGCCTCGGTGGTCGGCGTCGTCCTGTTCCGCTATCTGAATCTGCCGCCGATGCTCGGCTACCTCACGGTCGGCATCCTCGTGGGCCCGCGCGCGCTCGGCATCGTGCCGGATACGCACGGCGCGCAGAACCTGGCCGAGTTCGGCGTCGTGTTCCTGATGTTCTCCATCGGCCTCGAGTTCTCGCTCTCGAAGCTGCGCGCCATGCGCCATGCGGTGTTCGGCCTCGGTCTCTCGCAGGTGATGGGCACGATCCTGGTGGCGCTCCTGCTCGGGCTCGTGCTGGAGCCGTGGGTGCATATCACCTGGCAGGCGTGCGTCGCGCTGGGCGGCGCGCTCGCCATGTCGTCCACGGCCATCGTCAGCAAGATGCTGTCCGAGCGGCTCGAGATCGAATCGGAGCACGGCCGCAACATTCTGGGCGTGCTGCTGTTCCAGGATCTGGCCGTGGTGCCGCTCCTCATCGTGATCGCGGCGTTCGGCGGCTCCTCGGCGTCGCTCTTCGAGTCGCTCGGCATGGCCGCCGTGAAGATCGTGCTCGCGCTCGGCATTCTGCTCATCGTGGGGCAGAAGTTCATGACGCGCTGGTTCAACGTGGTCGCGCGGCGCCGCTCGCAGGAACTGTTCGTGCTCAACGTGCTGCTCGTCACGCTGGGCGCCGCGTTCATCACCGACAAGTTCGGCCTCTCGCTCGCGCTCGGCGCCTTCATCGCGGGCATGCTGATCGCCGAGACGCCGTACCGGCATCAGGTGGAAGAGGACATCAAGCCGTTTCGCGACGTGCTGCTCGGCCTTTTCTTCGTGACCACGGGCATGCTGCTCAACCCGCACGTGATCTGGCAGCACCCCCTCATGGTGGCGGGCTTCCTGGTCGGGCCGGTCGTGCTCAAGGCCGTGCTCATCACGGCGCTCACGCGCATGTTCGGCGCCTCGCCGGGCGTGGCGATGCGCACGGGTCTCGGCCTCGCGCAGGCCGGCGAATTCGGCTTCGTGCTGCTGAACCTCATTCTCGACCGGCATCTCGTCGATCCGACGCTCCTGCAGGCGATCCTCGCGGCCATGCTGCTTTCCATGCTCGCCGCGCCGTTCCTGATCCAGAACGCCGACCGCATCGTACTGCGCCTTTCCTCGACGGAATGGATGCAGCAGTCGCTGATGATGACGCGCATCGCCACGCAAAGCATCAAGCAAAGCGGCCACGTGATCGTGTGCGGATATGGCCGCGCGGGGCAGAACCTCGCGCGCATGCTCGAGTACGAGGGCCTCTCGTACGTCGCGCTCGACCTCGACCCCGACCGCGTGGCGGCCGCGGGGGCGGCGGGCGAGTCGGTGGTGTTCGGCGATGCCGCGCGGCGCGAGTCGCTCGTCGCCGCGGGCATCCACCGCGCGGCTGCGGTGGCGATCACCTATGCCAATACGCAGTCGGCCTTTCGCGTGCTCCATCACATTCACGAACTGGAGCCCACCTTGCCCGTGATCGTGCGCACCGTCGACGACGCCGATCTCGAACGCCTGCTCGCCGCGGGCGCGACCGAGGTGATTCCCGAGATCGTGGAAGGCAGCCTGATGCTCGCCTCGCACATGCTGGTGCTGATGGGCGTGCCGATGCGGCGCGTGGTGCGTCGCGTCGAGGAACTGCGCGACGAACGTTACAGCCTCCTGCGCGGCTACTTCCACGGCACCGACGATGTGGGCGAGGACGGTCACGAGCAGGTGCGGCTACAATCCGTACCGGTCGACGA
This sequence comes from Paraburkholderia sp. JHI2823, assembly GCF_038900695.1. NCBI lineage: Bacteria > Pseudomonadati > Pseudomonadota > Betaproteobacteria > Burkholderiales > Burkholderiaceae > Paraburkholderia > Paraburkholderia sp. JHI2823. The sequence goes on along the minus strand of NZ_JAYMRY010000002.1, from coordinate 273,785 downwards.
GCGCGCCGACGCCGTGGGCCGCACGCTCGCGGACCTGGGGCTTGTCGAGCTCGGTGTCGAGGTGACGGCGATCCGCCGCCACGGCATTCGCGGCGTCGAGCCGGACCCGTCGACGAAGCTGCGCGAAGCCGACATCGTCGTGCTGCGCGGCCTGCCCGAGCAACTCGCGCTGGCCGAGGAGCGGCTCTCCCGGCACCGCAAGCCGGGCGCCGCTGGTGCGGGCGCGGCGGCGGCCTGACGCGGCCGCCAGGATCGCTGGCTGGCGACCGCCCATGCAAAGGTCCTGCCCCGTTTATACGCCCTACTGTTCTTTATCCCGTCAATACCCGGAGAAATCATGTCCAACGCACCTGCGAATCCGAGCGCGCAAGCCGCCCAGTTCGTGAACAGCCTGATCCGCACGGTGCCGGACTGGCCACAGCCCGGCGTGCAGTTCCGCGATATCACGCCGCTCATCGGCGACCCGAAGGGGCTGCGCGTGCTGATCGACCTGTTCGTCGAGCGCTACGTGGACGCGAAGCTCGACTACGTGGCGGGGCTCGACGCGCGCGGCTTCATCATCGGGCCGATCGTCGCGTACGAGCTGAACGTGGGCTTCATTCCGATCCGCAAGATCGGCAAGCTGCCGTACAAGACCGTCTCCGAGACCTACAAGCTCGAATACGGCGAAGCGACCGTCGAGATCCACGAGGATGCTTGCGGCAAGGGCGACCGGGTCGTGATCGTCGACGACCTGATCGCCACCGGTGGCACCATGATGGCCGGCAAGCTGCTGCTCGAACGCCTCGGCGCGTCCGTGGTGGAGGGCGCCGCGATCATCGACCTGCCGGAGCTGGGCGGCTCGAAGCTGCTGACCGAGGCGGGCCTGCCGCTCTTCACCGTCACCGCCTTCGGCGGCCACTGAAACCCGAACGCACACCGTTACGAGTCGATCTCATGCCGAATTTCGCGCTCTTTCTCGCCACGTCCCTCGCCATTACCTTCGCGCCGGGCCCCGACAACCTCCAGGTGCTCGCGCGCGGCATTTCGCAGGGCCGCGCCGCTGGTCTCGTGGCCGCGCTCGGTTTCGCCGCGGGCGTGACGTTCCATACCACGCTCGCCGCCCTCGGCGTGGCCGCTGTCCTGCGCGCGTCGCCACTCGCGTTCCAGATCCTCAAGCTCGCGGGCGCCGCGTATCTCGTGTGGATCGGCGTGAAGGCGCTCAAGAGCCAGGGCCTCGCCGCCGCGGGCGACCGGCCGCGCCAGCCGCTTTTGGCGATCTTTCGCCAGAGCGTGCTCGGCAACATGCTGAATCCGAAAGTGACGCTGTTCTTCGTCGTGTTCCTGCCGCAGTTCGTCGACGCGCACGGCGCACAGAGCGTCACCCTGCAGATGCTCGAACTCGGCCTCGTGTTCATGGCGCAGACGGTCGTGGTGTTCTCGATCTTCGGGCTCTGTGCGGGCACGATCGGCGGCTGGCTCAAGCGCCGCCCGCGCGCGGGCGTGTGGCTCGATCGCCTTGCGGGCCTCACCTTTATCGCTATTGGCATTCGAATCGCCCTGCGTGACTGATCTACGGAGTCCTGATCGATGACGTTGCCTTGCATTATCGACGCGCGGCGTTTCGACGTCGCTGCGCATCTGCCGTTTCATATCGGCGACGAGCGCGTGGGCTGGATCCGCGAGGACGATGTCGCGCTGCTCGCGCGCTGGCCCGACGTGTTCGAGATCGATGGCGACGCGCAAAGCGCGCGCGTGACGCTCGCTGGGCACTTCGACAGCGTGCCGGCGCGCAGCGCGGCGCTAGGCTCGGTGATCGGCGCGCTGGCGGCAGAAGGCCGCATTCCCGGCTGGCGCAACGAAACCTACGCGATCCGCAACGCCTTCGAAGCACCGCCGCTCGCCTTCATCGAACGCGCGGCCTCGCGCTTCTTCGGCACGATGACGTACGCGGTGCATCTGAACGGCGTCGTAGAATACGCGCATTCCTTGTCGCCCGGCGCACCGCAGCTATGGATCGCGCGGCGCAGCCACACCAAGGCCACCGACCCGGGCATGCTCGACAACGTCGTGGCGGGCGGCATCGGCTGGGGTTTCGACATCGAGGCCACGCTCGTGAAGGAATGCTGGGAAGAAGCGGGCATCGGCGCGGATCTCGCGCGCGAGGCGCGTGCCGGCCGCACCGTGCACGTGCTGCAGTCGCTGCCCGAAGGCACGCAGGCCGAGCAGATCTTCGTCTACGATCTCGTGCTTCCGGCCGACTTCGTGCCGCACAACCAGGACGGCGAAGTCGGCGAGCACCGCCTCGCACGTATCGACGAAGCCGCGCGCTGGATCGAGGAAGGCGCGATGACGGTGGACGCGAGCCTCGCGACGCTCGACTGCCTGCTGCGCCGCCAATGGATAGACGAAGACGCGTGCGAGGGCATTGCCGCGATCTTCGAGGCGCCGACGCTGTGAAAGGGCGCCGGTTCTTTTAGGAAAGCCCCAAAGCCCTTTTGAATCACCAGGTATAGACGGGAGTTACCAGGGTCATGTCGACCGATCACAGCTTCATTCTCAGACTATCGTGCGCCGACCGGCCGGGCATCGTGCATGCCGTGTCGGGCTTTCTGTTCGAGCGCGGCAGCAACATTCTCGACTCGGCGCAGTTCGGCGACAGCCATACGGGCGAGTTCTTCATGCGCGTGCACTTCCAGCAGGTGGGCGGCGACCCGGGCCTCGACGGCCTGCGCGAAGCGTTCGAGCCGCTCGCGCAGGAGTTCGGCATGCGCTGGGAGCTCCATGACGCGAACGTGAAGCCGCGCGTCGTCATCATGGTCTCGAAGATCGGCCACTGCCTGAACGACCTGCTGTTCCGCTACCGCACCGGCCAGCTGCCCATCGAGATTCCCGCGATCATCTCGAACCACAAGGACTTCTATCAGCTCGCGGCGAGCTACAACATTCCGTTCCATCACTTCCCGCTGCTCGGCGGCACCGATGCCGACAAGGCCGCGCAGGAAGCGCGCGTGCTCGAAGTGGTGAACCGCGAAGGCGCCGATCTCGTGGTGCTCGCGCGCTATATGCAGATCCTTTCGCCGCAGCTGTGCAAGGCGCTCGAAGGCCGCGCGATCAACATCCATCACTCGTTCCTGCCGAGCTTCAAGGGCGCGAAGCCGTACTACCAGGCGTTCGACCGCGGCGTGAAGCTCATTGGCGCAACGGCGCACTACGTGACGTCCGATCTCGACGAAGGCCCGATCATCGAGCAGGAAGTGGAGCGTGTCGATCACAACATGACGCCGGACCAGCTCACGGCGATCGGCCGCGACGTGGAATGCGTGACGCTCGCGCGCGCGGTGAAGTGGCACGTCGAGCATCGCATCGTGCTCAACGGGCACAAGACGGTGGTGTTCCGCTGATCTTGCGTTGATGCCACTGCGAACCATGCCGTAGCGCGTTTCATGACGCGCTACGGCTTTCCCATCTGTTCTTGTTGACCCCAGCGCATTCCTGCGGCTTTTGTTCCGCGCCGTCACATCCCCGGTACTACTCCTTAAGATCTAGCGGCGCATCGTCGCTCACTCCCTGCGGAGAATAGCCCGCACCTTTCGTCTTTCCTACGCTTGTCACGTCAACAAAACGACAAGAGGGAAAATCATGAAAGGCAAGCAAGCTGGCGTGGCCCCGCGCGCGGATCCTGTCGCCGATAGTCGTGCATGGCGCGTGCTGGGTTCGAGCACCTTCGCGTTCACGATCTGCTTTGCCGTCTGGATGATGTTCGCGATCCTCGGCATTCCGCTCAAACAACAGCTGCACCTCACCGACACCGAATTCGGCCTGATCGCGGCAACGCCGGTGCTCACCGGTTCGCTCGCCCGCGTGCCGCTCGGCATCTGGACCGACCGCTTCGGCGGGCGCATCGTCTTCTTCCTTACCATGCTCGCTACGATCGTGCCGATCTGGCTCGTCTCGTACGCGACGCAATTCTGGCAATTCCTCGTCCTCGGCCTGTTCGTGGGCTTCGCGGGGGCATCGTTTTCGGTCGGCACGCCCTATGTCGCGCGCTGGTTCCCGAAGTCGCGCCAGGGCCTCGCGATGGGCATCTTCGGCGCGGGCAATTCGGGCGCCGCGCTCAACAAATTCGTGGCGCCGGTGCTGATCGTCGCGGCCGGTACGTGGACCATCGTGCCGAAAATCTACGCGGTCGCCATGCTCGTGACCGCGCTGCTGTTCTGGCTGTTTTCCGCGACCGATCCGGCGCACCGCGTCGGGGACTCCGCCAGCGTGGCGGGCCAGATGCGCGTGCTCGCCGACCCGCGCGTGCTGCGCTATGCGCAGTACTACTCGGTGGTGTTCGGCGGCTATGTCGGGCTTGCGCTGTGGATGCCGCAGTACTACGTGAACCAGTACGGCTTCGGCATCGAGCATGCGGCGTTTCTCGCGGCGTGCTTCTCGCTGCCCGGCGGTGTGCTGCGCGCGTTCGGCGGCTGGCTGTCGGACCGCTACGGTGCGTATCGCACGACATGGGCCGTGATGTGGGTCTCGCTCGCGTGCTTCTTCCTGCTGAGCTACCCGCCTACCGACTTCGTGATCCATAGCGCGCATGGCCCGCTCGGCCTGCATATCAGCACGGGACCGGTCTTCTACACGGTGCTGATGTTCGTCGTCGGCATCGCGATGGCGGTGGGCAAGGCCTCGGTCTTCAAGTTCATCGGCGACGACTACACCGCCAACATCGGCGCGGTCTCCGGCGTCGTGGGGCTGGCGGGCGGCCTCGCCGGGTTCGTCCTGCCGATCCTGTTCGGCTTCCTCGTGGATCTCACCGGCGTCCGCACCACCTGTTTCATGCTGATGTTCGGCGCCACCGCGGTGAGCCTGCTGTTCATGCACTTCTCGTTCCGCCCCGAAGCGCTCGTCAACGGCCGCGCAAAGCTCGCGGGCAAGACGCCCGAAGGGAGCGCTCTGGTGAAAGAAACTTCGCAACCCTGATGAATGGTCGGTTAATCGAATCAACCCGCGCCGCGCGTGCGGCACCTGATGCAAGAGCACAATCATGTCCAAATATTTGCTGACCCAATGGGAGCCCGAGAACAGGAAGTTCTGGCAAGCTTCCGGCGAACAGATCGCCACCCGCAACCTCTGGATCTCGATTCCGGCGCTGATGCTGGCATTCGTGGTGTGGTCGCTGTGGAGCGTCACGGTCGTCAACCTCGATAAAGGCGGCTTTCACTTCACGAAGAACGAGCTCTTCTGGCTCACGGCGCTGCCCGCGCTTTCGGGCGCCACGCTGCGTATCTTCTATTCGTTCCTCGTGCCGATATTCGGCGGCCGCCGCTTCACGGCGATCTCCACGGCGAGCCTGCTGATCCCGGCCTTCGGCATGGGCTTCGCACTGCGCGATCCGTCGACCTCGTATGCGACGCTGCTCGTGCTCGCCCTGTTGTGCGGACTCGGCGGCGCGAACTTCAGCTCGTCGATGGCGAACATCAGCTTCTTCTTCCCGAAGTCGCGCAAAGGCTTCGCCACCGGCCTCAATGCAGGCATCGGCAACCTGGGTGTCTCGCTCGTGCAGTTCGTCACGCCGATCGTCATCTCGACGGCCGTATTCGCGGGCCTGCTCGGCGACGGGCAGAGCTGGGTGAAGGACGGCGTGGAGCACGGGCTTCGTATGGATTCCGCTCATCGTCGTGTCTTCGTTCGCCGCCTGGTTCGGCATGAACGACATCGCCGATGCAAAAGCGTCGTTCAGCGAGCAGGCCGTGATCTTCCGCCGCGCGCACAACTGGATCATGTGCTTTCTCTATGTCGGCACCTTCGGCTCGTTCATCGGCTTCTCCGCTGGCCTGGCGCTGCTCACGAAGGCGGAATTTCCCGCCATCAACCCCACTGCATGGGCCTTCCTCGGGCCGCTCGCCGGCGCGCTCACCCGCCCCGCTGGCGGATGGATCTCGGACAAGCTGGGCGGCGCGCGCGTCACGCTCTGGACCTTCCTCGCGATGATCGCGGCCGTGGCGGGCGTGATCGCCTTCCTGCCGGGCGGCGCGCTGGGCGGCACACAGGGCAGCTTCGGCGGTTTCCTCGCGATGTTCGTCGTGCTCTTCGCGCTCACCGGCATTGGCAACGGCTCGACCTTCCGCATGATTCCCGTGATCTTCCTCACGCAACACCAGCGCGCGGCGAAGGCCGGCGGCGCGGGCGAGCAGCAGCGCGCGCTTGCCGAGGCCGGCAAGGAATCCGCGGCGGTGCTCGGCTTCGCCGGTGCAATGGGCGCTTACGGCGGCTTCTTCATTCCGAAGAGCTTCGGCACCTCGCTCGACCTGACGGGCTCGCCTGTCGGCGCGCTCCTCTGCTTCATCGGCTTCTACGTGGTATGCGCCGCGGTGACGTGGCTGTTCTACGCGCGCCGCAACGCTTCCATGCCTTGCTGAAGCGAGCGGAGACGACAGCGGACTAGTCCTTTAGGCGTAGCGCGGCGCAACGGGACTCCTCCCGATGCGCTGCGCGCACCCTCCGCTCGATGAATGGGCAGGCAAGCGCCTGCTCGCCATACTCGGAACGATACGAGCGCCAGGCGCCGCGCAGGCAATACATGGTGCGGCGACGGGCTCGATCGAACGATTCCAGCAGCAGTCCCGGAGAACCTGATGAGTCATTTTCTGGACCGGTTGAAGTTCATGTCGCGCGTGAAGTCGACGTTTTCGAACGGCCACGGCGCGGTGGTGAACGAGGACCGCAAATGGGAAGACGGCTATCGCAGCCGCTGGCAGCACGACAAGATCGTGCGTTCGACCCACGGTGTGAACTGCACGGGCTCGTGCTCGTGGAAGGTCTACGTGAAAAACGGCCTGATCACGTGGGAAACGCAGCAGACCGACTACCCGCGCACGCGCGCGGATCTGCCCAATCATGAACCGCGCGGCTGCCCGCGCGGCGCATCGTATAGCTGGTACGTGTACTCCGCGCAGCGCGTGAAGTACCCGATGATCCGCGGCCGCCTGATCGAGATGTGGCGCGAGGCCCGCAAGACGCTCGACCCTGTAGCGGCGTGGGCCGATATCGTCGAGGACCCGAAGAAGGCGGCACGCTACAAGCGTGCGCGCGGGCAGGGCGGCTTCGTGCGCGCGGACTGGGACACGGCCAGCGAGATCATCGCCGCGGCCAACGCCTACACCATCGGCAAGTACGGCCCCGATCGCGTGGTGGGCTTCTCGCCCATTCCGGCCATGTCGATGGTGTCGTATGCCGCGGGCGCGCGCTATCTGAGCCTGATCGGCGGCGCGTGTCTGTCGTTCTACGACTGGTATTGCGACTTGCCGCCGTCTTCGCCGCAGATCTGGGGCGAGCAGACCGACGTGCCGGAATCGGCCGATTGGTACAACTCCACGTATCTCATGGTGTGGGGTTCGAACGTGCCGCAAACGCGCACGCCCGACGCTCACTTCTACACCGAAGTCCGCTACAAGGGCACGAAGACGGTGGCGGTGTCGTCGGATTTCGGCGAGATGGTGAAGTTCGGCGACATCTGGCTCGCGCCGAAGCAGGGCACCGACGCTGCGCTCGCGCTGGCAATGGGCCACGTGGTGCTCAAGGAGTTCCACGCTACGGCCAGGTCTACGTACTTCCGCGATTACGTGAAGCAGTACACCGACATGCCGATGCTCGTCACGCTCGCGCGGCGCGACGGCGCGCTCGTGCCGGACCAGTTCCTGCGCGCCTCGCAGCTCGCCGCGAATCTCGACGAAGCGAACAACCCGCAATGGAAGACGCTCGCCATCGATGCCACGACGGGCGACATCGTCGCGCCGAACGGCTCGATCGGCTTTCGCTGGGGCGAAGGCGAGCACGACGGCGGCAGGAAGGCGGGCCGCTGGAACCTCGAGATGAAGGACGGCGGCAGTGGCCGCGAAATCGATCCGCAGTTGTCGCTCATCGATCGGCATGACGAAGTCGTCGAGGTGAGCTTCCCGTACTTCGGCGGCGAGCACGGCGCACTGCTCGCGCGCCGCGTACCCGCGAAGCGCGTGGCGCTCGCGGACGGCACGAGCGTGCTGGTGGCGACCGTCTACGACCTGCAGATGGCCAGCTACGGCGTCGATCAGGGCCTGGGCGGCCCGAACGTGGCGTCCTCGTACGACGACGACATCCCCTGCACCCCGGCATGGCAGGAGAAGCACACCACGGTGCCGCGCAAGCTCGTGATCCAGGTGGCGCGCGAGTTCGCCGACAACGCCGACCGCACGCGCGGCAAGAGCATGGTGATCGTGGGCGCGGCGCTCAATCACTGGTACCACAACGACATGATCTACCGCGGCATCATCAATCTGCTGATGATGTGCGGCTGCATCGGCCAGAGCGGTGGCGGCTGGGCGCACTACGTGGGCCAGGAGAAGCTGCGTCCGCAGTTCGGCTGGGCGCCGCTCGCGTTCGCGCTCGACTGGTCGCGCCCGCCGCGCCAGATGAACGGCACGTCGTTCTTCTACAACCACACGAGCCAGTGGCGTCACGAGAAGGTGAGCGTGGACGAGATCCTCGGGCCGGGCGCGGATCGCGCGCGCTACGAAGGGCTCTCGATGCTCGACCTCAACGCGAAGTCCGAGCGCATGGGCTGGCTGCCCTCGGCGCCGCAACTGGGCGCGAATCCGCTCGACGTGGTGGAAGCCGCGCAGCGCGCGGGAGTGCCACCGGTGCAGTACACCGTCGATCAGCTGACGTCGGGTGCGTTGAATTTCGCCTGCGACGACCCCGACAATCCCGCGAACTTCCCGCGCAACATGTTCGTTTGGCGCTCGAACATTCTGGGCAGCTCGGGCAAGGGACACGAGTACTTCCTCAAGTACCTGCTCGGCACCCAGCACGCGCTGTTCGGCGACGAAGCCGATGCGATCAGGCCTGCCGAGGTGAATGTGCGCGAAGCGGCCGAAGGCAAGCTCGACCTGCTCACGGTGCTTGACTTCCGCATGAGCACCACGTGCCTGTACGGCGACATCGTGCTGCCCTCGGCCACGTGGTACGAGAAGGACGACCTCAACACGTCGGACATGCACCCGTTCATCCATCCGCTTTCGGAGGCAGTGCAGCCGTTGTGGGAGAGCAAGACCGACTGGGAGATCTACAAGGCCATCGCGAAAAAGTTCTCCGAAATCGGCGGCGCGCATCTGGGCAAGCGCACGGACCTCGTCTGCACGCCGCTCATGCACGACACGCCCGGCGAACTCGGCCAAGCCTTCGAGCCGAAGGACTGGCGTCTTGGCGAATGCGATCTCATTCCGGGCAAGACCGCGCCCTCGATGACGCTCGTGGAGCGCGACTATGGCGAGATCTACAACAAGTTCACCTCCGTCGGGCCGCTGCTCGAGAAGCTGGGCAACGGCGGCAAGGGGATCAACTGGAACACCGTGCACGAGGTGGGCGAGTTCGCGCAGCTCACGGGCATCCAGCAGAACCGTGGCGCAGCCGAGGGACGCCCGCGTCTGGAGACGGCCATCGACGCCGCCGAGATGATCCTCACCTTCGCGCCGGAAACCAACGGCCATGTTGCGGTGAAGGCGTGGGATGCACTCTCGAAGATCACGGGCCGCGACCACGCGCATCTGGCCGAAGGCCGCGAGCACGACAAGATCCGCTTTCGCGACGTGCAGGCGCAGCCGCGCAAGATCATCTCGGCGCCCACGTGGTCGGGGCTCGAATCGGAAGAGGTGAGCTACAACGCCGGCTATACGAACGTGCACGAGCTGATTCCCTGGCGCACGCTCACGGGCCGTCAGCAGTTCTATCAGGATCACCGCTGGATGCTCGACTTCGGCGAAGGCCTATGCAACTACAAGCCCGCCATCGACACGAAGACGATCTCGCCGATGCTTGGCGCGAGACCCAACGGTGAGCACGAGCTCGTGCTGAACTGGATCACGCCGCACCAGAAGTGGGGCATCCACTCGACCTACACGGACAACCTGCGCATGCTCACGCTCTCGCGCGGCGGCCCCCACGTGTGGGTTTCGGAGGCCGAGGCGAAGGAGGCGGGCCTGGTCGACAACGACTGGGTCGAAGTGTTCAACGTGAACGGCACGCTCACCGCGCGCGTGGTGGTGAGCCAGCGCGTGCCGCGCGGCATGTGCCTCATGTACCACGCGCAGGAAAAGATCATCAACGTCCCGGGCGCGGAAACGAGCGGCATGCGCGGCGGCATTCACAACTCGGTCACGCGCACGGTGCTCAAGCCGACGCACATGATCGGCGGCTATGCCCAGCTCGCGTATGGCTTCAACTACTACGGCACGGTTGGCAGCAATCGCGACGAGTACGTGATCGTGCGCAAGATGAAGAAGGTCGAGTGGCTCGAAGGGCCGCTCGATGAACGAGCAGAGGAAGGAGCCGCATCATGAAAATCCGCGCCCAGGTGGCGATGGTCCTGAACCTCGACAAGTGCATCGGCTGCCACACGTGCTCGGTCACGTGCAAGAACGTGTGGACTTCGCGCGATGGCGTCGAATACGCGTGGTTCAACAACGTCGAGACGAAGCCCGGCATCGGCTATCCGAAGGAATGGGAGAACCAGGAGAAGTGGAACGGCGGCTGGGTGCGTAACCCGAAAGGCAAGATCGAGCCGCGCCAGGGTCCGAAGCTCAAGGTGCTGGCCAACCTGTTCGCCAACCCGAACCTGCCCGGCATCGACGACTACTACGAGCCGTTCACTTACGACTACGAGCATCTGCAGAAGGCGCCTCTCTCGCAGACGCCGCCCACCGCGCGCCCCGTGTCGGTCATCACCGGCAAGAAGATGGACAAGATCCATTGGGGTCCTAACTGGGAAGACGATCTTGGCGGCGAGTTCGAGAAGCGCAGCCGCGACAAGCTGTTCGAGAACGTGCAGAAGGAGATGTACTCGAGCTTCGAGAACACCTTCATGATGTATCTGCCGCGTTTGTGCGAGCACTGCCTGAACCCCGCGTGCGTGGCGTCGTGCCCGTCGGGCTCGGTGTACAAGCGCGAAGACGACGGCATCGTGCTCGTCGATCAGGACAAGTGCCGCGGCTGGCGCATGTGCATCTCGGGCTGCCCGTACAAGAAGATGTACTTCAACTGGAAGAGCGGCAAGGCCGAGAAGTGCATCTTCTGCTATCCGCGCATCGAGGCGGGACAGCCGACCGTGTGCTCGGAAACGTGCGTGGGCCGCATCCGTTATCTCGGAGTGATGCTCTACGACGCGGACCGGATCAGTGAGGCGGCTTCGGTCGAATCGACACAGGATCTCTATCAGTCGCAGCTCGACGTGTTTCTCGATCCGCACGATCCCGCGATTCAGGCCGAGGCGCGTCGCCAGGGCGTGCCGCAAAGCTGGCTCGACGCCGCCGTGCGCTCGCCCGTGTATCGGATGGCGGTCGAGTGGAAGATCGCGTTCCCGCTGCATCCCGAGTACCGCACGCTGCCGATGGTCTGGTACGTCCCGCCGCTTTCGCCGATCCAGTCGGCAGCGGACGCGGGCCATACCGGCATGGACGGCGTGATTCCCGACGTCGAGAGCCTGCGCATTCCAATGCGCTACCTCGCCAATCTGCTCACCGCCGGCGACGAGAAGCCCGTGGTCAGCGCACTCAGCCGCATGCTGGCGATGCGCGCCTACAAGCGCACGCAGACCGTGGACGGCGTGAACGACGACGCCGTCCTCGAGCGTGTGGGCCTCACGGCGCAACAAGTCGAGGACATGTACCGCATCATGGCGATCGCGAACTACGAAGACCGCTTCGTCGTGCCGTCGTCGCACAAGGAGATGGTCGAGGACTCGTTCAACGAGAAGGGCAGTTGCGGCTTCTCGTTCGGCAACGGCTGCTCGGGCGGCGTTTCGGACGGCTCGCTCTTCGGCTCGAAGGTCGAAGGCAGCGTGGTGTATGTCGACATGCCGAAGTCGCGTCGCAAGACGCCTTCGGAAGCTTGAGCGGGAGGACTTCGATCATGTCGCTCTATTCCGTGCTTTCCGCGCTGCTCGACTATCCCGGGCAGCCCCTGCTCGACGCCCTCGCCGACATCGAGGCCGCGCTCGACGCCGCACCGAACGGCTCAATGGCCACGCGCGAGCTCGCGCCGCTCATCGCGGCGCTGCGCGCTCGCTCGCTCGTCGCGTCGCAGGAAGACTACGTGGCGACTTTCGACCGCAATCCGCGCCACTCGCTGCATCTCTTCGAGCACGTGCACGGCGAGAGCCGCGCGCGCGGCCAGGCGATGGTCGATCTGCTCGACGAATACCGCAGCCATGGGCTCGACGTGGCGACAAACGAGCTGCCCGACTACGTACCGCTCTTTCTCGAAGTGCTCGGCCTGATAGGTGAAAAGGAGGCGAGCGCGCTGCTTGGCGAGGCGATTCACGTCCTTGCCGCGCTCGGCAATCAGCTCGAGAAGAACGAAAGCCCCTATGCGGGCATCTTCACGGTGCTGTGCCAGCTGAGCGACGTCGAGCCGCTGCCGCTCGCGGGCGCGCCCGTGCGCGACATGGACGAGGCGCTCGAGCGCTTCGGCACCGGTGCGGACGGCGTCGAGCCGCTCATGCACACATTCGGCGCGAGCCATTCACCGCAGGTCGTTCATTTTCACCCGCGAGCGGGGTCTGCCGCCGTGACCGCCGCAGCCACCTCCGCTGCCTCGGCCGCCTCGGCTGCCTGCGCAAAGGAATCGCCATGAACACGCTCAACCCGTTTTTGTTCGGCATCTATCCCTACATTGCCACCGCCATCTTCCTGTTCGGCAGCCTCGCGCGCTTCGAGCGCGAGCAGTACACATGGAAGGCGGACAGCTCGCAGCTGCTCTATCGCGGGCATCTGCGGCTCGGCAACATTCTCTTCCACGTGGGCATTCTCGGGCTCTTCTTCGGCCATCTGTTCGGGCTCCTCACGCCCGTCGCGGTGTGGGACTGGCTCGGCGTGCCGCATGCGGTCAAGCAGCTCGTGGCGATGGTCGCGGGCGGCGTGATGGGGTCGATGTGTCTCGTGGGCCTCGCCATCCTGCTGCATCGGCGGCTTTCGAACGCACGCGTTTCGGCCGTGACGCGCGTGGGCGACAAGGTGCTGCTGCTGTGGCTGCTCGTCACGCTGCTGCTCGGGCTCACGACGATCGGCGAATCGGCGACCCACATGGACGGCGCGATGATGGTGCGGCTCATGACCTGGGCGCAGCACATCGTCACGTTCCGCGGCGACGCGGCGAGCCATGTGGCTGGCGCGCCGCTCGTCTTCCGGCTGCACCTTTTCATGGGCATGACGCTGTTCGTGATCTTCCCGTTCACGCGCCTCGTGCACGTGTGGAGCGGCTTTGCCTCGATCACTTATCTGTCGCGCGCCTGGCAGCTCGTGCGTAGCCGCTAGCAAGCGGCGCGGGCGCGGCGGGCTGTGCTTGCCTGTGAACGGCCGTGGGGATGGCCGTTCTTTCGCGGGGAGCGAGCCGCGCTCGCATTCCCCGCACTTTTACGATGCACATGGACCGGGTCGCGCAACGGCAACGGCTTGAGCTTGCCGGGGAAGACGGATGACCTGCCGCATAGTGTCGCAGCCGTCTGCCGATATACGACATTGCGAGCCATCCGCCGTGCTCCGTCAGATAATGCCTGGTGATGCGAGGTAGTGCCAGGTGCAAGCGCCGACGTTTCCGCGCAGCCGCTTTCCCTAACCCGCCATGACCGAGTCTTCCGATTCCGCAACAGGTTCTGCCAAAAGCGCCGGCGCGCAGGCCGCGCCGTTCCCGCGGCGGCTCTCCACGCGCATCGTCGTGCTCTCCACGGTCGCCCTCGCGCTCGTGCTCGCGATGATCAGCGGCACACTGTGGCTCTCGTGGCAGCTCGAAGGCGGCGGGGCCGCGATCAACGACGCCGGGAGCCTGCGCATGCGCGCCAACGCGGTGGCGATCGCGCTATGGGAGGCCCGCACCGGCAAACCCGCGCAAGTCGACACGCAGATGCGCCAGCTCGACGCGACGCTGCTCGCCTTGCGCGACGGCGATCCGGCGCGGCCGCTCTTCCTTCCCGCGGATGCCGGCATCCACGCGCAGTTCGAGCGCGTCGCAACGGCGTGGAGCCAGCAACTGAAGCCCGCTGCGCTGCGCGAGCTCGCCGCCGGCGCGGGAGCGCCTTCGACGTACATCGGCCTCCTGCCCGGTTTCATCGACGAGGCAAACGGGCTCGTCAGCCTGATCGAGCGCGAGAACGCGCGCAAGACCGCGTGGCTGCGCATCTCGCAGGTCGCGCTCGCGGCGCTTTCCTGCGTGGGCACGATGGCCATCGTCTATCTGCTCTACCAATGGTTCGTGGCGCCCGTGCAGCGTTTGCAGGAAGGGCTCGCGCGCATCGAGGCGCAGGAGTTCGACACGCGTTTGCCGGTCGAGACGTCCGACGAGTTCGGCCACCTCACGCAAGGCTTCAATCGCATGGTCGCGGAGCTGCAGGCGCTGTACCGGGATCTCGCCGAACGCGTGGACGCCAAGACCGCGCAGCTGGCGGCGCAAAACCGCGAACTCGCCACGCTCTACGAGATGGCGGCGTTCCTCAACACGCCGGGGGCTACGGAAGACGTCTGCCGCGATTTCCTCACGCGCGTGATGCGCGAATTCGACGCCGACGGCGGCACCGTGCGCGTCGTCTCGCCCGACGACGGCAATCTGCATCTGCTGGTGTCCGAAGGCATGCCCGAAGCGATTACACGCGCCGAGCACTGCATGCCCGCGGCCGATTGCACCTGTGGCGGCGCTTCGGCCGAGGCGCCGGTCGTCTTCGGTCTGATGGCGCCGCAGGGCTCGGGCGCGGGCATCCGCGAAGACAGCGTGCTCGCGCAGCGTTGCCTGAAGGCGGGGTTCGTGAGTGTCGTGGTGTCGGCCATCGTCGCGCAGAACGAGACGTTGGGCACGTTTTCCCTGCACTTCCGGCGCGAGCGCGAGATTGCGCCTTCCGGCGTGCAACTGCTCCAGACGCTCGGCCGTCATCTCGGCGTGGCGCTCATGAACCGGCGTCTCGTGGCGCTCGGGCGCCAGCTCGCCGTCTCCGAGGAGCGCAATCTCGTCGCCCAGGGGCTGCACGACAGCATCGCCCAGGGCCTGAGCTTCCTGAAGATGCAGGTGCATTTGCTCGATGGCGCCACCGGGCGCGGCGACCTCGACGAGATCCGCGAGATCGTGCCGCTCCTCGCGGGCGGCGTGGAAGAAAGCTACGACGACGTGCGCGAGCTGCTGCTCAATTTCCGCACGAAGCTCGCCCCGGGCAAGCTGCGCCTCGCCGTCGAGGACACCGTCGCACGCTTTCGGCGCCAGTCGGACGCCGAGCTGGTGCTCGACTATCGCGACGAAGACGGGCCGCCGCTGCCGCCCGACCAGCAACTGCAGGTGCTCTTCGTGCTGCAGGAGGCGCTCTCGAACACGCGCAAGCATGCGGAGGCGCTGCACGTGCACGTGAGCGTCGTGAACGGACGCGACTTTCGCCTGACGATCGAGGACGATGGTGTGGGCTATGATCCCGCCGAGATCGCCTCACGCGGCGAATCGCATGTCGGCTTTCACATCATGCAGGAGCGCGCGAGACGCCTTGCCGCCGTGCTCGCGCTCGACAGCGCGCCGGGGCGCGGCGCACGCGTCGAACTCGTGCTGCCGGCCGCGAGCCGCATGGCCGCATGAACGGGGCGGCGGGCATCCCGACCGGAACCGGAAGACCTCGACTCAACGCTACGACCGATAACGATTCCATGACCATACGCATCCTGCTGATCGACGATCACACGCTCTTTCGCTCGGGCGTGAGCGCGCTGTTGCAGCGCCAGCCCGACCTCGAAGTGGTGGGCGAGGCGTCGGACGGCGTGGAAGGCGTCAAGCGCGCCAAGCAGCACTTGCCCGACGTCATCCTGCTCGACCTGAACATGCCCGGCCTCTCGGGGCTCGAAACGCTGCAGCTGCTGGTCGAGGATCTGCCGGAGACGGCGGTCGTGATGCTCACCGTCTCCGAAGACGCCGACGAACTCACGGCCGCGATGCGCGAGGGTGCGCGCGGCTTCCTGCTCAAGAGCATCGACGCGGACGCGCTGGTGGCTGCGATCCGCAAGGCCGCGAGCGGCCAGCCGGTCATCACCGAGCACATGACGGCGAAGCTCGTGGAGCAGATGCGCAAGCCCGTCCATTCGACCGGTGGGATCGGCGCGAGCGGCGCGGCCGGCGTGGCGAGCGCTCCCGGCGCCGCGCGTCCGGGCGCCGAGGCGCTCACGGCGCGCGAGCGCGACATCGTGCGCGAGCTGGCGCGCGGCGCGAGCAACAAGGAGATTGCGCGAACGCTCGACCTGGCCGAGAGCACGGTGAAGATTCACGTGCGCAACATCCTGCGCAAGCTCAATCTCACGAGCCGGGTGCAAGTGGCGATCTATGCGATGGGGCAGGACGGCATGACGGACGCGGGCGGCGAGCCGCGCGGGCGTTGAGCGCCGCGCGCGGGCATCCGGTAAAGCGGCTCAGACGAGCCGCAGATAGATGAGTTCGCGCTTGATATACGCGTAGAAAATGGGCGCGGCGATCACGCCCTGAATGCCGAACGCGGCTTCCATTACCAGCATCGCGACGAGCAGCTCCCAGGTGCGCGCCTCGATCTGGCCGCCCACGATGCGTGCGTTCAGGAAGTATTCGAGCTTGTGGATCAGGATCAGGAAGACGAGCGCCGTGACCGCGGCGGGCAGGCTCACGGTGAGCGCGATGGCGACGATCAGCGTGTTCGAGATCAGATTGCCGATCACGGGCAACAGACCCACCACGAAGGTCACCACGACCAGCATCTTCGCGAGCGGCAGCGGTGCGTGAAAGAGCGGCAGCCCGACCAGCAGGAAGAGGCCGGTGAACGTCGTGTTGATCGCCGAAATCTTCACCTGCGCAAACACGATGCGGCGGAATGCGTCGGCAAAACGCGAGACGCGCGCGACGAACGCCGTGGAAAGCGGCAGCCGCGTGGCGTTCTTCTGCGCGCCAATGGCGATGATCGCGCCGATGATCATGCCGATCACGATATGCCCGAAGACACGCGCGGCGCTCTTGCCGCCCTGGCCCAGTTGCGTGGCGTGCTCGTGCATCAGCGCGAGCGCCTTGAGCTTCATCTGGGCGACATCCACGGGCAGGTAGGCCGCGATGGATTCGGGAATGCGCCCGCGCGCCTGGTCGACGAACGTCATCATCTGCGCCATGACCTTCTGCACGCTCGGCACGTCGCTTTCGAACTGCTCGATCACGCCCACCGTGAGCCCCGTCAGGACGCCCACGATCACGATGGAAACCAGCACCACCGAAAGCCAGCGCGCCCGGCTGCTCGACATGCGCCGCTCGATGAGCGGCGAAATGGTGTGGACGAGCTGGAACACGAGCATCCCCGCGAGCAGCGCGCCGAGCAGGTTCAAGTGCAGCACCGCGAACATGCCGGCGAGCGCGGCCACATAGCTGCCGATCTCCACTGCCGAAAGCTTCGGCAGGCTCATGTCGCTCGTGAGCCTGACCGTCCTTGGCCGCAGGTCGCGCACCTGTTTATCTTCGGTCGCTTCGTTGCGCTTGACCATTTTGGGTGTATTCCGTCTCCAGGCCCCGGGAACGCTGGCGTCCCCGGCCCGTTGTTGCCGCAGCCATTTCTACTGCTAATTTTTCCGGCTCCGTTGCCGGCCCGGTTACCTGTTTACTTGCCCGAGGCCGTGTCGAGCGCGGCTATCTGGCGCTTGAGCAGCGGCGCGAGATAGCGGCCCGTAAAGCTCGCCTTCGACTTCGCCACCTCCTCGGGCGTGCCCTGGGCCACGATCTGGCCGCCGCCCGCGCCGCCTTCGGGGCCCATGTCCACGATCCAGTCGGCGGTTTTGATGACATCGAGATTATGCTCGATGATGACCACCGTATTGCCCTGATCTCGCAGCCGGTGAATCACTTCGAGCAGGAGTGCGATGTCGTGGAAGTGCAGGCCCGTGGTCGGTTCATCGAGTATATACAGCGTGCGGCCCGTGTCCCGCTTGGAAAGCTCCAGCGAAAGCTTCACCCGCTGCGCCTCGCCGCCCGAAAGCGTGGTGGCCGACTGGCCGAGGCGGATATAGCCCAGACCCACGTCGAGCAGCGTCTTGAGCTTGCGCGCCACGACCGGCACGGCCTTGAAGAACTCGTAGGCGGCTTCGACGGTCATGTCGAGCACTTCGCTGATGTTCCGGCCCTTGTACTGGATCTCCAGCGTCTCGCGGTTGTAGCGCTTGCCGTGGCAGACGTCGCAGGGCACATAGACGTCCGGCAGGAAGTGCATTTCCACCTTGAGCACGCCGTCGCCCTGGCAGCTTTCGCAGCGGCCGCCCTTCACGTTGAACGAGAAGCGGCCCGATTCGTAGCCGCGTTCCTTGGCCGCCGGCACGCCCGCGAACAACTCGCGGATGGGCGTGAAGAGGCCCGTATAGGTGGCCGGGTTCGAGCGCGGCGTGCGGCCGATCGGCGACTGGTCGACGTTGATGACCTTGTCGAAGTGCTCGAGGCCCTCGATGGCCTCGAACGGCGCCGGTTCCGCCGACGAGCCATACAGATGCTGCGACACGGCGTGATACAGCGTGTCGTTGATGAGCGTGGACTTGCCCGAGCCGGAAACCCCCGTCACGCAGGTGAGCAGCCCCACCGGCAGGTCGAGCGTCACGTGCTTGAGGTTGTTGCCGTGCGCCTCGACGATGCGCAGGCGGCGCTCGCCGGGCTCGATGCGTTCGTCGGGATAGTCGATGCGGCGCGCGCCCGAGAGGTACTGGCCCGTCATCGAGGCCGGGTCGCGCTCGATGTCCTGAGGCGTGCCCTGGGCGATCACCATGCCGCCGTGCTCGCCGGCGCCCGGACCCATATCGACCACATAGTCGGCCATGCGGATCATGTCCTCGTCGTGCTCGACGACGATCACGGAGTTGCCGAGGTCGCGCAGGTGCTTGAGCGTGGCGATGAGGCGGTCGTTGTCGCGCTGATGCAGGCCGATGGAGGGCTCGTCGAGCACGTACATCACGCCCGTGAGGCCCGAGCCGATCTGCGAGGCGAGGCGGATGCGCTGCGCCTCGCCGCCGGAGAGCGTTTCGGCGCTGCGTTCGAGCGAGAGATAGTCGAGCCCGACGTTGTTGAGAAACATGAGGCGCGCAACGATCTCCTTGACCACCTTGTCGGCGATCTCGCGCTTGGCGCCTTCGAGGCGCAGCGTCTGGAAGTAGCCTAGCGTGTCGCGCAGCGGCCAGCCGCTCACTTCATAGATGGCGCGCGCGTCCTCGTTCGCACCGATGCGCACGAAGCGCGCTTCGCGGCGCAGGCGCGTGCCTTCGCAGTGCGGGCAGGCCTGGTTGTTCTGGTATTTCGAAAGCTCCTCGCGCACGGCGGCCGAGTCGGTTTCGCGGTAGCGGCGCTCGAGATTCGGGATGATCCCTTCGAATACGTGCTCGCGCACCGAGGTGCGGCCGCGCTCGTTGATGTACGAAAACGGGATTTCCTGCTTGCCCGAGCCGTACAGCAGGATCTTGCGCACCTTTTCTGGCAGGTCTTCGAACGCGGTGTCGATGTCGAAGTCGTAGAACGCGGCCAGACTCTGCAGCATCTGGAAGTAGAACTGGTTGCGCCGGTCCCAGCCCTTCACCGCGCCCGCGGCGAGCGAAAGCGACGGGTGCGCCACCACGCGCTTCGGATCGAAGAACGTGATCTGGCCGAGGCCGTCGCATTCGGGGCACGCGCCCATCGGGTTGTTGAACGAGAAGAGTCGCGGCTCCAGCTCCGGCAGCGAGTAGGAGCAGATGGGGCAGGCGAACTTCGAGCTGAAGAGATGCTCCTTGTCCGTGTCCATTTCGAGCGCGATGGCGCGGCCGTCGGAGAGGCGCAGCGCGGTTTCGAACGACTCGGCGAGACGCTGCTTCATGTCGGGGCGCACCTTCAGCCGGTCGACGACCACGTCGATGGTGTGGCGCTCGCTCTTCTTGAGCTTGGGCAGCGACTCGACTTCGTAGATCTTCGCTTCCCCTTCGTTGGCCGTGCCGCCGCCCGAGCGCACGCGAAAGCGCACGAAGCCCTGCGCCTGCATGTCGTCGAAGAGTTCGGCGTGCTCCCCTTTGCGGTCGACGATCACGGGCGCGAGGATCATGAGCTTCGTTTCCTCGGGCAGGGCGAGCGCGGCGTCCACCATCTGCGAGACGCTCTGCGATTCCAGCGGAATCTCGTGATCCGGGCAGTAGGGCGTGCCGATGCGTGCGTAGAGCAGCCGCAGGTAGTCGTGGATCTCGGTGACCGTGCCCACCGTGGAGCGCGGATTGTGCGAGGTGGCCTTTTGCTCGATGGAAATTGCCGGCGACAGACCCTCGATCAGATCGACGTCGGGTTTCTCCATGAGCTGCAGGAACTGGCGCGCGTAGGCCGAGAGGCTCTCCACGTAGCGGCGCTGGCCTTCGGCGTAGAGCGTGTCGAACGCCAGCGAGGACTTGCCCGAGCCGGAGAGCCCGGTGATCACCACGAGCTTGTGGCGCGGCAGGTCCAGATTGACGTTCTTCAGGTTGTGGGTTCGGGCCCCACGGATACGGATCTGTTCCATGAACCTGCGCGAGAAAGGGAAACCAAACCTGCTACTATAGCGACTTTTCCAGACCGCCGTTACGGCTTGCTGACGGTCTTCGAAGGGGCCCGGAGCGGCATATGCAAGGCCCCCGAAAGTGGCGCGTCAGGCGGCGTCCGCCAGGTCCGCGCTTCGTCTGGTTGAGTCTGGTTACCAACGTGCGGGTACTTGCGGCATTTGACTGCGGCCCAAACACACAACGCTCCGATGTCCTCCAATTCACCCGCTACCTCCTCACGCATGAGCGCGCCCGAGCTGCGCGCGACCGTATCGCTCGCGGCGATCTTCGCGCTGCGCATGCTGGGCCTCTTCATGATCATGCCGGTGTTTTCGGTCTACGCGAAAACCATTCCCGGCGGCGACAATCTGCTGCTGGTCGGCATCGCGCTCGGCGCGTACGGCGTGACGCAGTCGCTTCTCTATATCTTCTACGGCTGGGCTTCCGATATGGTGGGCCGCAAGCCCGTCATCGCCACCGGCCTCGTCATTTTCGCGATTGGCAGCTTCGTCGCCGCGGGCGCGCACGACATGATGTGGATCATCGTCGGCCGGGTCATCCAGGGCATGGGCGCGGTGTCTTCGGCGGTGCTCGCGTTCATCGCCGATCTGACCGCCGAGGAGAACCGCACCAAGGCCATGGCGATGGTGGGCGGCTCGATCGGCATCTCGTTCGCCGTGGCCATCGTGGGCGCGCCGATCGTGTTTCACTGGGTCGGCATGAGCGGCCTGTTCGCGCTCGTCGGCGTGTTCTCGATTCTCGCGGTGGGCGTGGTGATCTGGGTCGTGCCCGATTCGCCGAAGAAGCCCGTGCACGTGCGCGCCCCGTTCGCCGAGGTGCTGCACAACGTCGAACTGCTGCGCCTGAATTTCGGCGTGCTCGTGCTGCACGCCACGCAAACTGCGCTCTTTCTCGTCGTGCCGCGCCTGCTCGTGGATGCGGGCCTGCCGGTCGCGTCGCACTGGAAGATTTATCTGCCGGTCATGGGCCTTGCGTTCGTCATGATGGTGCCGGCCATCATCGCCGCGGAGAAGCGGGGCAAGATGAAGGCCGTCGTGGTATCGGCCATTGGTCTTATCCTGATCGGCCAGCTGTTGCTCGGCTCGCTGGCACATACACTTGTCATCGTGTCGGCCGTGCTGTTCGTGTACTTCCTCGGCTTCAACATCCTGGAGGCGTCGCAGCCGTCGCTGGTTTCCAAGCTCGCGCCGGGCAACCGCAAGGGCGCGGCCACGGGCGTGTACAACACCACGCAGTCGATCGGGCTCGCGCTCGGCGGCGTGGTGGGCGGCTGGCTGCTCAAGCACGACGGCGCGAGCGCCGTGTTCTATGCGTGCTCGGGGCTCGTCTTGTGCTGGCTTATAATCGCGGCCAATATGAAGGCGCCGCCAAAGCGGGCTTGAACCCAGCGGGCTTGAACCCAGCGGGCTTGATCCCGGCGGGCCTTTATTCGAACCAGTGGTTCACAGCAAGCAACGCAATTCGCGGAGGCGGTTTGCGACTGGCGAAGGCGCATTAAGCGCTAGCCGGCGCGTGCCGCGCGGCCGCTCCTCGCAACGGAATCAAACAGGAGAAATTCATGGCATCCGTGAACAAGGTGATCCTCGTCGGCAACCTCGGCGCCGATCCGGAAGTGCGCTATCTGCCGAGCGGCGACGCCGTGGCGAACATCCGCCTCGCCACGACGGACCGTTACAAGGACAAGGCGTCCGGTGAGTTCAAGGAAATGACCGAATGGCACCGGGTGTCGTTCTTCGGGCGTCTGGCCGAGATCGTCTCGGAGTACCTCAAGAAGGGCTCGTCGGTGTATATCGAAGGCCGCATCCGCACGCGCAAGTGGCAGGCCCAGGACGGCACCGACCGTTACTCGACGGAAATCGTCGCCGACCAGATGCAGATGCTGGGCGGCCGCAGCGGCGGCGCCTCGATGGGCAGCGACGCGGGCGATGACGGCGGCTACAGCCGTGAGCCGTCGGCACCGCGCGGCGGCGGTCGTGCGGCGGGCGGCGGCGGTGCGCCGCGTTCGAGCGGTGGCGGCGCCGGTGGCGGCCGTTCGAGCGCGCCGGCTGGCGGCGGCTTTGATGAGATGGACGACGATATTCCGTTCTGAACGGAACCTTTTCGCTGCCTGTCAAATGCTGGCCGGAAGACCAGACGTAATCAACCGGTTACGTGTGGTCCATCCGGCCTTCTTCATTGTGTTCGCTTCATTTCCCCGCGTGCAGTCTGGCTGCAATTTTCCTCTCCGATGAGTACTTCGGCCGGGATATTCAATCCTCGATTCAGGCGACGAATCATGGCCAGGCTTAGCCCACGTTTTCGATTGAGCACTTCGTAGACTCTGTTCAGATTGCCGAGATACGGCTGCATGTCGCTGGCCGACAGCCCAGCCTGCTCCATCCGGAATTTGATGGCCTCGACAGGATCGGGAAGATCGAGAGGAAAGTGTTCAGTTTCGTAGCGCTCGACCAAGGTAGCCAGGATTTCCAGGCGGTCCCCTTCCGGCGTGCCCGGAGCCGGGTCGGCGTCAACCAGGCTCGAAACGGTCTGCAACGCTTCGTGGTAATCGCGTTCGTTGTGGATCGGGCGAATGTCCATCGTGGCTACTCCAGTTCTACAGTTTCAGCATCGATCCTGTCGTACTCGCCATGAGTTCCGACGAACTTGATGTAGACGACGCCGATGCGGTAGGCGACTGCAACGACCAGTCTGTAGTCGTTGCCTTTGACGTTGAATACCACCCGGTTGCGTCCGACGAAGCTCGCGCTCGAATATCTGGCCTTAATGTCCTGCGGTGTCATCCAGACGGCTTTAACGGCTTCCTCGTGCCATGCGAGTATCGATTGCCGCGCGACCGGATGCTTGTCGCAGAACGCCAGGAGGACTTTTTTCGCAACGACTCTCATCGGGCAGAGATTAGTCCCATATTGGGACTAATGCAAGCGTCGTGGCATCGCTGTTGGCGAAAGGTCGTACCTCTTTGCAAATTCGGATGTCCCTCCTTTCAAGACGGAGCGGCACCGGGAAGCGGTGTTGTCGATTAGCACGACCCGCCGGCAGCGCTGCGGCGTTTTCGCACACGTCACCGCATTTGCGCCTGAAGCGCCACTTTTCCTGATTTTTGTCACGGCACAACTCCCGCCGGCGCGTCACCATTTAAAAGATGCATTTATTTTGCATCTTACATGACAGCTCGCGCCGTCACCCCACAAGGAAAAGGAGAAAGCCGTGTTTTGCTATCAATGTGAACAGACCGACCGCACCCAGGCCACACCGGGGTGCGCCTCGGCCAGGGGCAACTGCGGCAAGGACGCCACGACGGCGGATCTGCAGGACCTGCTGATCTACGCGGCCAAGGGCATCGCACAGTATGGCGCGCTCGCGCGCAGCCTCGGCAGCCCCGATCGCGAAGCCGACCGCTTCATTCTGTACGCGCTGTTCACAACGCTCACCAACGTCAACTTCAATGCAAGCCGATTCGTGGCGATGCTGCGCGAGGCCGCGCAACACCGCGATCGCGCCAAGGCGACCTGCGAGGCGCTCGCGCTCGCACAAGGCGCCGCCGCGGCGCAACCATCCGGCGCCGCGCTCTGGCAGCCGGGCAACGATCTGGCTGAACTCCAGGCGCAGGCCGCGCTCGTCGGCATCCGGTCCGGGCTCGCGGAGGTCGGCGAGGACGTTGTGGGCCTGCGCGCCCTCGTGCTTTACGGTCTCAAGGGCGTGTGCGCGTACGCGCATCACGCACGCGTGCTCGGTTACGAGAGTGAAGAGGTCTACGCAGGCGTCGAGGATGCGCTGGTTTTTCTCGCGAGCGAACCCACGCAGGCCGGTGATCTGCTCGAGCACGCGCTCGCGCTCGGCAACCTCAACCTGAAAGTGATGGAACTGCTCGACGCCGCGAACACGGGCCGCTTCGGCATGCCCGAGCCCACCACCGTGCGCGTGACGCCGGTCGCGGGCAAGGCGATTCTCGTCTCGGGCCACGATCTCGGCGATCTGGAAGCGCTGCTCGAAGCAACCCAAGGCACCGGCGTGCAGGTCTATACGCATGGTGAAATGCTGCCCGCGCATGCTTACCCGAAGCTCAAGGCTTATCCGCATCTCGCCGGCAACTATGGCGGCGCGTGGCAGGACCAGCAATCGGACTTTGCCAACTTCCCCGGCCCGATCCTGATGACGTCCAACTGCCTCATCGAGCCGCTGCCGCAGTACCGTCAGCGCATCTTCACGACGGGGCCGGTGGGCTGGGCCGGCGTGCGCCATCTCGAGCATCATGCGTTCGCGCCGCTCGTGCAGGCTGCACTCGCGCTGCCCGGCTTCCGCGAAACGGCGGCCGAGGAGACCATCACGATCGGCTTTGCGCGCAACACGGTGCTCGGCGTCGCCGACAAGGTGATCGACGCGGTGAAGGCTGGCCAGATCCGCCACTTCTTCCTGATCGGCGGTTGCGACGGCGCCGCGCCGGGCCGCAACTACTACACCGAATTCGCGCAGGGCGCGCCCGACGACACCGTCGTCATGACGCTCGGCTGCAACAAGTACCGTTTCAACCGCCATCCGTTCGGCGACATCGGCGGCATTCCGCGTCTGCTCGATCTCGGCCAGTGCAACGACAGCTACTCGGCGATCCAGATCGCGATTGCGCTCTCGAAGGCCTTCGACTGCGGCGTGAACGATCTGCCGCTCACGCTCGTGGTGTCGTGGTTCGAACAGAAGGCCGCCGCGGTGCTGCTCACGCTGCTCGCGCTCGGCCTGCGCAACATCCATCTCGGGCCGACGCTGCCTGCGTTCCTCACGCCGAATGTCCTCGACATCCTCGTCAAGCAGTTCGGCATCGCGCCGATCGGCGAGGCGAAAGCGGACCTCGAGGCCGCGCTCGCATGCAAGGCCGCATGAGCGCGGGTGAAGACGCCATGAGTTATCAGATCGAGCTCATCACGCGCGACGGCCAGGCGTTCGGCTTCGCATGCGCGCCGGGCCAGGACGTGCTGAGCGCGGCGGCGGCGGCGGACATCACGCTGCCGTCGCAGTGCAAGCGCGGCAGCTGCGGCGCCTGCCATGCCACCGTGACAGAAGGTGCGTACACGCTCGGCGATCACAGCGCCGATGCGCTTCCTTCCGGCGACCCGCGGGCGGTCCTGCTGTGCCGCACGACGCCTGCGGCCGACCTGCGCGTGGCCGCGCCGTACGACCACTCGAAGGTGCTGCTGCAACCGGTGGCCGAGCGCTGGGCGCGCATCGTTGCTCTGGAGACGATCGCCGACGACACGCGACGCCTCGAACTGCAGCTCGAACCCGACGATGCCAACGGCAGCGCCGCCGAATTCGAAGCAGGCCAGTTCGTCGAGCTGGGCCTGCCCGGAAGCGACGTGCGGCGGCCGTTCTCGCTCGCCAACACGAGCAACTGGGAAGGGCGACTCGAGTTTCTGATCCGGCTGCGGCCGGAAGGCGAGTTTTCGGCGTATCTGCGCGAGCGCGCGCAGCCCGGCGACATGCTTGCCGTGCGCGGCCCGCAAGGCGGCTTCGGCATGATCGCCGACAGCCTGCGTCCGCGCTGGTTCGTGGCGGGCGGAACGGGCCTCGCGCCCGTGCTGTCGATGCTGCGCCGCATGGCCGAGTATCAGGAGATGAACGATGCACGGCTCTTCTTCGGCGTGAATCGCGCAAGCGAGCTTTTCATGCTCGATGCGCTGGACGAGCTTCAGGCGGCGTTGCCGCAGTTGCGCGTCGAAGTTTGCGTTCGCGAAGCGACCGATGAAGGGCAGGGCTCGCACGGCACGCCGGTCGACGCGCTCGCCGCCGCGCTCGCCGCCGGCGGCCCGGCGCCGGACCTCTATGTGTGCGGGCCGCCCGCCATGGTGAGCGCGGCGCAGGCGATGGCGGCGCGCGCGCGGGTGCCGTCCGCACAGTTCGTCAGCGAGCGGTTCACCGTCTGAGTGACGGCGCTGCGCAATGTGTTGTCTTTCTTCGTGTCTGTTGAACCCGCCTTCGGGCGGGTTTTTTTCACGCATCGCGCGGTCCGGGGCGGCGTTGCCAAAGCGATGAACCGAAGCCTTGGCCTCACTTGATTGACATTCCGTCATTTACTGTCAAAATATCCAATATGAAGCCAACCCGCCAAAGACGCTCCAGCCGTTCATCTGAGGAAAACGCACTGCTGCTGCGCGAGGGCGAGAAGATCGTCGCGGCGCTCGGCCAGTCTCTCGCGCCGCTCGTGGAAGTGGTGCTGCACGATCTCATGCGGCCCGAGCAGTCGGTCGTGGCGATCGCGAACAACCTGTCCGGGCGGCAGGTCGGCGATGCCGCCACCGAAATGGGTCTCGCGCGCATCACCGATCCCGGTTTTCCCGAAGTCGTGGCCAACTATCCGAACCGCTTTCCCGACGGGCGTCCCGCCAAGAGCACGTCGATCGGCCTGAAAAACAGCGCGGGCGAGTACGTCGCAGCCATCTGCCTGAACATGGATGTTTCTCTGCTCAGCGCGGTGACGGCAGGCCTCGGCCAACTGATCCAGACCGGCAGCGCCGCGCCGGTGGCCGAAACGCTCGCGCCGCGCGCCGCCGGCTGCGTGCGCGAGGCGCTCGAACGTTTCGCGGCCACGCGCAATACCACGCCCATCGGCATGACGCTCGCGCAGCGTCGCGAAGCCGTGCGCGAACTCGCGGCGAGCGGCCTTCTGAACCTGCGCCATGCGCTCGCCGACGTGGCCGCCACGCTCGGCGTCGCGCGCTCGACCGTCTACACCTACCTGCCTGTGGAAGAACGAATATGAGCACGTTGCCCATTACCTTCGAAGACGTCGTTGCCGCCCACGACCGCCTGCGCGGCGTCGCGCACCGCACACCGGTCCTGACTTCGCGCACCGCGAACGAGCGCTCGGGCGCGCAGCTTTTCTTCAAGTGCGAGAACCTCCAGCGCATGGGCGCGTTCAAGTTCCGTGGCGCCTACAACGCGATTGCACAGTTCACGCCGGAGCAGAAGGCGGGCGGCGTGATCACGTTTTCGTCCGGCAACCATGCGCAGGCGATCGCACTGTCGGCAAGCCTGCTCGGCGTGAAGTCCGTGATCGTGATGCCGTATGACGCGCCTGCCGTCAAAGTCGAGGCCACGCGCGGCTATGGCGGCGAGATCGTCTTCTATGACCGTTACACGGAGGACCGCGAGGCGCTCGGGCAGCGCCTCGCGGCCGAGCGCGGCCTCACGCTGATTCCGCCCTACGATCATGCGCACGTGATGGCCGGGCAGGGCACCGCAGCGAAGGAGCTGTTCGAGGAAGCGGGCGAGCTCGACCTGTTGCTCACGCCGCTCGGCGGCGGCGGCCTGCTTTCGGGATGCGCGACTGCGGCGCATGCGCTCGCGCCCGCGTGCGCGGTGGTCGGCGTAGAGCCGGAGGCCGGCAACGACGGCCAGCGCAGTCTGCAGACGGGCAAGATCGTCCATATCGACACACCGAAGACGCTCGCGGATGGCGCGCAGACCCAGCATCTGGGCAATCTGACCTTCGAGGTGATTCGCGAGCGAGTCAGCGAAATCGTTACGGTGAGCGACGCCGAACTCGTCGACACGATGCAGTTTTTCGCGAGCCGCATGAAGATCGTGGTCGAACCCACGGGATGCCTCGCGGCGGCCGCGGTGCTGCACGGCAAGGTGGATGTGCGCGGCAAGCGCGTGGGCGTGCTCATCTCCGGGGGCAACGTGGACCTTTTGCGCTTTGCGGAGCTCGTGCAGGCGGCGGGCTGATACGTCGCGGCCGATACGTTCCGGGAGCAGGGATGTAGTTGGCGGGGGCGCCTGGCTGGGGGGCGCCGAGCTGGGGGCGCCGAGCCGGGGGCGCCGAGCCGGGGGCGCCGCGCCGAACTTAGGGCGCCGAGCCCAAGGGCGCCGGACCAGGCGCCTCAGCCGAGCAGTTCCGCGAGCGCCGCGCGCGCGTTCGTCACATGTGCGGACTCGCCCGGCTGGCCCGGCAGCAGATGGAATTCGGCCGCGGGCAACGCGGGCAAGCCGAATGAAGCGGGGCAAGGCATCAGTCCTTCCCCGATCGCCGACTCGTTCAGACACGAGATTCCGAGGCCCGCCCTGAGCGCGAGCTGCAGCCCGGCCACACCCGAAGCCGAATGCGAAATGAGGTAAGGCATGCGCGCTTCATCGAGCAATCTCACCACGCGGCGCTGCAACTGGCAGGTCGAAGGCAGCAGCACGAGCGGCCACGGCGGTGCGAGCGCGGGCCGCTCGCTCAGCGTTTGCGCCGCGCTTACCCAGACGAGCTTCTCGCGCCGTATCGCCGTGCTTTTGTGCGCCGCTGCGGCTGGGCTTCTTGCCTCCACGAGCCGCAGCGAGACGCCGATATCGAACGCGTTTCCTTCGGCGCTGCTGTCGATCACGGCGCTCGGCAGCACGGTCACGTGCAGACGCAATCGCGGATGCTGACTCGCGAAGCGCCGGATTATTTCGGCGATGTCGTGCGGGCGGTAGTAGTCCGTGATCGCGATGCGCACCTCGCCGTCGAGCGTGCGGCCGAGCATGTCGTCGAACGCGGCGTCGCACAGCGCGACGATGCGGCGCGCGTGATCGAGCAGCTTCGCCCCCGCCGGCGTGGCGGACATGCCCTGCTTGCTGCGCACGAAAAGCGGTTGGCCGATGCGTTCTTCGAGCTTCTTGAGCTGCTCGCTCACCGATGACTGCGAGAGGAACACGCGCTCGGCGCCCGCCGAGACGCTGCCCGCCTCGGCGACGGCAATCAACGTGCGCAGTTGCGCAAGATCGAAACCACGTGCGTTCATGACTTTGCCTCGCGCGGCGCCGGTGATGATTCGGAAAATCCGAACCATCGGTCCGGAAAATCCAGCTTTTCCGATAGATGCTGCGCCTCTACGATGCCTTCAGTCAACCGCTTTCTGGAGGTCATCATGGGACACGGAGCCACACGGAACGCCGCACACCGCTGGAAGGTGCTCGCGGTGGGCGTCGCGGCCAACGCCAGTTTCGCCGCGGCGCTCGGCGGCATTCCCGCGACGGCCGTGTTGATTCGCGCGCACTATCACATCGGCACGGCAGCGCTCGGCATGGTGCTCGGCATGCTCGGGCTCGGCATTGTGCTGAGCGAGCTTCCCTGGGGACTCCTGACGGATCGATGGGGCGACCGGCGCGTGCTGCTCACGGGGCTCTGTGCGACGGCGCTCGCGCTCCTCGCGATGGCGGTCTGGTGCGCGCCCGTGGGCGCGCACGTGCCGGGCGTGTCGCTGCTCGCGTCGGGCCTGCTCGCGTTGGGCCTCTTTGGCGGCAGTGTGAACGGATCGAGCGGGCGCGCGGTGATGGCGTGGTTCTCCGCGCAGGAGCGCGGCCTTGCGATGAGCATCCGGCAAACCGCCGTGCCGGCCGGCGGCGGGCTCGGCGCGCTCGCGCTGCCCGCCCTTGCCGACCATGCGGGCTTCGCGGCCGTGTTCGGCGCGCTTGCCGTAATCTGCGCGGCGTCAGCCGTGCTCACCATCGTCTGGCTGCGCGAGCCGGAGCACGAGTACGATGCCGCGCCCGCGCCGCTTGCCTCGCGCGAGCCCGGCGCGCTGAGCGAACGCGCGTTATCGCCGCTGCGCTCGATGACGGTGTGGCGCACGGTGACGGGCATCGGCGTCTTATGCATTCCCCAGGTGGCCGTGCTTTCGTTCGCCAGCATCTTCCTGCATGACGTCGGACATGCGGGCACGGCGGCTGTCAGTGCGACGCTTGCCGCCGTGCAAGGCGGCGCGGCATTCATGCGTGTCTACGGCGGTCGCTGGACCGATCGGCACGGTGACCGGCGCGTCTGGTTGCGCGGCTGTACGGCGCTCACCGTCGCCATTTTCTCCGTGCTCGCCATGCTGACCGCACTCGTGCCCCAAACGCATCGTGCAAGTAGCGCATTCGTCGTGCTGCTTGCCTCGGTGATCGTACTCGGCGGCATTGCCGCTTCCGCATGGCATGGCGTCGCATTCACCGAACTCGCGACGCTGGCTGGCCCGGGCCGTGCAGGAACCGCGCTCGCAATGGGTAACACCGGGGCATTCATCGCGTTCTTCGTCGCGCCGTCGGCGATCCCGCTATTGCTGTCATGGTTCGGATGGCCCGGCGTCTGGGTTGCGGCTGCGCTTTGCGCAGCCATGGCCTGGCCTGCCTTCGCGGTTCCGCGCGCGCATGGCAGCAGCGAGCGTGCCAGTGACAGCGGGAAACGAGCGCGCTCTCGTGCCGCGGCTTGACTCGGACGCGCGCGAATCAGATTCCTCTCAAGGGGACGGATGTCACGTAGGATTTCTTCTCTGATTCCCACTGAATTTCGCATGATTATCGCGGAAACCTGCATTCAGAATTATTTAACGTTTCGGAAATCTCCGATTTCGACGGCAGGATTTCAATGGTCAGATAAATGACCTTGCGGATGGCCCGGCCTCAGCCGCGCAGTGCGTCATCGCGGATCCACCTCGAAGGAGAGTCACTGTGAAGTTACGTGTCGTCCTGGCGGACGATCATCCGTTCGTTTTGCTGGGCGTTCGCTCCGCACTCGCGGCTGAAGGCGATGTCGAGATCGTCGGTGAAGCATGCAGCGCTAGCGAACTGTTCGAAACGCTTGAAACGGTTTCATGCGACGTCGTGGTGACGGACTTGAGCATGCCAGCCGCATCCGGCATCGCCGAAGATGGTTTGCGTCTCGTGCAGCGTTTGCGTCGTGATTGGCCCGCCATTCGCGTAGTCGTCCTGACGAGCATGGCGAACGCGACCATTCTGCGCGCGGTGGCGCACGCGGGCGTGACCGCCATGCTGCGCAAGCGCGAGCCGCTGGACGATCTCGCGGCGATCGTGCGGGGCGCCTCGCAGGGGCGTGCCCATATCAGCCCGTCGATCGAGCGGGAGGTCGCGGCTGCGGATGACTCACTTTTCCTGTGCGTTCCGCGTTTGACACCGCGCGAGTCCGAGGTGATTCGCAAGTTTGCAAGCGGCAACTCGATTACGGAAATTGCGCGCGCCCTTGGCCGCGACGTGCGCACGGTGAGCAGTCAAAAGCGCGAGGCCATGGCGAAGCTCGGCGTGAGCAGCGACGCTGGCCTCTTCGCTTTTGTTAGAGCGCACGGACTCCTATGAATCTGTCTTCTTTGCCGCTGGCGGATGGCGCCGTAACGGCAGCGGCTCATCGCCCTGCCGCAAGCGGGCGCGGCGATCCGCGCGTCGCCCTGTCCGGCGCGGCCAGGGCGGCGCCCAACAAGGCCGACCTCGCCGACACCGCGTCGCCGGTGCGCGTAATCATCGCCGACGATCATCCGGTCGTGCTCTATGCCCTGGAAAGCCTGCTCGCCAACCACCCGAACCTGCACGTCGTCGCGCGTGCGCGGAGCGTGCCTGAACTGTTCGAGGTCGCGGCGCAGCACCCGTTCGATCTCGTCCTGATGGATCTGTACATGGCGTTGCCCGGCGAACTGGATGGTCCGGAAGCCATCCGCGCCTTTCGCGGCGAGTTCCTGCACAAGGCCGTGGTCGTGCTCACGATGGAAAGCGAAGCCTCGGTGTTGCGCAAGGCCATCAATCTCGACGTGGGGGCGGTGTTGAGCAAGCGAGACCGCCTCGATCTGATCCCCGTTGCGATCGTGTCGGCGATGGCGCGCGAGCACTACGTCGGCCCCGTCGTGCGCGACCTGCTGGCGCAGGCCGAGCGCGCCGAGCGGCGCGAAGAGGTGCATCGCATCCTCACGCGGCGCGAATTCGAGGTGATTACTCACTATGCAACGGGGCTCGGCGTGACCGAAATCGCCAGCCTGCTTGGACGCAGCGTCAAGACGATCAGCGCGCAAAAGTGCGCGGCCATGAAGAAGCTCGCGCTCACCAACGATATCGAGCTCTATCGCTTCGCGCTCGAATGCGGCGTGACGCGGGCGGACCCGGTCTGAACGGGCCTGCGCGCGCACGAACTCCCATGCAAGAGAGCCGCGTCGTTCAGAACGGCATCCCTCGCGTGGGCAGGCCGCTGCGCGTGATCGTTGCCGACGACCCTGCGTGCGTCCGGCTCGGCGGGGCGAAGCTGTTGCACACCGCGGGGGCGCGCCAGTGTTGTCGGCGAAGCCTGTTACACGCTAACGCTCGCCAGCCGGCTCGCGACGAGCCAGGCGCGCACGCATGGGAAGTCTCCCAGCTCCAGGCGTTAGGGCATGTCTGTCCGTCAGATCGCCTGTCGGTTTCAGCGTAGCCGCAAGACGGTCAGCACACTTAAGCACAGCACGATGCGCAAGCAGGGTCTCGTCACGGAGCGGGATCGTATCGACTTCGCGACGCCGTCGGGACTGACCTGATGCATCGCGGGACACCGGCCTTGGAATTCTCTCTGTGTCTGTCGGAATTCGTCCTGTTTTTCCACTGCGATGCCTAGCGCGTTTTAAGAATTGTCCTATCTGATTGCGAAGTACGTCTCCTCATAATCCCAAGCTCGAAGCATGGGCCGTCAGATTGTTGCTGATGTGGTGATGCGAATGATGGGCGGCCCAGTGGGAATCGGTCCAGGAAGCTGTGCGGCGCTCCGACAGCTCATGTGCGAATTCCCTGTGGACAGGAGACCAAAACGATGAAGCTCGGTAGGCGTTTGGCGATCGAGGGCGCGGGCACCGCGTGGCTCGTATTCGCCGGTTGCGCAGCCACGGCGCTCAACGCGAGCCCTCCCTCGCAGGGCTGCAATGTGTTCGAAATGGCTGCGGCGTTCGGTTTCGCACTCACGGTGGCAAGCTATGCCGCTGCCCGGGCAGCGAGTGCCCACTTCAATCCTGCCGTGACGATCGGCTATGCGGTCTCCGGACGCTTTCCCGTGCGCGACGTCGGGCCGTACATCGCGGCGCAAACCATCGGGGCAATTCTCGGCGCGGCCTTGCTCGTCCGGGTGGCGAGCGGCCGTCCGGGCTTTTCCGTCGCGGTGTCCGACTTCGCCAGCAACGGCTACGACGAGCATTCGCCAAGCGAATACATCCTCTCCGCAGTATTCACGCTCGAACTGGCCGCATCGTTCGCGTTCGTCTTCGTCCACCTGCTGATGTCCAGCACGGCCGCTCGGCGCAAGGC
Source organism: Paraburkholderia sp. JHI2823 (assembly GCF_038900695.1). Classification (NCBI taxonomy): domain Bacteria; kingdom Pseudomonadati; phylum Pseudomonadota; class Betaproteobacteria; order Burkholderiales; family Burkholderiaceae; genus Paraburkholderia; species Paraburkholderia sp. JHI2823. The sequence continues at coordinate 240,183 of NZ_JAYMRY010000002.1, read as the reverse complement.
GGCGGCGCTGGTCGTCGGGGCATGCCTCGCCTCGATCTATCTCATCGCCATTCCCGTGAGCAACGGCGGCGCGAATCCGGCGCGCTCGACCGCTCCCGCGATTTTTGTCGGCGAGTGGGCGCTCGACCAGCTTTGGCTCTTCTGGGCGGCGCCGCTGTCAGGGGGCGCCGCGGCCGGCATCGTCTATCGCCTCATGGGCCGCCGCCGCCCGGACCCTGGCGACAGCGCGTAGGTCCCGCACCGGGTATGCCGCCTGGCGATGACGTCGATTCTCCGCATTTCCGGTTTGTGCGCGCGCCTTGCGGCTTCCTGCCTCCTGCGCGGGTTCGCGTGCGTGCTCGCGCTCGCCGTGGCGCTCGCGTGTTCGACGGCGGCCGCGAGCGCCGTTCCGGCGTGCGCGCCGCCCAGCGAGGCCGCCGACCTTTCGCGCGAGGGCGCCTCGGCGTTGCCGCCGCGCCTCGTCGTGGGCGTCGTGGCGGGGGGCTGGGCGCCGCTCGAAATCGTGGACGGCGCAACACTCACCGGTTTCAGCGCCGATTATCTGCATCTCATTGCCGGCGCGGGCGTGCGGCTCGAGCCGCGCGTTTTCCCGGACATGCCGGCGTTGCTCGCGGCCGCCTGCGCGGGCGAGATCGATATCGTGATGAGCCTTGCCCGCACGCCGTCGCGCGAGCGCTGCCTGGCTTTCACGGTGCCTTACCTGACCGGCGCCACGGCATTCGTCACGCGTGCCGGGGAGGCGCTGCTGGCGACCGGGCCAGGGAGCCTCGCGCACGCGAAGTTCGCCGTCGAGCGCGGGTATCTGCTCGATTCCGAGTTGCGCAAGCGCTTTGCGCAGGCGCGATTCGAAACGTTCGCGAATACCGCCGCGGCGCTGCGCGCCGTTGCTGAGGGCAAGGCCGACGTCTATGCCGGCTTCGCGCCGGTGGCCAACTATCAGCTCACGCTCGGCGGATTCGGCGATCTGCGCGTCGCCTTCGCGGAGCGCGTTCGCATGAGCGAGCTGCGTTTTGCCGTGCCGCTCGCGAAAGCGGTGTTGCGCGATCGTCTCGATCTGCTGCTTGCTGGCGTGCGGCCGGCCGCGGCGGCGGCCGTGCGCGCGCGCTGGCTCGATGGCGGCGTGAACGGCGACGCGTCGTCGCCTGCGTTCAGTCTGAGCGCCGACGAGCGTGCATGGCTCGCCGCTCTGCCGCCGCTGAAAGTGGGCTACGACAGCAGTTGGCTTCCGTTCAGCTTCAAGAACCAGGCTCGAGTGGCGTCGGGCATCGCCAACGACTACCTCGACTATCTCGGCCGCGTACTCGGCATCACCTTCGAGCGTGTGCCGATTTCCCCTTGGGCAAACGTGGCAGACGCCATGCGGCGGGGCGAGATTGCGCTCGCGGAGACCTCCGTCAACGACGGCGCGCTCGGTTCGGACGTGCTCTATACGGACGCTTTCGAACACTATCCGCTCGTGATGGTCGGGCGCCTCGAGGAGCCGATGGCGCGCTCGCTCGCCGATTTCGCGGGGCGCCGCATCGTGCTGGCGCCTCACACCCCGGAACTGGCCGGATTGCCGGGGGCGCAGGTCGTGCGCGCCGCGAGCCTCGATGCGGGGCTCGCGATGGTTGCCGGCCACGAAGCCGATGTGCTGGTAGGCAACGCAGCCGCGCTCGATGCGCCGCTCAGCGGCGCTTATCTCGACACGCTGAAAGTCGTGGGCGCGGTCGGCGTCGACGATTCGACGGCCTACGCCGTACGATGCGACCTCGTGCCGCTCGCGCGGCTCATCGATCGCGCGCTCAGCGCGATGTCGCCGGTCGAGCAGCAACGTCTGCGCAACCGCTGGACCGCAGCCGCTTCGACCCGCACCGGCGGATGGAGCGTCAACGCGCTGCGGCTTTTGCCGCTCCTGATCGTGTTCGGCGTGCTGCTTCTCGTCACGATGCGCGCATACGTGCTGCTGCAACGCGAGATGCGCAGGCGGCGGCGCGCCGAGCAGGTGCTTGCGCGCCAGGTGGAACTGCAGAACACGATGATGGAAATGATCCCGTATCCGCTTTGCGCGCGGGATCTCGAGGACCGTTACCTCGCCGTCAATCGCGCCTACGAGGAGGCGACGGGCCGCCAGCGCGCCCAGGTGATCGGGCGCACGGGCGCGGCCGTCGTGGCATGGGGGCCGGAAAACAGCCGCCGCATGGACGAGCTCTACCGGCTCACGATCACCGAAGGCGAGAGCCAGCGCGTCGAGCTGATCTTCGAGAATGCCGCGGGCGAGGCCCGTCACGGCATTTTCTGGACGCGCCTGTGCCGCGACCCGCAGGGCGCGCCGTTCTGCGTGCTCGGCACGATGATCGACGTCACCGTCATACGCCGCGCCGAGCTGCGCGCCCGCGAGTCGGAACGGCTGCTCTCGGAAGTCACGGGTTCGGTGCCGGCAATCGTCTTCCAGTTGCGCCGCGCGCCAGACGGCCGCTATTCGTTGCCGTACATCGGCGGCGACACGCAGCGCCTACTGGGCACGACCGTCGACGCGCTTCGACTGTCCAGCTCCGTCGACCTCTCGCGCGTGTCGCGCCAGGATCGCGCGCGCCTCGTCTCGCGGCTCGAACGCTCCGCGCGCCGCTTTGCACCGGTGCACGCCGAATTCCGCTTTCAGGGTGCCGCCGGGCTCGTATGGGTGCGTGCCGAGCTTGCGCCGCGCCGCGCCGAAGCCGGTGCGATCGTCTGGAGCGGCTACGCGGTGGACGCGAACGTCGAGCACGCGCGCGCGAAGGAGCTGGAGAACGCGCGCGACATCGCCGAGGCGGCCTCCCGCGCCAAGGACGATTTTCTCGCCATGATGAGCCACGAGATCCGCACGCCGATGAGCGGTGTGCTCGGTCTCGTCGAAGTGCTCGAGCGCACGCCGCTCAATGCCGACCAGGCGCAGATGGTCGGCATGGTGCACGAATCGGCCGGGGCGCTGCTCCAGATCCTCGACGATCTGCTCGACTACTCGAAGATCCAGGCCGGCCACCTGGTTATCGACTCGCAGCCGTTCGACGTGCGCCAGCTCGTCGACAATGCGGTCGGATTGCTGGCTGCCCGGGCGCACGAGAAGGGGCTCAAGGTGCGCGTGGATGTCGAGCCGGAGGTCGCGGCGCTGTTGCGCGGCGACAGCGTGCGGCTACGGCAGATTCTGTTCAACCTGCTCAGCAACGCGATCAAGTTCACGCTGGAGGGCGAGGTGAGCGTGCACGTACGCGCGCTCGACCTTGCGGGCGGTAGCAACGCGAGCGCGCGCCAGCGGCTCACGATCTCGGTGGCAGACACCGGCATCGGCATCGCGCCGGAGGCGCATGCGCAGCTCTTCGAGCCATTCGTGCAGGCAGAGACCTCCACGACGCGGCGCTTTGGCGGCACGGGGCTCGGTCTGACGATCTGCCGCAAGCTGGCGGCGCTGATGGGCGGCACGCTGGCGTTGCAGAGCGAGCCCGGCCATGGAACCTGCCTCGCGCTGCACATCGAATTGCCCGTGGAGGTGCGCGACTGCCCGGCGAACGCGTTGCGCGGCAAGCGAGCCCTCGTTGCTTGCAGCGACGCGAGCGCCGCCGCCGCACTCATCCACTTTGGCGCCGCGCTCGGCATGCAGATGCGCCGCGTCGCGCCAGCGGATTTTGCGCACGCGGCAGGCGTGGGCAAGGTGGACCTCGTGTTTGCGTCAGAGGCGCTTGCCGGGCGGCTGCGCAAGCTTGGGGCGCCAGTGATCCGCCTGACGGAAAATCCCAAACCGAGTGGCTATCGCGTCGCGGAAAGCGGCGTGCGCGTGAGCGTCAATCCGTTGTCCTGGCGCGGCTTGAGCGCCGCTTGTGTCACGGCCCTGGAGGGCCTGCCGCCCAAGGCCGCGAGCCAGTCGCGACCCGCCGCCGATGTGGCGAACATGGTTCCGGCACCGGATCGCGAACAGGAGCTCGCCGCCGGCCGGCTCGTTCTCGTGGCGGAGGACCATCCGGTGAATCAGGAGTTGATCCGTCATCAGCTTGCGCTGATCGGTTTCGCCTGCGACGTCGTCGACGACGGCGCGCAGGCGCTCGATGCGCTTCGCCTACGCGAATACGGCTGCCTGATTACCGATTGTCATATGCCGAATGTATCGGGCTACGATCTCGCGCGGCGCGTGCGCGAGGCGGAGCAGAAAGCGGGCGGTGGCCGCCGGTTGCCGATACTCGGCATCACGGCCAACACGGCGCCCGAGAATATGAGCCAATGCCGCGAGGCGGGGATGGACGACTGCCTCATCAAGCCGACGCGCGTGGCCACGCTGCGCGAGCATCTCGCGCGCTGGTTCGGCGCAGAGGGCATGCAACGCACCGCGCAGCACGAGCCCGGTCGGGCGGCCGCAGCGGCAGGCGAGGACATCGGGCCCAGGTCAAGGGGCGCCGCTTCCGCCGAGGTTGGGGATGCGCAAATGCTCCCCCCGAGGCCCGGGAAAGCACGGACTTTCGAACCGCTCGATCTCGCGCAGATGATCCGGGTGTGGGGCGGCGAGGCGACCGTGAAGACGCTGCTCGGCTCCTTCGTCTCGGCAATGCGGGACGACCTCGACGCATTGCCGCCGCTCCTCGAACAAGCGGATGTCGCGCGGCTGCGCGAGTGGCATCACCGGCTCGCCGGGGCGGTGGGCGTGCTGCAATATCCGGCGCTGCTCGCCGAGCTCGAGACGTTCAGGCGTCACATGAACAGTCATACAGCGGAGCAGTTGCGCGAGGAGGGCTACGCGCTTATACGCACCTGCCAGGCGATGCTTGGCGGAATCGAGCAGCAGGCCGCGCTGCTCGCATGAACGATGCGCATCAGGAAAACGTCTGGCGCGCCGGGAGAACAGGCGAAAAAAAACGCGGCCGAAGCCGCGTTCAAGCTTGGAGACCCTTCGATGAAGAGTCACTTCTCGCATAGGAAAGCTTAGTCGGCGCGCAAAAAGAAATCGAGATAAATTCGATCAATTAACTGTTGCACGAAGTTCTCGTAATCGCCCTCGCCGTTGCGGCGTCGTGCTTGCGAAACCATTCGACGGTGAAATCCACGAACGAGCGTGTTTTTGCTGGCACGTGGCGGCGGCCGGGATAGACGAGCGATAGCGCATTGTCGGCATCGCGGATGTCCCACTCGCCGAGCACGCGTGTGAGCAGACCCATTGCGAGATCCGCAGCCACCTGGTTCGCCGGCAGGATCGTGATGCCCATGCTCGCGATCGCAGCCTGGCGCAGCATCATTGAGTTATTCACAGCGTACGCAGGCTCGATCAGCACCGGCTCGCTCGCGCCGCCGGGGCTCTGGAAGTGCCATTCGTTGCCGTGGATATCGGCGGTGGGCGTAAGCAGCGTGTGCCGCGCGAGATCGGCGGGGCGTTGCGGCGCCGGATGACAGGCGAGGTAGGCGGGCGAGGCGACCGCAATCGGCGCGATGCTCACGAGGGGCCGGCGGATGAGCGTGCCGCCGCTCACCTGGCGCGGCGCGACGATGCCCGCGTCGAAGCCCTCTTCGATCAGGTCGACGGGGCGGTGCAGCAGCGTGAGTGAGAGACGGACTTTCGGGAACGCGTCGAGATACTGCTTGAGCATCGGCGTGAGGTCGTGCAACGAAAACGACGCATGGGCAACGACGCGCAACGTGCCCGACGGCACCGAAACGCCATGCGTGATGCGCGCTTCGATGCGCGCCAGATCGTCGAGCAGCTGGCGGCAGCCCCGTGCGTACTCGGCGCCGGCTTCGGTTAGCGACGTGCTGCACGTGTTGCGGTTGATGAGACGCGTTTCAAGATGGGCTTCGAGCAGTGCCACGTAGCGTGTGACTACGGCGTTCGACATGTTCAGGCTGGTCGCCGCGCGGCCGAACGAGCCGTGGTCCGCCACGCTCACGAACACGCGCATGGCCTGGAGCTGATTCATGTTTTTCGGGCGCGAGGGCATGGAGCGGATCGGGGCGAAAAGATGGGACAAGGAAGGAGGGGCGCTAACGCGTGCCTGTCGGATAGTACCGACGAGGGTCGGTCAGGCGGAATGGGAATCGTCCGAATCGACGGCGTGTCCCGAATCGGATCTGTTGCCTTGTGACAACGCTTTATTGGGATACCTGACGAGTCGCGTTTTTCGAGAAAAAGCGAGATAAGTCGCGGACATTGCGGGGCAAGCGTTTCAGGCTTGACTGCCGGAGAATTCGATTTATTCGAAAACGTTTTTGTACAGCTTCCGGGTGGTCGCTCAAAAGGCGACACCCATAAACTTCGCGATGCAAATCAATGCCGTGCCGCGTTCACCGCGCCATGGAAACGCAATGCCGGCGTGAGGCCGGCAACGGCGCTCACATCTGCCGAAAGGCCTTGCATCGAAGGAAGCATATGAAAATGAAACTGGCTATCGCGGCGGCCGTCGCCGCGACTTTTGCATCGGCATCGTACGCGCAAAGCAGCGTCACGCTCTACGGTATCGTCGATGCCGGTTTTACGTATACGACGAACGTGAACGGTAACGCCAACTACGCGCTGACGAGCGGCAATATCCAGGCAAGCCGTTGGGGTCTGCGCGGTGTCGAGGATCTCGGCGGTGGCCTGAAGACGATTTTCACCCTCGAAAGCGGTTTTGACGTCACGAACGGCAAGCAGAACGGCGGCCTGTTCAATCGCCAGTCGTTCGTCGGCCTGACGCAACACCAGTTCGGCACGATCACGTTCGGCCGTCAGTTCGACTCGATGATGGATTACGTCGGTCCGCTCACCGCCGTCGGCAGCTGGGGCGGCACCTATATGGCGCACATCATCGACAACGACGACCTCAACGGCACGTTCTCGCTCAACAACGCGGTCAAGTACACCAGCCCGAACTTCTCCGGCTTGCAGTTCAGCGGCCTGTACGCATTTTCGAACCAGGCATCGGGCTTCGCGGTCAACCGTGCGTATAGCGCCGGTTTGAGCTATGCGAACCAGGGTCTGCGCTTTGGCGCGGCCTACACGCAAATCAATGGCGTGAATGCCAACGCCAGCGGCGCCGTCCAGGGTTCGCCGCTCGTGAGCACGTTCGGCGCACCGGGTGCGGTGGGTGCGTTTGGCGCGGAGAGCCGTCAGCGCAACTGGGGCGCAGGCGCAAGCTACGCCTTCGGGCCGATGATCGGTGGCGTGGTGTTCACGCAGTCGCGTATCGACGACACGTCGGGCAACGCCGTGCGCTTCAACAACATCGAAGGCAACTTGCGCTACAACCTCACGCCGGCGCTCGGCATCGGCGCGATGTACACGTACACGAACGTGAACGGCTCGAATTCGATGCTCGACGCGGGCGGCAGCAACTCGGCGCACTGGCATCAGTTCGCGCTGCAAGCCGACTATTCGCTCTCGAAGCGTACCGACGTGTACCTCGAAGGCGTCGGCATGTGGGGCGCCGGTCAGAACGCCGTGGGCATCACGCAAGTGGGCTTCCAGGGCAGCAACAACTTCTCGTCGAGCAAGAACCAGGGCATCGTTACGACGGGTGTCCGTCACCGATTCTAGGAATTCGGGCATCGCGTTCCCGGTTTCGATCCGCCAGGGCGTCGCGAACGGGAGCGCGCAGAACCGAATGGCAAGAAGGGAGTACCTGGGTTGAGGGGCGCCGCTTGCGGCGTCCTTTTTTGTTGCATGCAGTTCACGTTGCGCCGACATTGCGGCAACGGACACGCCCGACGGATTTGCTCTAGCATGTGGGAGCACGGCCGCCTTCTGGTGCCGCGCGCCACAAGAACAGGAGAAATCCCATGAATGTGATTCGTCCGTTGCAACTCGTCCTCGCTTTCTGCATGGTCGCCTCCAGCGCCGCCTTCGCCGACACCGTCGCGCTGAAGGCCGATCTCGAACCCTCCAGCGAAGTGCCGCCGCGAGTGAGCCAGGGCCACGGCATGCTCAACGCGACGTTCGATACATCCACGAAAACGCTGAACTGGACCGTCACCTACGAAGGCCTCTCGGGCCCGGCTGTTGCCGCGCACTTCCACGGCCCCGCTCCGGTCGGCCAGAACGCGAACCCGCAGGTGCCGATTCCGAAGAGCGAGCTGGCGAGCCCCATCAAGGGTTCTGCCACGCTCAACGAGCAGCAGGTCACCCAGTTGATGGGCGGCCAGTGGTACTTCAACATTCATACGGCGCAGAACCCGTCGGGCGAGATTCGCGGCCAGGTGCTGCCCGCCAACTGAGCGGCGCGGGTCGTCGGCCTGATTCGTGGTCTTGAGCGTGCCGGCCTTGCCCGCAGTCGCGGTCGGATTGCGGGACGCGCTCGCTGGCGCGCCGGCCGAGCGCTGATTGCCCGGCGATGAATCGCCGCGATGGGGGAGCCGATGAGCTGGCAAAGCACGCTGATCTGCAGGTTTTTGCGCCGCACCTTTCTGCCCCAAACGCGCAGGAAGATCAACGTCGCGCGGGTGCGCATGCTGACAGCGCGGCGCATCTGGACGCCAGGCGTCCCAGTGGGCTGGCGCCTGCGCGAACAGTACGGCACCACCGATTCCCCGATGCGCGGCGAGTGGCTCGTCCGCGAGCGCTCGAGCGCGCAGCGCGCGCTCCTTTATCTGCACGGCGGCGGGTATTACTTCTGCTCGCCGCGTTCGCAGCGCGCGATCTCTTTTGGTCTTGGCAAGCGTGCGGACGCCGATGTGTTTTCGCTCGACTATCGCCTGGCGCCCGAGCATCCGTTTCCCGCGGCGCTCGAAGACGCGCTGGCTGCTTACCGCCACATGCTGGCAAGCGGAAGGCGGGCGAACTCCATTGTGATTGCCGGCGATTCGGCGGGCGGCGGCCTCGCGCTTGCCGCGCTCGTGGCGTTGCGCGACGCGGGCGACCCGCTTCCGGCCGGCGCCGTCCTGTTTTCCCCGTGGACCGATCTCGCGGTCACGGGGGCCTCGATACGCGAGAACGACGGGCGCGATCCGATGTTCTGCGGCGAAGTGTTCGCGCGCATCGCACCGTTCTACGTCGGTTCGGCGAGCGCGACCGATCCGTACGTGTCGCCGCTCTACGCCGACTTTCACGGCCTGCCGCCGCTGAGCCTTTTCGTGGGAAGCACTGAGACGCTGCTCGACGACACGCGCCGCGTAGCCGAACGCGCGCGCGCCGCCGGCGTGGCGGTGGAGTGCGAAATCGCGCGCGGCATGCCGCATATCTGGCCGATCTACGCGCCTTTCATGCCCGAAGCGCGCAGCACACTCGACGTCGCCGCGGGCTTCGTGCGCAGCGTGACCGCCGCGGCGGGGCGCGGCGGCGAGAGACCCGAGCCGCCTCAATCGAGCGCGACGTCGATTGCCTCGTAAGCGGCGTGCACGGCGGCCTCGCCGTATTGGCGCTCGAGCCGGCGCACGGTGAAGTGCCCATGCGCCACCTGCTGGAAGTGGTCGATGAAGACCGTGTTGACCATTGCGCCGAGCACCGCGCCGATGGCCGGAATCGACTTCGCCGCCACCTGCTCGCTCACCTGTACGGAGAATCGCGCGGCCACGGTTTGCATGAGCTTGAGTAGCGCGGTCGAGCCATGCGCGGCGAAGCCTTTCGTCGCCATCTCCGACGAAGCTGTCGACACGGCCTTCGCGAGCGCCCCGCGGACGATGAAGTAGCCGAAATCGGCTTCGTCGTCGGCGGCCGAGCGGCCCCCCATGCCGAACACCGTCAGGCAGTGCAGCTGCGTGTCGGTGCTGGACAGATTCTCGCCTTCGCTGCGCGCGATGTCGCAGATCGAGCGGAACATCAGCGTGGTCGTGACGGGCAGCTCGACTGGCAACGCGAAAAGGCCGAACGCGCCACCCGCGGCGCCGGTGGTCGCCACCGCGAACTTGTGCAGCAGATTGCTCGGCCTCGCGCGTTCGCGCAACGCGCCGCGCATGGGCTCAGCGCCATCGCTCGCGCCAGGCGCCCCGGGTTTGCCGAGCGTCTTCAACGCGAGCTGCAGGCACTTGCGCAGTGCGATTTGCGTCGCGTCGGTCACCTTGTCGTTCGCGACGCCGGGCAGCCGCGCTATCAGCTTTTCCACCGGCGCGCCCACGATCGCCGCGAGCTTGATGCCGAGCGGTGGCGTTTCGAGCTGATGTTTGGCGCGCCGCAGCGCGTCCCAATCCGCTTCGGTGAAGGGCGCTGCGGCATCCTCGTGGGCAGGATCTGCGATTGTGGGTTTCATTGCGCTCCCGAATTTCGGCGACGTCGGTTTCCAGCAAAGGCGGCATCGCCACCGTTCGACGCCCCAGTGTAGTGGATCGCGCCGTGCTAAGATGCTAATCTTTGACGCGTCAACCGTTGCTGGATCAAAAATGGCCGTTCATACCGCCGCCCACCACTCGAGCGGGCAGGTTCTGCCGTTCCGGGAATCGCTCCTCGCGATGCTCGGTATCTCATTCGTGACGATGCTCGTCGCGCTCGACCAGACCGTCGTGGGCACCGCGCTGCCGACCATCGTCTCCGAACTGCGCGGCTTCGAGCTGTATGCGTGGGTCGCCACGTCCTATCTGCTCACGTCCGTCATCACCGTCCCCATTTTCGGGCGGCTCGGCGACTATTACGGCCGCAAGCCCTTCGTGATCGCGTCGATCGTCGTCTTCACGGGCGCTTCCGTGCTGTGTGGCGCGGCCCACAGCATGCTGTTCCTCGTGATCGCGCGCGGGCTGCAAGGCATTGGTGGCGGCATGCTGGTCGGCACGGCGTTCGCCTGCATTCCCGATCTCTTTCCCGATTCCGTAGTGCGCCTGCGCTGGCAGGTGCTGATGAGTTCCGCGTTCGGCATCGCCAACGCGGTCGGGCCTTCGCTCGGCGGCTTTCTCACGCAGTACTGCGGCTGGCGCTCGGTGTTCTATGTGAATCTGCCCGTCGGCATGCTGTCGCTGTTTTTTGTCTGGAAGTATCTGCCGCATCTGCGCCACGTCGCGCACGAGGCGCGCATGCGGCTCGACTGGCCCGGCGCGCTGCTCATTGCGGTGTCGCTGGGCAGCTTGCAGCTCTTCGTCGAGCGTTTGCCGGGGCATGGCCTGAGCGCCTCGGCCATCGGCCTGCTCGCGCTCGCGCTCGCGGCTGGCTGGGCGCTCTGGCAATGGGAGCGGCGCTTCCCGCAGGCCATCCTGCCCGTCGACATGTTCCGCAACGCGAGCCTGAACGCGCTCTTCACGCTCGCCGTGCTGGGCGGCTTCACGATGTTCTCGCTGCTCTTTTACGCACCGCTGCTGTTCCAGGGCGGCTTCGGCATGACGCCGAAGGAAGCGGGCGTCGTCATCACGCCGCTCGTCGTGTTCATCACGATCGGGAGCATCGCGAACGGGCGCATCGTCTCGCGCATCCGCAATCCGAACCTGATGCTCTACATCGGCTTCGCGATGCTCGCGGCGGCATGCTTCGCCGTTGCGATCGCCACGCGCGGGACTCCACGGGGCCTGCTAATGGCGCTCATGATCACGGCGGGCATCGGCCTTGGCTTCGTCATGCCCAATCTCACCGTGTTCGCGCAGCAGACCGCCGGGCGCGAACACCTGGGCATCGCCACGGCGCTCCTGCAGTCACTGCGGATGATCGGCGGCATGATCGGCACGGCGCTGACCGGGACGATGGTCACGCAGCGTTATGCGAGCGGTGTGCAGCGCGCGCTCGAGGCCGATCACGCCACGCACTGGCTGCCGCAGCTTGCCGATCCGCAGATCCTCATCAACCGCGACGCGCAGGCTGCGCTCATCGCCGATCTCACGCACGCCGGGCATAATGGCGCGCCGCTGCTCGAAGCCGCCCGCGAGGCGCTGGTGGGGGCGATTCATCTGGGCATTGCCGTGGCGGCTGTGATCGCTGTGGTGGCGGTCTGGCAAACCCGGCGCGTGCCGCCGGTCAAGCTGCATCGCAAGATGGAGCCCGTGATTCACGCGGATTGAGTCGCTCCGGCGCGCGGCAGATACGGGTCATGAAGGCGGCAATGAGGCCTGCAGGAAAACAAAACATGGAAATTCAGGATCGCATCGCCATCGTGCAGCAGTTTGGACGGACCTATCGCGCGTTCATGTCGGCGTTCGAGGCGCAGGTCGGGCATCCGCTGCCGCGCTGGCGCATCCTGCTCGCGCTTTATGACCAGAACGGCGAGTCGTCGCAAAAGCGGCTCGTCGAGCGGCTGCGCGTGGATCCGGGCGCGCTCACGCGGCAATTGAAGGCGCTGGAGTCGCTCGGCTGGATCGCACGCCGTGCCGACGAGCGCGATAACCGCATCACCAACGTGACCCTGAGCGCGGCGGGCCGCGCAGTCATCGAAGAAGGGCTGCCGCGCCGCAACGCGTTCCTGAACATGACGATGTCGCTGCCCGACGACGCGCTCGCGGCGCTATCGGGCGCATTGAAGATGATGGAGGAGCGCCTCGGCGAGGCGGCGACTGCGGCGACCGTTGCCGTCGCGCCCGCACAGCCTCAGGAAGCCGAACCCGAAGCGGGCTGAACAGGCGGCCTGAGCGTCGTCGATGCGCGCGGCGGCGTGCGACGTTCACGACATCGCCGCCGCACAGCATTCACGAGACGGCCGGCGCGCGCCGCGCTCAGAAGAACGTCTCGATCACTTCCGTCACGCGATACTTCGCATCGAGCATGAGCACCTGGCGCCACTTGTCGAACGTGAGGCAGGGGTGCGAGATGTCGAAGGCGATCATGTCGCCGACCTTGAGGTCCGCGCCCGCCGGTATCTTGAGGTAGGCGTGCTGATCCATCATCTGGAACACTTCCCAGCCTTCGCTTGCCGCCACTTCGCGCGGCATGCCGCCGTTCGCGGGGCGATAGTGGCGCGACGGCTCCGGAAAACCCGCATCGAAGGCGGCATCGCGCTTGCCGAAACCGATGATGGCGCGGCCGGGTTCCGGAATCGACTGCACATAGGCCCACAGCTGCAGCGCGGGCAGCAGCGCCACGCCCATCTCGCGCGCCACGGGGTTGCGCGTGAGGATCTGTGACTGGGCCTGCTTGTAGACGCCCACGTCGTGCGTCACATAGCACCCGGGGCGCAGCACCACGTCGATCGTGCCCGCCTGCGTGGCCGGCGCGAACTCCTCCGCGACGATGTCGTACCAGGCCGATCCGGCGCCCGACAGCAGCGCGGGCGCGCGCGCGAAGCGTCCCGCAGCGGCCAGCTCCTGGGTGACGTTCAGCGCGTCGCGCAGGAAAGTGCGCACCTCGCTCTCTTCCTTGAGAATGCCCTCATAGATCTCGACGCCCGTCAGCTTGAGCGAGTCGGGGTAGCGCGCGATGGCGGCGAGCACGGCGTTGCGCGTATCGGCGTCGCGCACGCCCGTGCGGCCGCGCGGCACGCCCAGTTCGAGCAGCACCTGCAGCGTGCGGCCCGACGCGCGGAAGAACTCGCCCAGCTGCTCCACGCCGTCCACGGAATCGACGAGGCAGAAGAACTCGAAGGTCGCATCGCTCAGCAGTTCCGCGATGATCGCCATGTTGCGGCGCCCCACCAGCTGGTTCGCCATCAGCACGCGCGAGATGCCGCCGCGGTAAGCGGCGCGCGTCTGGTGCGCCGTGGCGAGCGTGATGCCCCACGCGCCCGTTTCGATCTGGCGGCGAAAGAGCTGCGGCGCCATCGTCGTCTTGCCGTGCGGGGCGAGCTTCACCCCATAGCGCGTGACGAAGTCCTGCATCCACTTGAGGTTGTGCTCGACGCGATCGGCGTAGAGCACCGCCGCCGGCAGGCTCACGTCCTCTTCGAGCAGATTCCATTCGAGGCGTCCGGCATCCCCGAGCGGCACGCTTGCGCCCGGCACATTGCCGAGGCCTTTGCTGTTGGGGTCGATCGTCGCACTCTGATAGTTTGTAACTTTCATTTCCCTTTGCTCCATTTGCGTCATGCGGCTCCGCTGCGCCGGCACTCACGCGACCAGCGTTGACTCGGAGATAGTACACAAAGTAACATCGCCACGTGAATTGTTATTTATTAACAGACTCCCTGCGATGAATACCGCCGCCGATCCGGTCCGCTTCGACATCGTCGCGCGTATCGCGCAACGCGTGCCGGATCTGCGTCCGGCCGAGCGCGACGTGGCCGCGCTCATCCTCGACGATCTTGCCCGCGCCGCGCGCGCGAGCATCGGCGAGCTGGCGCAGCGCGCGGGCGTGAGCGTCGCCTCCGTCACGCGTTTTGCGAAGGCGGTGGGCTGCCACGACGTGCGCGAACTGAAGCTGCGGCTTGCCCAGGCGGCCACGGTGGGCGAGCGCTTCCTTCGCGGCGGCCCGGATTCCACGCAAGGCGCGGGCGCCGCGCACGCAGCCCCGGAGCCGCTGGCGACGCGCGTCTATGACGAAATCGAGGCTGCGCTCGCGCGCAACCACGAACTGCTGCGCCAGGCGCCGTTGGCGCAGGTCGCCGCAGCGCTTGGCGCCGCGCGCATGATCTACGTATTCGGCATGGGCGGCGGGTCCAGCGCGCTCGCCGACGAAATGCGCTTTCGCCTCGTGCGCCTCGGTCGTCCGGTGGCGTCCTACCAGGACAGCCTGCTGCAGCGCATGGTGGCGAGCACGGTGTCACCTGAGAGCGTGGTCGTCGCGCTATCCGTAACAGGGCGCGTGCCCGAGCTGCTCGACGCCTGCCGCATCGCGCGCGACTACGGCGCGAAGCTCGTCGCGCTCACCGCGCCCGCCTCGCCGCTCGCCGCGCTCGCCGACTGGCTCGTGCCGATCGTCGCGAGCGAGACCGATTTCATCTACAAGCCATCATCGTCACGTTACGCGATGATGATGGCACTCGACGTGCTGGTGACCGAGCTGGCGCTCGCGCAACCCGCCGAGAGCCGGGAACTGTTGCGCCGCATGAAGCACACGCTGGACGCGCATCGCGGCGGCGGCGAACGCCAGCCGCTCGGTGACTGAGCGCCACATAGAGGAGACACGTATGCATTCGCACCCCGAAGCCGCCGACACGTTGATCGTCGGGGCCATGCTTTACGACGGCACGGGCGCGCCGCCCGTCGAACGCGACGTGGCATTGCGCGACGGGCGCATCGTTGCGATCGGCAACCTGTCGAACTGGCTCGCCGAAGAAGTGATCGAGGCCAACGGACGCGCGCTAGCGCCCGGCTTCATCGACGTCCACACGCACGACGACACCCACGTGATCCGCGCGCCGCAGATGCTGCCCAAGATCAGCCAGGGCGTGACGACGGTGGTCGTCGGCAATTGCGGGATCAGCGCCTCGCCGGTCACGCTCAAGGGCGACCCGCCCGACCCGATGAACCTGCTCGGCGAGCGCGACGCGTTCAGCTATCCGACCTTCGCCGCGTATGTCGACGCGGTGAACGCCGCGCGGCCCGCCGTGAACGTGGGCGCGCTGATCGGCCATACGGCGCTGCGCAACAATCACATGAACGACCTGAAGCGCGCCGCGACCGGCGACGAGATCGCGGCCATGCGCGCACAGCTCGCGGACGCGCTCGCGCACGGCGCGCTCGGCCTTTCCACTGGGCTTGCATACGGATCGGCATTCGAGGCTTCGACCGAAGAGGTCGCCTCGCTCGCAGAGCCGCTCGCCGCGGCCGGCGCGGTGTACACGACGCACATGCGCACCGAGTTCGACGCCATTCTCGAAGCGATGAACGAGGCGTATCACATCGGCAAGCATGCGCGCGTGCCCGTGGTGATTTCGCATCTGAAGTGCGCGGGCCCATCGAACTGGGGGCGCAGCGCGGAGGTGCTCGCATCGCTCGAAGCCGCGCGCAAGTACCAGCCGGTGGGCTGCGACTGCTATCCGTACAGCCGCAGTTCTTCGACGCTCGACCTCAAACAGGTGACGGGCGACATCGACATCACCATCACCTGGTCCGAGCCGCATCCCGAGCAGGCGGGCAAGCTCATCAAGGACATCGCGGCCGGGTGGGGCGTCTCGCAGCAGGAGGCGGCGAAGCGCCTGCAGCCGGCGGGCGCGGTCTATCACAACATGTCCGAAGAGGACGTGCGCTGCATTCTTGCGCATCCGGCCACGATGGTCGGCTCCGACGGGCTGCCGAACGACCCGCTGCCGCACCCGCGTCTGTGGGGTGCGTTTCCGCGCGTGCTCGGACACTACGCGCGCGACGCCGCCCTGCTGCCGCTCGAAGAGGCGGTGCGCAAGATGACGGGCCTTTCCGCGCGGCGCTTCGGTCTCTCGCAACGCGGCGAGGTGCATGTGGGCTGGCATGCCGACCTCGTGCTGTTCGACCCCGAACGCGTGCGCGACGCGGCGACCTTCGATCAGCCGCAGCAAGTAGCCGAAGGCATCGACGCGGTGTGGGTGAACGGCGTGCTGTCATACCGCGACGGCCAGCCCACGGGCGAGCGCGCGGGCCACTTCGTCGCGCGCGGCAAGCGCGAGGCGCAGGTCGAGGCGAGCGCCTTCTAGGCATCACTAATCAATCCGTCGAATTTCGACACTCGGCGCACGCGTGCCAAAGAGCCGCGCGCGCCGCACGATCTCAAAGGAGCAAACGATGAAACGAATTGGAGCCGAAGGCGGCAAGGGCCAGGGCGGCCAGCATCTGCCGTTCGCGCGTGCCGTGCAAGCCGATGGCTGGCTGTATGTATCGGGCCAGACGCCGATGGAAGGCGGCGAGGTGATCAACGGCGGCATTGTCGAGCAGTCGCACAAGGCCATCCAGAATCTTTTCGCCATCCTGAAGGAAGCCGGTTACGGCGCGGAGCACGTGGTTCGCTGTGGCGTGTGGCTCGACGACGCTCGCGATTTCACTTCGTTCAACAAGGTGTTCCGCGAGTACTTCGGCGAGCATCCGCCCGCACGTGCCTGTGTGCAGTCGAGCATGGTGGTGGACTGCAAGGTGGAGATCGACTGCGTGGCCTACAAGGCGCCCGCCGCGAAGTAAGGGCACGGCGCAGTTGTGCCTCGAGTGCAGGAAACGGCTGCCGGAAGTGATCCGGCAGCTTTTTTTTTGCCGCCGAGGGCTGAAGCGAGCGGTATGTCCCTCGTTTGACGCCCGCGTTCTGAACTGGCAGCTCAATTTCCCAATATATGAGCGACCCAATCACATATTGGAGGACTCGAAAAAACCTGCCTACAATCCAACCCATACGACACGCCGCTCTGACACGTTGCGCGGCACACACGTCAGCAGACCCAGATAAATCCGGCGCACGCACAAGATGCGCAGCGAACCGGACCGCAAAGGAGACGTTCGCCATGCTCAAGCCAGCGCAATGCGCGACCACGCGCCGCCCGCCGCTCCATGTCCGATGTGCCCCGGGCGCTCAGGCGCCCGTCCGTCTCCCGAAGCAAGGTTCGCGCGCCGCTTGACGGCACGCGCCTCCTCCAATCGTCTCCTTCATCGCCCTCGCCATGAACAAAGCGATGTCTTCCACGCTCGCCGCAGACCTCCCGGACGAGGCCGCACCGGCAACCTCCACGCAAGCCCAGCCGAAAGCGCCGCGCGCCGCCGATGAAATCGGCCTCGCGAGCACGCTGCTCGACGGCTCGATGCAGCAGGCCGGCACGCAGACGCTGCTGCGCGGGCTCGCGATTCTCGAAGCGGCCGCTGCGGGCGTGCGCGATCTGCGCTCCTTCGGCGCGGTGCTCGGCACGACGCGTAGCACCACGCATCGCCTCGTTTCGAGCCTCGTGCAAGCGCGTTACCTGCGCCAGGTGCAGGGCGGCTATCTGCTTGGTCCGAAGCTCATCGAACTCGGTACGATCGCGCTGGAGCAGATGCCGCTCACGGCCGTTGCGCGCACGCATCTGCAGGCGCTCGCCGACGAAACGCTCGACACGATCCATCTCGGCGTGCGCGACGGCGACGACGTGCTCTACATCGACAAGATTCCCGGCCAGCGCGGCCTGGAGATGCGTTCGCGCGTCGGGCATCGCATGCCGCTCGCGTCCACGGGCATCGGCAAGGCGATGATGCTCGACCTGTCGCCGCAAACGTGGCGCGAACTCTTCGATGCGTCGCGCCGCACGCTCGCGGGCGTGAGCTTCCGTCCCGATCACAGCCTCGAACCGGAAACGTTCATCAAGCGCATGGCGACATACTCGGCGGGCGGCTACACGTTCGATCTGGAGGAGAACGAAATTTCGATCCGCTGCGTGGCGGCGCCCGTGCGCGACGCCTCGGGGGCGATCGTGGCGGCGCTTTCGGTGGCGAGCACGATTCCCTACATGCCGCTGGAACGCATGGACGAACTGATCCCCGTGGTACAGCGTGAGGCCCGCGCGATCTCGCTTGAACTGGGCTGGCGTGCGCCGCAGCCCACGACCCGCAGGATTCGTCGATGAAAGCGCGCGAGAAGCACGCGACCGGCGCCGCCATCGACGTCCGTGACGGCGCCATCGCGCGCGAAGCCGCGCTGATCGCGCTCGACTGGGGGACGACTTCGCTGCGCGCGTATCTGTTCGATGCAGCGGGCAAGGTGATTGCTACACGCGTTTCGACGGCGGGCATCATGAATCTGCCCGTGCCCGCCGAAGAAGGCGGCTTCGACGCCGCCTTCGACGAAGCGTGCGGCGTGTGGCTCAGCGAGGCGCCCTCGCTGCCCGTGCTGGCGGCGGGCATGGTGGGCAGTGCCCAGGGCTGGGTGCAGGCGCCCTACGTCGAAACGCCCGCTAGCGCGCAGGCGCTGGTGGCGGGCATCGTGCGCGTGCGTGCAGCGAGCGGCGCCGAAGTGGCCGTGGTGCCCGGCGTGCTGGAGCCGGGCGCGCTGCCCAACGTGATGCGCGGCGAGGAAACGCAGATTTTCGGCGCGCTGGGCGAATCGGGCGACGAGACGCAGCAAACGTCGTTGATCGGACTCCCAGGCACCCACGCGAAGTGGGTCGTGGTCGAGGGCGAGCGCATTGCGCGCTTCTACACCTTCATGACGGGCGAGGTCTACGCCGCGCTGTGCGCGCATACGATCCTCGGGCGCACGATGAAGCATCCGGCCACGCCCGACACCGCCGCGTTCCTGCGCGGTGTCAACGTGGCGCGCGAGCAGGGCTGCGTCGGTCTGCTCGCCACGGCGTTCAGCACGCGCACGCTCGGCCTCACGGCGCAGCTTGCCGCCGACGAGCAGCCCGACTATCTCTCGGGCCTCGTGATCGGACACGAACTCGCCGGCCTCGAAGCGGCGCTCGCGCGGCGCGACGTGGCGCTCGCCGGCTGTGCGCCGAGGCTCATCGGCGCCGAAGCGCTGTGCGAACGCTACCGCCTCGCGCTTGGTGCGTTCGGCTGCGCCGGCGCGCACCTCGTGCGGCAAGCGACCGAGCATGGACTGTGGCGCATCGCCGTGCAGGCGGGGCTCGTCGCGCCGCGCTAGTGCGTCCAGGCGACGACAGCCGGACTGAACCAGCGGATTCGAACGAGCCGCAGCGAACCCGAGACGAAAAGGCAACAGGAAGCCGATATGGAACCCGAACTGAATCTGCCCGCCCCGTACACGCCGCATGCGGGCTTCGTCGCCGCGTTCGGCGCCTGCCCGATGATCGCGATCGTGCGCGGCATCAAACCCGCCGAAGCCGCCGAGCATGGCCGCGCGCTTTATGAAGCCGGCTTTCGGATCATCGAGGTGCCGCTGAACTCGCCGCAGCCGCTCGACAGCATCGCGGCGATGCGCGAAGCGCTGCCCGAAGACGCGATGATCGGCGCGGGCACCGTGCTCACGACCGCTCGCGTGCGCGACGTGAGGGAGGCGGGCGGCGAAGTGATCGTGATGCCGCACGCCGACATCGACGTGATCCTCGCCGCGAAGCTCCAGGGCCTCGCGTGCGTGCCGGGCGTCGCCACGCCGACCGAGGCGTTCGCTGCGCTCGAGCACGGCGCGGACGCGCTCAAGATGTTTCCCGCCGAGCAGCTCGGCCCGGCCGTGACGAAGGCATGGCGCGCCGTGATTCCGCCGGTGGTGCCGCTCTTGCCCGTGGGCGGCGTGAAGCCCGACAACATGGGGCCGCAGCTGGCCGCGGGCGCGAGCGGCTTCGGCCTTGGTTCGGCGCTCTACAAGCCGGGCCAGGATGCGGCCGCCACGCGTGCGAACGCGCTGGCCTTCATCGAAGGCTGGCGGGTCACGCAGCTGGCCATGCACGGAGCGCAGAAGTGAATCGTCTCGCGGGCAAGGTCGCACTGGTGACCGGCGCCGGTCGCGGCATCGGCGCGGCGATTGCGCGTGCGTTCGCGGCCGAAGGCGCGGCTGTCGTGCTCGCCGAGCTGGACGGCGCGACGGCCGTTGCCACGGCGCGCGAGATCGCCGGCGCGTTCGAAGGCGCGCGAACGCTCGCCGTGCAAACCGACGTGACGCAGCCCGCCTCGGAGCCCACTTCGGTGCGCGCCGCAGTCGAAGCGGCGCAACGCGCGTTCGGCCCCGTGGATGTGCTCGTGAACAACGCCGGCATCAACGTGTTCGCGGACCCGCTCACGATGACCGACGAAGACTGGCGCCGCTGCTTCGCCGTCGATCTGGACGGCGTGTGGAACGGCTGTCGCGCCGTGCTGCCGGGCATGGTCGAACGGCGCGCGGGCAGCATCATCAACATCGCCTCCACGCACGCGTTCCAGATCATTCCCGGCTGCTTTCCGTATCCCGTCGCCAAGCATGGCGTGATCGGGCTCACGCGCGCGCTCGGCATCGAGTACGCGCCGAAGAACGTGCGGGTGAACGCGATTGCGCCGGGATATATCGAAACGCAGCTCACGCACGACTGGTGGAACGCACAGCCCGACCCTGAGGCGGCGCGCAAGGCCACGCTCGATCTGCCGCCGATGAAGCGCATCGGCCGCCCCGAGGAAGTCGCCATGACGGCCGTGTTTCTCGCCTCGGACGAAGCGCCGTTCATCAACGCGAGCTGTATCACGATCGATGGCGGACGCACGGCGTTGTATCACGACTGAATCGACGGTAAAAAGTAGTTCGTAGCACGAAGGATCACGAATGCGCAGGAAACCGCCGAGGCGCTGGCCGCGCGCTTCGACGGGAAAAAGAAGAGGCGGCCGGAAACCCTTCCCGTGACTGAAGAAGACAGGAGACTGACAACATGCAACGACGCATCTTTCTGACGCTGGTGGCTGCCGCTGCTACCGCCGTGTTCGCGCAAGCGCCCCTCGCGCAGGCCGCCGACCAGGTGAAGATCGGCTTTCTCGTGAAGCAGCCCGAAGAGCCGTGGTTCCAGGACGAATGGAAGTTCGCGGAAATGGCCGCGAAGGAAAAGGGTTTCACGCTGGTGAAAATCGGCGCACCCTCGGGCGAGAAGGTGATGAGCGCAATCGACAACCTCGCTGCCCAGAAGGCGCAGGGTTTCATCATCTGCACGCCTGACGTGAAGCTCGGACCGGGCATCGTTGCGAAGGCCAAGGCCGACAAGCTCAAGATGATGACGGTGGACGACCGCCTCGTGGACGGCGCCGGCAAGCCGATCGAGTCGGTGCCGCACATGGGCATCTCGGCGTACAACATCGGCAAGCAGGTGGGTGACGGCATTGCCGCCGAAATCAAGAAGCGCGGCTGGGACATGAAGGACGTCGGCGCGATCGACGTGACCTATGAGCAGCTGCCGACGGCGCATGACCGCACGACCGGCGCGACCGACGCGCTCGTGGCCGCTGGCTTCCCGAAGGCGAACATCATCGCCGCGCCGCAAGCGAAGACCGACACGGAAAACGCGTTCAACGCCGCCAACATCGCACTCACGAAGAACCCGCAGTACAAGCACTGGGTGGCCTACGGACTGAACGACGAAGCCGTGCTCGGCGCCGTGCGCGCAGCGGAAGGCCGCGGCTTCAAGGCCGACAACATGATCGGCATCGGCATCGGCGGTTCGGACTCGGCGCTCAACGAGTTCAAGAAGCCGCAGCCGACGGGCTTTTACGGCACCGTCATCATCAGCCCGAAGCGTCACGGCGAGGAAACTTCGGATCTGATGTACACGTGGATCACGCAAGGCAAGGAACCGCCGCTGCTCACGCTCACGACGGGCATGCTGGCGACGCGCGACAACGTGGAGAACGTGCGTCAGCAGATGGGTCTCGCCTCGAAGTAAAGGCTTGATGGAAGGGGTTTGAGGTGTTTCCCGCCGCGGGACGGTCCCCAGGTTTCATGACCTGAGATGGCCTGAGATGACCTGAAGACCGTACCCGCAGCGTATCGAATGAGAGGAAACCGAAGTGTCAGCGACACTGCGTTTTGACAATATCGGCAAGGTGTTCCCGGGCGTGCGTGCGCTCGACGGCGTGTCGTTCGAAGTGAACGCGGGCGAGGTGCACGGCCTCATGGGCGAGAACGGCGCGGGCAAGTCGACGCTGCTCAAGATCCTCGGCGGCGAGTATCAGCCCGATTCCGGCCGCATCCTGATGGACGGCAACGAGGTGCACTTCTCCGATGCGGCGGCTTCGATCGGCGCGGGCATCGCAGTGATTCACCAGGAATTGCAGTACGTGCCCGATCTCACGGTCGCCGAAAACCTGCTGCTCGGCGCGCTGCCCAATTCGCTCGGCTGGGTGAAGCGCGGCGAAGCGCGCAAGTTCGTGCGCGAGCGTCTCGCGGCGATGGGCGTGGACCTCGATCCGGCCGCGAAGCTGCGCAAGCTCTCCATCGCGCAGCGCCAGATGGTGGAAATCTGCAAGGCGCTCTTGCGCAACGCGCGCGTGATCGCGCTCGACGAGCCCACCAGCTCGCTTTCGCACCGCGAGACCGAGGTGCTGTTCAACCTCGTGCGGGAGCTGCGCGCCGACAATCGCGCGCTCATCTACATCTCGCACCGCATGGACGAGATCTACGAGCTGTGCAACGCCTGCACGATCTTCCGCGACGGCCGCAAGGTGGCGTCGCACGAGAAGCTTGCAGAGGTGAGGCGCGAAACGCTCGTGGCCGAGATGGTCGGTCGCGAGATCAGCGACATCTACAACTATTCGCCGCGCGAGCATGGCAATGTGCGCTTCGCCGTGCGTGGCGTGGAAGGGCATCCGCTCAACGAGGCGGCCAGCTTCGAGGTGAAGTCGGGCGAGATCGTCGGCTTTTTCGGCCTCGTGGGCGCGGGGCGCAGCGAGCTGATGCAGCTGATTTACGGCACGCACAAGCGGCGCGCGGGCGAGATCGAGCTGGACGGCAAGACCATACGCGTGAAGAGCGCGAGCGACGCGATCCGCCACGGCATCGTGCTGTGCCCGGAGGACCGCAAGGAGCAGGGTATCGTTGCGATGGCAACGGTCTCGGAGAACATCAACATCAGTTGCCGCCGCCACTTCCTGCGCGCGGGCATGTTCCTCGACCGCAAGAAGGAAGCCGAAACGGCGGACCGCTTCATCAAGCTCCTGAAGATCAAGACGCCGAGCCGCCGCCAGAAGATCCGCTTTCTTTCGGGCGGCAACCAGCAGAAAGCGATTCTTTCGCGCTGGCTCGCCGAGCCCGACCTGAAGGTCGTGATTCTCGACGAGCCGACGCGCGGCATCGACGTCGGCGCGAAGCATGAAATCTACAACGTGATCTACCAGCTCGCCGCGCGCGGCTGCGCGATCGTGATGGTGTCGTCGGAATTGCCGGAAGTGCTCGGCGTGTCGGATCGCATCGTGGTGATGCGCGAAGGCCGTATTTCGGGCGAGTTGCCGCGCAGCGCGGCGAGCGAACACGCGGTGCTCGAGCTTGCGCTGCCCAGGCGCGCGCAAGCGAGAGCCGCATGAGTGGATGGGGAGGAGTGACTGAAATGCAAGCAAGAGAAAACCTGGCGGCGGAAACTGCCAAGAGCGTCGCCGACGCGCTGATTCCGAGTCCCACCGACAAGCAGAAGTGGTGGCAGCAGATCACCGAGTACAGCCTCATCGTGATCTTCGTGGTCATGTTCATCGTGATGTCGCTCACGGTCGATCACTTCTTCTCGATCGACAACATGCTCGGCCTCGCGCTGTCGGTCTCGCAGATCGGCATGGTGGCCTGCACGATGATGTTCTGTCTCGCCTCGCGCGACTTCGATCTTTCCGTGGGCTCGACGGTCGCATTCGCGGGCGTGCTCTGCGCGATGGTGCTCAACGCCACGAACAACACGTTCATCGCCATCGTCGCGGCCGTTGCGGCGGGCGCCGCGATCGGCTTCGTGAACGGCGCGGTGATCGCGTATCTGCGCATCAATGCGCTGATCACCACGCTCGCCACGATGGAGATCGTGCGCGGCCTCGGCTTCATCGCCTCGCACGGCCAGGCCGTGGGTGTGTCGTCGGACACGTTCATCGCCATGGGCACGGCGTCGCTGTTCGGCGTGCAACTGCCGATCTGGGTCACGCTCGTCTGCTTCATCGTGTTCGGCGTGATGCTCAATCAGACGGTGTACGGGCGCAATACGCTCGCGATCGGCGGCAATCCGGAAGCGTCGCGGCTTGCCGGCATCAAGGTCGAGCGCACACGCGTGTGGATCTTCCTGATCCAGGGCGCGGTGACGGCGCTCGCGGGTGTGATCCTCGCCTCGCGCATCACCTCGGGCCAGCCGAATGCGGCCGAAGGCTTCGAGCTGAACGTGATCTCGGCGTGCGTGCTCGGCGGCGTGTCGCTGCTGGGCGGCCGTGCGACGATCTCGGGCGTCGTGATCGGCGTGCTGATCATGGGCACGGTCGAGAACGTGATGAACCTGCTCAATATCGACGCGTTCTATCAGTACCTCGTGCGCGGCGCGATCCTGCTCGCGGCAGTGCTGCTCGACCAGCTGAAGAACCGCGGCGCGCGCGATTGAACAACCCACTGAGCGATCCATCAGGAGCCCAAAACGATGTCGTCTCCCGCTAACGCGCTCGCGCGCCACGCGCACGAAAACTACGCGCGCTATCCGAGCCTGGCCGACCGCGTGGTGCTCATCACGGGCGGCGCGACCGGCATCGGCGCGTCGTTCGTCGAGCACTTCGCCGCGCAGGGCGCGCGCGTGGCGTTCTTTGACATCGACGCGAGCGCCGGCCAGGCGCTCGCCGACGAGCTCGGCGACTCGCGCCACCAGCCGCTTTTTGCCGATGTCGATCTCACCGACATCGCGGCCCTGCGCGCCGCCATCGCCGATGTGAAAGCGGCGCTCGGACCGATCGAGGTACTAGTCAACAACGCGGCCAACGACAGGCGCCACACGCTCGCCGAAGTCACGCCGGAATCGTTCGACGCCGGCATTGCCGTGAACGTGCGCCATCAATTGTTCGCGGCGCAGGCCGTGGTCGAGGACATGAAAGCGGCGCGCGCCGGCTCCATCATCAATCTCGGCTCGATCAGCTGGATGCTCAAGAACGCGCAGTATCCGGTCTATGTGATGGCCAAGTCGGCGGTGCAGGGGCTCACGCGCGGGCTCGCCAAGGACTTGGGGCCGTACGGCATTCGCGTGAATTCGCTCGTGCCGGGTTGGGTCATGACGGACAGACAGCGGCGCCTGTGGCTCACCGACGAAGGCCGCGAGGACATCAAGCGCGGCCAGTGCATCGACGCCGAACTGCTGCCCGAAGACCTCGCGCGCATGGCGCTCTTTCTCGCCGCCGACGACAGCCGCATGATCACTTCGCAGGACATCGTCGTGGACGGGGGCTGGGCATGAGCGCGAATCAAAGTGCAGCGAACGAGGCGGTGGCTGAGCTCCTCGTTCACTCGAAATGCGAGCTGGGCGAGGGCGCGACCTGGTGTGCGCGCAGCGGCCGGCTTTACTGGGTCGACATCACGAACAAGCGGCTCGCGCGCTACGACACGCGCGACGGCAAGCTCATGACGTGGAACATGCCGGAGCGGGTCGCCTGCTTCGCGCTGTGCGAAGACGAGCGCACGCTGCTACTGGGCCTCGCCTCGCGTCTCGCGTTCTTCGATCTGGAGACGGGCGAGATAGAGACGATCGTGGAGGTCGAGCCCGGCGCGCCGACGCGCCTGAACGATGGGCGCTGCGACCGCCAGGGGCGCTTCGTGTTCGGCACGAAGTACGAGGGCACGCCGAGGCAAGCCATTGGCGGCTTCTATCGCCTGAATCACGATTTGACGCTGGAACGCCTGCCGCTGCCCGCGCCCGCGATCTCGAACAGCATCGCGTTCAGCCCGGACGGCGCGACGATGTACTACTGCGATTCCCCCACGCGCGAGATCCGCGCATGCGACTACGGCGCGGATGGAACGATTGCGAACGAACGCACGTTCGCAACGCTCGCTGACGAGACCGGCGTGCCGGACGGCTCCACCGTCGACGCCGAAGGCGGCCTCTGGAACGCGCAGTGGGGCGGCGAGCGTGTGGTGCGTTACGGCCCCGACGGCGTGGAAACCGAGCGCGTAAAGATTCCCACAGCGCAACCAAGCTGCGTTACGCTCGGCGGTGCGCTGCTGGACACGCTCTACGTCACGAGCGCGCGCGAGGAGATGGAGGAGGAGGCCCTTGCGCGCGAGCCGCATGCGGGCGGTGTGTTCGCGCTTCGGATCGGCCGCCTGGGCCTTGAAGAACCGCGGTTTCAGGGGCGGCGGCGCGTTTGAGTTCGCCGTATCGAGCGTTGCCTGAAAGGGGTGCGTGCGATCTCGTCAGACGATAAGCACGCGCCGCTTGCGCCGAGGAAACGGGGCAGCGCGCAGCACAAGCAGACGGATAGTCGTTGCAGTTCAGCAACAGATGCAGTCGATCGAAAGTGTGCAGTCGGCTTTGCCAGTACCAATAGAAGGGCGAACACAAGAAGCGGCCGCAGGCCCGTGCGAGAGCTGGCAGTTGAGCGAGCGTACGGCGTCGTCAGGCCACCAGTGAGCCGCCTTTTGCGGCGGCAATCAAACTTGCCTCTCGAGGAGCATCTAATGAGCGTCGCGAATTCCGCTGTGCGTCGATCTACCCGTTCCCGTTCCGTTACCGCAGGCACCGCCGCAACGCCGCAGAGCGTGGCGCCTTCCGCCGCTGTCTCCCCTGCCGCCGCCGCGCGCCGCGCGCGGCTCGAAGCCGCCACCCATCCTGTGATGCCGGGGCCCAGCACCTCCGCCGTCGCAATCGGCGCGGCGGGCACGAGCGACGTAGCCTGCGTGACCCTTGCGAACGCGTATCTGAGGCTCGACGTCGCGCCCCAGCTGGGCGGCGGAATCACGCGTTTCGACTGGCGCAGCGAAGGCGCGTTCGAGCCCGTCTTCCGCCGCTGCGAGCGCGTGAGTGCGCGCATGGACCCGAACGAGCTTGCGTGCTACCCGCTGCTGCCGTATTCGAATCGCATCGGCGAAGGGCGCTTTCATTTCGGCGGCCGCGATGTCGAGGTGCCCCGCAATCGCGCCAGCGAGCCGATGCCCATTCACGGCGACGGCTGGCTTGCACCCTGGAGCATCGAAAGCGCCGATCGCGAGAACGTGCGCCTCGTGCTCGATCGCAGCGACGGCGACCCCTACGCGTACCGCGCGGCGCTCACTTATGCGCTGGACGGCGCGACGCTCACGATCGGCCTCGAAGTGGAGAACACGGGACGCGATGCGCTGCCGTTCGGCCTGGGCGTGCATCCGTTCCTCGCGCGCGACGCGAGCACCGAGCTTTCCGCACCCGCGAGCGGCTTGTGGCTCTCGGGCGAGGACTGGCTGCCGGTGCGCCACGTGCCCGCGCCGCCCGCCTGGCAGTTCGGCGTGGCGTATCCGTTGCCGGCGCAACTCGTCAATCATGCGTTCAGCGGCTGGAGCGGGCGCGCCGCCGTGGTGTGGGAGCGCCGGCGGCTCTCACTGTCCATTTGCGCCAACACGGACTATTACGTGCTCTACACGCCCCCCGGCGCCGACTTCTTCTGCTTCGAGCCCGTCGATCACCCGATCAACGCCGTGAACCTGCGCGGTGGCGGTGACGCAAACGGCATGACCGTGCTCGGGCACGGCGAGCGGCTCATGCGGCGCTTCAGCTTTACGGTAGAGCGCATGGACATGCGGGCGGCGGCCAGCCCGCACCGCGCCGGGGCGCGCGGCCGCTCGGGCGCGCGCGGTGCCAAGGGGGCACGCGTGCGCGCTTGAGCGCACTTCATCGGATGAAAGCGCACCGTGGCCGTGGCCGGCTGCGGCGCGGCTTGCGGCGCTGGGACCGGCCGGGGACGCCCCGAGGTGTCTGGAGGCGTCCGGCCCCAAGCCGGGTAAAATACGCGCCGTTTCTCTTCACCGGCTCGCTCGCCGCGAGCGCTCACCATGACCTCCTTCACCCAGACCCTCAGCGCCGCCTGGCAGCGCACTGGCTCGCTGCTGTGCGTTGGCCTCGACCCCGAGCCGACGAAATTTCCAGCCGCACTGGCCGGCCGCAGCGACGCGATCTTCGAGTTCTGCCGCGACATCGTCGACGCCACCGCGGCCTATGCATGCGCGTTCAAGCCGCAGATCGCCTACTTTGCCGCGCATCGCGCCGAAGACCAGCTCGAAGCGCTCATTGCACACGTCCACGAAAAGCATCCGGGCTTGCCCGTGATCCTCGACGCCAAGCGCGGCGACATCGGCAGTACTGCTGAACAATACGCGCGCGAAGCGTTCGAGCGCTTCCAGGCCGATGCGGTGACGGTCAATCCGTACATGGGCTACGACTCGATCGAGCCGTGGCTCGCGCACGAGGGCAAGGGCGTGATCGTACTGTGCCGCACGTCGAACCCCGGCGGTTCCGATCTCCAGTTTTTGACGACCGACGGCAAGCCGCTCTATCAAGTGGTGGCGGACCTCGCGGCGAACAAATGGAACGCGAGCGGCGAACTCGGTCTTGTCGTAGGCGCGACCTTTCCGAAGGAGATCGAAACCGTGCGTGCGATCGTGGGCGACATGCCGCTCCTGATTCCGGGAATCGGCGCGCAGGGCGGCGACGTCGAAGCGACCGTGAAGGCGGGGCGCACCGCCAACGGCACGGGCATGCTCATCAACTCGTCGCGCGCGATCATCTACGCGAGCAAGGGTGAGGACTACGCGCAGGCAGCTGCAACGGCTGCCCGCGAGACGCGCGACAAGATCAACGCTTATCGTTGACGGCGGAAACGTCCTGCGCTCCCCATGCGCCGGACGGTTTCCGAAGATGAGCGGCCTTCGTGATGCGCGGGGCCGCTCAATCCTTCTTCGCGACCGAAGCCGGTTTGCCGAGCAACTCGATGATCGAGCGATGCAGCGGATATTTCGCGGCGAGCGCGTCGACGTCGGCGATCTCGAACTCGCCGAATTCGAACCCCGGCGCGACCGTGCAGCCCACGAGCGCATACGTCGACGGGTCGCAGCAGCGCGCCGCGAACCAGTGCCCCGCCGGCACGACGGCCTGGAACACGGTGCCGGGGTGTTCGAGCGCATGCCCGAGCTTGCGCGTGGAGAGCACGCCGCGCTCATCGATCGAATGGATCTCGATGGGCGAGCCCGCATAGAAGTGCCACAGTTCGTCGGAGCGGATGCGATGCCATGCCGAGTAAGCACCTTCCGCGAGCAGGAAGTAGATGGCGGTCGATGCCGCGCGCGTGCCGTCTGCGTCGCTTGCGCCGTCACGGCGCACGAGATTGTCGGCGCGATAGGTTTCGCTGTAGTAGCCGCCTTCCGGGTGCGGTTCGAGACCGAAGCGGCGGATCAGTTCTCCCACTGCGGGATGCGTTGTGGCCATGGCGAGAACCTCCGTGGTTGCCCCGACCGGCGGTCCGATCGCAGCGGGCGGGTTTAGCGTTCCTGTTCGTCGATGAACGCGAGCAGCCCGCGCAGCGCGTGCGCGGCCGCCTGCACGCGGATCTGCTCGCGGTCGCCCTTGAACACCAGCGTCTCGATGCTCGTATGGAGCCGGTTGCTCCAGCCGAACGACACCATGCCGACCGGCTTTTCCGGCGTGCCGCCGCCGGGTCCCGCGACGCCCGTAACGGCCAGCGAAAGCTGTGCCCGGCTGTTGGTGAGCGCGCCTTCGGCCATCGCGCGGGCGACCGGCTCGCTCACCGCGCCGTGCTTCTCGATGAGTTCGGGCGGCACGCCGATCATCTCGGTCTTTGCCTGGTTCGAATAGGTGACGAAACCGCGCTCGAACCAGCCGCTGCTGCCGGAAATGTCGGTGATGGCGGTGGCGATCATGCCGCCGGTGCAGGACTCGGCGGTCGCGAGCATGAGACGCCCGTCGCGCAGCTTGTTGCCGACGCGGATGGCGAGTTGGTAGACGACGGAATCGGTGGGCATCGCTGGAAGTCCGTTGAAGTGGCGGCGGCTCGTTGGTGGACGGGCGGTTAGACCGACATGCGCCACAGCGCGATCACGAGCAGCGTGAAAAACGCGGCGACGATGTCGTCGAGCATGATGCCGAGGCCGCCCTTGAAACGCCTGTCGAAATAGCGAATGGGCGGCGGCTTCACCATATCGAAGAACCGGAAGACGACGAAGGCCCACAGCCGGCCCTCGAAATCGACGGGCGTGACCATCAGCAGGACGAGCCAGAACGCGACGATCTCGTCCCAGACGATGGCGGAAGGGTCTTCCGTGCGCAGCTTCTTCGCCGTGAACCCCGTGATGCCGATGCCCGCGAAGAAGCCCACGACGATCAGCAATCCCCACTCGGTCACGGTGAGGTAGCGGTTGAGCACCTCGAACGCGGCCCACGCGAAGAGCGTGCCGGCCGTGCCGGGTGCGAGCCGCGAGAGGCCGGAGCCGAAGCCGAGCGAGAGGATATGCAGCGGATGCGTGAGCATGAACGGCGCGTCCGCGCGGCGCGGGCCGCCCGAGCGCCCTGGCCCGGCCGGCCCGGAGGCGTTGGACGCCGCGCCTGCCGCGGGAGCCGGCTGTCCGGCGCTCGCGTAATCGCTGGCGGGCGATGGCGTGGGGTCAGTCTGCATGGAAGTGGTCGAAACCTTGCAACGTCAGATTGAGCATCGTGCCCGCGGCGTCGCGCCAGGCGATCGCAGGAGCGGTTTGCGGCGAAGTGAGGGCACTCATTGTACCGATGCGCGTGACACGCACGCCGGCGTGTTGCGCCGCCGCCTCGACAGCGGCGCGCTGCCCAGGCGCCGCCGTGAAGCACAACTCGTAATCGTCGCCGCCCGCCAGTGCGCACTGCAGTTGCACGTCGCGCGGCAGGCGGGCGAGCGCGGGCGAAATCGGCAGACTGTCGACATCGATCGTCGCGGCGAGGTTCGAGCGCTCGAGAATGTGGAGCAGGTCGCCGGCCAGGCCGTCCGACACGTCCAGCGCCGCGCGTGCGACGCCGCGCAGCGCGAGACCCAGCGCTACGCGCGGCTCCGGGTATTCGAGCGCGCGGCGAAAGTGCGCGGCGTCCTGCTCATTCGTCTGCCCATTGACTTGCCATTCGCCGCGCAGCAGCCCGAGACTCGCACGCGCGTCGCCGGGTGTGCCGGAGACCCAGATGTCGTCGCCTGCCCGGGCGGCGTCGCGCCGAAGCGCGACATCCTGCCGCACCGACCCGAAGACCGTCAGGCACAGATTGAGGGGGCCGGCCGTGGTGTCGCCGCCTATCAGTTCGCAGTCGTAGCGGTCGGCCAGCTCGAAGAGTCCCGCGCTGAACGCGGCGAGCCAATCCTCGGCCGGCTTCGGGAGCGCGAATGCGAGCGTGAAGCCGAGCGGCTGCGCGCCCATCGCGGCGAGGTCCGACAGATTGACGGCCAGCGCCTTGTGGCCGAGCGCGTGCGGATCGATATCGGGGAAAAAATGACGGCCTTCCACGAGCATGTCCGTGGAGACGGCCAGCATTTCGCCGGCGGCGGGCGCGATGAGCGCGCAGTCGTCGCCGATGCCGAGCACGGCACGCCGTGTGTTCGTGCGCGCGCGCCGGGCGAAATATCGGTCGATGAGCGAGAACTCGGAAAGCATGACGAAAGGACTATGACGAATGGCCTGGGGCGACGCCGTGAGGGGGCGCACCGGCGCGGCGTTCCCTGCATGCCGGTCGCGGCACCTGCGCCCGAACTGTAAAGAATGCCGCGGGAGATTGGCGCTACAATCGGTCAACGTAGCGTTCGAGTTGTTATTCTAATCTGCACTCACGTCCTGCCTCTCATGTCGAATCCCGCCACGAACAAGCTCCGCGAAGCCGCCCTCGACTATCACGAGTTCCCCACGCCGGGGAAGATCGCGATTGCGCCGACCAAGCAGATGATCAACCAGCGCGATCTCTCGCTTGCGTACTCGCCGGGCGTGGCGTTCGCGTGCGAGGCGATCGTCGAGAATCCGCTCAACGCCGCGCGCTTCACGGCGCGCAGCAACCTCGTGGGCGTCGTGTCGAACGGCACGGCCGTGCTCGGCCTCGGCAACATCGGGCCGCTCGCCTCGAAGCCCGTGATGGAAGGCAAGGCGGTGCTCTTCAAGAAGTTCGCGGGCATCGACGTGTTCGATATCGAGCTGAACGAGACGGACCCGCACAAGCTCGTCGACGTGATCGCCGCGCTCGAACCCACCTTCGGCGGCATCAATCTGGAGGACATCAAGGCGCCCGAGTGCTTCATCGTCGAACGTGAAGCGCGCAAGCGCATGAAGATCCCGGTCTTTCACGACGACCAGCACGGCACCGCCATCGTGGTGGCTGCCGCCTTCACGAACGGCCTGAAGGTCGTGGGCAAGGACATCAAGGAGGTCAAGCTCGTGGCATCGGGCGCGGGCGCGGCGGCGCTGGCGTGCCTGGACCTGCTGGTCGACCTCGGGCTGCCGCTCGAAAACATCGTTGTAACCGACCTCGCGGGCGTGGTCTACAAGGGCCGCACCGAGCTCATGGACCCGGACAAGGAGCGTTTTGCGCGCGAGACCCACGCGCGCACGCTCGCGGAAGTGATCGAAGGCGCCGATATTTTCCTCGGCCTTTCAGCGGGCGGTGTGCTCAAGCAGGACATGGTCAAGCAGATGGCGGCCAAGCCGCTCATTCTCGCGCTCGCCAATCCCACGCCGGAAATCCTGCCGGAACTGGCGCTCGAAGTGCGCCCGGACGCCGTGATCGCCACGGGCCGCACCGACTATCCGAACCAGGTGAACAACGTCCTGTGCTTCCCGTTCATCTTCCGCGGCGCGCTGGACGCGGGTGCGACCACCATCACGCGCGAGATGGAAATCGCCGCCGTGAACGCCATTGCGGAGCTGGCGCGCCAGGAGCAGAGCGACGTCGTGGCCACGGCCTACGGCATCCAGGATCTGCAGTTCGGCCCGGAGTACCTGATTCCGAAGCCGTTCGACCCGCGCCTGATCGTGAAGATCGCGCCGGCCGTCGCCAGGGCGGCCAAGGAGTCGGGCGTCGCGACCCGTCCGATCGAGGACATGGACGCCTACGAGCAGCACCTCCAGCAGTTCGTCTACCACAGCGGCACGACCATGAAGCCGATCTTCCAGCTCGCGCGCGCCGCGGAGCCGGAGAAGAAGCGCATCGTGTTCGCCGAGGGCGAAGAGGAGCGCATCCTGCGCGCGGTGCAGATCGCGGTCGACGAAAAGCTCGCGAAGCCCATCCTGATCGGCCGCCCGGCCGTGATCGAGCAGCGCATTGCGCGCTATGGCCTGCGTCTCGTCGCGGGCCAGGACTACACGGTGGTCAACACCGACCACGACGAGCGCTATCGCGAGTTCTGGCAGACCTACGCGAAGCTCATGGCGCGCAAGGGCATCACGCAGCAAATGGCGAAGCTCGAAATGCGCCGCCGCACCACGCTGATCGGCTCGATGCTCGTGGAGAAGGGCGAGGCCGACGGCATGATCTGCGGCACGGTCAGCACGACGCACCGCCATCTGCACTTCATCGACCAGGTGATCGGCAAGAAGGCCGGCTGCAACGTCTATGCGGCGATGAACGCGCTCGTGCTGCCGAATCGCCAGATCTTCATCGTCGACACGCACGTCAACGTCGACCCGACGCCCGAGCAGCTCGCGGAAATCACCATCATGGCCGCCGAGGAAGTGCGTCGCTTCGGCATCGAGCCGAAGATCGCGCTGTGCTCGCATTCGAACTTCGGTTCGAGCAATGCGCCTTCCGCGCAGAAAATGCGCGACCTGCTCGATATTCTCAAGGAGCGCGCTCCTGACCTCCAGGTGGACGGCGAAATGCACGGCGACGTGGCGATCGATGCGAACCTGCGCAAGGAAGTCCTGCCCGAATCGACGCTAGAAGGCGAAGCGAACCTGCTCATCATGCCGAACATCGACGCGGCGAACATCTCCTACAACCTGCTCAAGACGGCGGCCGGCAACAACATCGCCATCGGGCCGATCCTGCTGGGCGCGGCGAAGCCGGTCCATGTGCTGACGGCGTCCGCTACGGTGCGCCGCATCGTCAACATGACGGCGCTGCTCGTCGCGGACGTGAACGCGTCGCGCTAAGCGCATTCGTCCGTCGCACCGGCAATGCCGGTGACTGCTTCCCAAAGGCGGCGCGCTCTATGGGCGCGCCGCCTTTTTGCTTGGGGAGATCAGGCTTCTCCGCAGGGGTGATAGCACAAAACAGATTGTAAAATTTACCTGTCTGGTTTTTGTGCGCAGTCAAGCACGGGCCGTTGTCGCCTGGCGAACATTGCTTCTGGACATCATTAGCGATACCCTTACACCTTTCATCGTCGTCGAATACGTAACTCGGGAAGCGGGAACCAGGTGATGGCGCCTCGTCTAACTCATTGTTTCGGCGATGGTTTGTACGGCATGCGGCGGGCTGCGGCGGTCGCGCTGGTGGTCACGGCAGCGGTCACGGCGGCGCTCGGAGCCTGCGGCGCTCAGGCGCGCACGAATCAGGCAGACGAGGCGAGTACTTCGGTCGGCAGCATTTCGGTCAACGAACTGCCGCGCGAGGCGGTCAATACGTTGGGCCTGATTGCGGCAGGCGGCCCGTTCCCGTATGAGAAGGACGGCGTCGTATTCGGCAATTTCGAGCAGATATTGCCACCGCACCGGCGGGGCTACTATCACGAGTACACCGTGCCGACGTCAGGCGCGCACAACCGCGGCGCCAAGCGCATTGTTTGCGGCGGCCCGCGCAAGCGGACCGACAACTGTTACTACTCCGACGACCACTACGCCAGTTTCAGGCGAATTATTGATTGACACCGGGATGAGCGGTATGAGCGATAACGTTTACGCACACGACCCGCGGGTCGCGAGCGATCTGTTCGCGTCCGGGGAGGGCAACCTGTTCCAGCGCGTCATGCAATTGAAGCAAGACAGCGAGGCGCGCCAGGACGAGGCGGCGCTTTCATCGAACGAGGGGGCCATGAGCCTGTTTTCGACCGTGCAGCCGAATATCGTCCAGTCGATCCGGGCGTTTCGCATTCAGGATCTCGCGGACGAAGCCCAGCGGCTGCAGCAGCATTTCCTCTACGCATTTTGCGCGAATGCGCAAACCCGGCAGGAGGTGCTCGAGACCATTGCCACATCGTTTCTGTTTCCGAAGCATTTCGGCAAGAACTACGATGGTTTGTACGATTGCCTGACCGATCTGGTGCAGAAGGCTGGGGAGCAGCCGGGTTTCGTGATCGTGCTTGAGGGACTGCCGATCGCCCAGAAGTTCGACAAGGACGGGCGCGAGACACTGCTCGACGTGTTCCGTGAAGCGTCGGAATTTTGGGCCGAGCGCAAGGTGCCGTTCCGGGTGTTTTATTCGTTCGCCTGAGTTCGTCAGGCGATTTTGCCGGGCGATTTTGCCCTGGACGAGCGAACATTGCGTCGCGCGCATGCCACAGAAAACCCAAAGCCCGCCTTCCGGCGGGCTTTGTCATTTTTACCAGCCACCCCAGCGTGCGGCGAGCGCCGCAAGCACGGCGATGCCAGCCGTTTCGGTGCGCAGGACGCGCGGCCCGAGCCCCACGGCGATGAAACCGTGGTCGAGCGCCGCGGCTTCTTCCAGCGACGAAAACCCGCCTTCGGGCCCGACCAGCACCGTCACTTCGCCCGTCGGCGGCTCGGCGGGCAGGGTGGAGAACGACACGTTCGCGCGCGGCGAGAGCAGTACGCGCAACTCGCCGTCGCCGGGGCGCTTGGGCAACGACCCGAGCCACGTGGCGATTTCCCGCGTGGACGCGACTTCGGGCATGCGGTTGCGGCCGCACTGTTCGCACGAGGCCTGCACGATGCGCTGCCAGTGTGCCTGGCGGCGCACTGCGCGATCGCCCGAGAGTCTCACGACGCTACGCGAGGTGGTGAGCGGCACGAAGTTCGTGGCACCCAGTTCGACCGCTTTTTCGATCAGCCAGTCCATCTTGTCGCTGCCCGCAATGCCTTGCGCGAGCGTGAGCCGGTAGGGCGGTTCGGCCTCGATGTCGCGGTACGGGCCGATACGCACCTGCGTGTCGCGGCGCTCCATTTCGAGAATCTCGGCGCTATATTCGCCGCCGAGGCCGTTGAACAGCACGACGGTGTCGCCGGGTTGCAGGCGCAGCACCTGGATGTGCCGCGTGACCTCGTCGGGAAGGGTGACAACGTCGTCGGTTTGGAGGGAACTACCGACGAAAAAACGGGGCATAAGACTATTTCTCATTGATTCAGGACAGGTGGCGAGCAAGCGCCCAGCGGTAACCGTCGAGGTCTTCGACCTGCGCGAAACGGTCTCCCCAGAATTGGTCCTGTGGCTCGCTCAACGATCTGGCGCCGGCTTCGAGTGCCCGCGCATAAACCGCGTCGACATCGTCGACATACAAATAAAAGGATTGAGGCGCGACCGTTTTTGCGCTTTGCGGCGTGCGCGCCGTCGACCCGAACGCCCCTTCCGGCGCGAACATGACGATCAGCTGATCGTGATAGGTCATTTCCACGTGCATGAGTGCGCCGTCGTCTTCCACGCTGTCACGGACGCCAAAACCGAAGGCCGCCTGATAAAAGGCCAGCGAGGCGCGCGCATCGCGCACCGTCAGATACGGGGTGAGCCACGGCACGCCGGCGGGGCGGGGTGGGGTCATCGAGTCTCTCCAGATTCGCGTTTCAGATGGGGCGCCCATTGCCGCTCCTGGGCTCATGCGCCCACGACGAGGCAAGTATCAGGGACTGCCATTTTCCATGGCCAGCGTCAGTAAAGCTGTAGGAGTTCGCCTAGTTTATCGCGGGCGGTGAGCGCGGCTTTGAGGAGCGCCGCGTGCAACTGCGCGTCGTAGTAGCGCAAGCCTTCGAGATGCCGCTCGGCCGCGCGCGCCTGCAGCGTGGCGGCGTCGGCAGCGGCAGGGTCGAGCGCGTCGCTCGCGACCGCCATGAGCCAGAGCGAACCGTAGAGCGGCACATAGGCGGCGAGCGGCCGCACGACCGGGAAAGCCGCCCGCAGTCCGGCGAGCAGCGCGGCCACCCGCTCGGCGTGATGGAACGGCGAGCCGAGATGCAGCGAGACGAGAGCGTTGGCCGTCATCACGCGTTTTAGCGCGCCGTAAAACGCAGGCGTATAGAGCCCGGCGGCTGGCGAATCCGGCGGAGTCAGATCGAAGACGACCAGATCGAAGCGCTCTTGAGTCGTGGCGACGAACGCCGCGGCATCGCCGAGCACGAGTTCCACGCGCGGATCGTCGAAGGCGCTGCCGCGCACTTCGGGCAGGTAGTCGCCGGTCAGGCGCACGACCTCGGGATCCAGTTCGGCCACGACGATGCGCCCGATGCCCGGGTGGCGCAGCAGTTGCCGCGCCGCGCCGCCGTCTCCGCCTCCCAGCACGAGCGCCGCGCGCGGCGCGGGGTGCGTGAGCGCGGCCGGGTGCGTCATGCATTCGTGGTAGATGAATTCGTCGCCGGCGGAGGTCATCGGGCGGCCGTCCAGCGTGAAAAGGCAACCGAGCTGCGGCGTGTCCCAGACCTCGATGCGCTGCCACGGCGTGTCGGCGGCGGCGAGGCGGCGCGCACCGGGAAAGCCGTAAAGCGCGTTGGCCGCGGGATGGAAAACGAGGGAGTCGGTCACGAAAGTCCTGGAGGCGCGGCCCGAGCAGCCAGCCGCGCTCGAAGGGCGGTGAAAAAGCGGGCGCGGAAAATGGGGCCAACAGTGAGGGCCAACAGCGGAGGCCAACAGCGCCATTATAAAGTCCATGGAACAGGCCCCGGCCGCAGCGGCCGCGGACCGGCGTGGATGCCGATGCCTCACGCCCTGCGGCCAGGGATAATCCGCACGATCTGCTAGAATAATGCGCTTTGCAGCCTCTTCCGTTTGCTCTGGCCGTTTCGCGTCTCCTGGCGCCGCATGTGCGCCCGAGCGGGCGATTTGCCGAGCTTCCGGACCCTCCGCTGCTGTGCGCGCCCGCGCTTTGTGACATCGCCCCCACGCCGCTTTTTGCACACTTCCGGACTCGACATGACGACCTCGTCCTCCGCCTCCCCTGCTACCACCCAGCTGATGGCCAACGCAATCCGTGCGCTGTCCATGGACGCCGTCCAGCAAGCGAATTCCGGCCACCCCGGCATGCCCATGGGCATGGCCGAGATCGCCGTCGCGCTGTGGTCGCGCCATCTGCGCCATAACCCGACGAACCCGCACTGGAGCGACCGCGACCGCTTCGTGCTGTCGAACGGCCACGGCTCGATGCTGCTCTACTCGCTGCTGCATCTGACAGGCTACGATCTGCCGATGGCGGAGTTGAAGAACTTCCGTCAGCTGCACTCGAAAACGCCGGGCCACCCCGAATTCGGCATGACGCCGGGCGTGGAGACGACCACGGGCCCGCTAGGCCAGGGTCTCGCGAATTCGGTCGGCATGGCGCTGGCCGAAGCGCTGCTCGCCGCGGAGTTCAACAAGGCCGATGCGAAGATCGTCGACCACCACACCTACGTGTTCCTCGGCGACGGCTGCCTGATGGAAGGCATCTCGCACGAAGCCTGCTCGCTCGCCGGCACGCTCAAGCTCAACAAGCTGATCGCGCTGTATGACGACAACGGCATCTCGATCGACGGCGACGTGGTCAACTGGTTCCACGACGACACGCCCAAGCGCTTCGAAGCCTACGGCTGGAACGTCATCCCGCACGTGGACGGCCACGACGTGGACGCGGTCGACGCGGCCATCCAGAAGGCCAAGGCTTCTGACAAGCCCACGCTGATCTGCTGCAAGACCATCATCGGCAAGGGCGCGCCCACCAAGCAGGGCGGCCACGACGTGCACGGCGCGGCGCTCGGTGCGGAGGAAATCGCCAAATGGCGCGAAGCCGCAGGCTGGAAGTGGGAGCCGTTCACGCTGCCGCAGGAAGTCTACGCAGACTGGGACGCGAAGGCCGCCGGCGCGAAGTTCGAAGCCGCATGGAACGAGCAGTTCGCCGCGTACAAGGCGAAGTACCCGGCCGAAGCCGCGGAATTCGAGCGCCGCATGGCTCACCAGCTGCCGGCCGACTGGGCGCAGAAGGCTGCCGCGATCGTCGCCGGCGCGGACTCGCGCAAGGAAACCGTCGCCACCCGCAAGGCATCGCAGCAGGCCATCGAAGGTCTGGCCGCCGCACTGCCCGAACTGCTCGGCGGCTCGGCCGACCTGACCGGTTCGAACCTCACCAACTGGAAGGCCTCGAAGCCCGTGCGCGCCGCCAAGGCGGGCGAGACCGGCATCCAGTGGGGCAACCACATCAACTACGGCGTGCGCGAGTTCGGCATGAGCGCGGCGCTCAACGGCCTCAACCTGCACGGCGGCTACAAGGCGTTCGGCGGCACGTTCCTCAC
This sequence comes from Paraburkholderia sp. JHI2823, assembly GCF_038900695.1. Classification (NCBI taxonomy): domain Bacteria; kingdom Pseudomonadati; phylum Pseudomonadota; class Betaproteobacteria; order Burkholderiales; family Burkholderiaceae; genus Paraburkholderia; species Paraburkholderia sp. JHI2823. Next base: position 200,768 of record NZ_JAYMRY010000002.1, on the reverse strand, counting down.
GTTCTCCGACTACAGCCGCAACGCGCTGCGCGTGGCCGCGCTGATGAAGTGCCCGTCGATCTTCGTGTTCACGCACGACTCGATCGGCCTCGGTGAAGACGGCCCGACCCACCAGTCGATCGAACACGTCGCAAGCCTGCGCCTGATTCCGAACATGACGGTCTGGCGCCCGGCCGACACCGTGGAAACCGCCGTGGCCTGGACCGAGTCTATCGCGCATCACGGCGCGTCGAGCCTCGTCTTCAGCCGTCAGAACCTCGCATTCAACGAGCGCACCGATGCCCAGATCGCCAACATCGCGAAGGGCGGCTACGTGCTCAAGGACTGGAACGACGACATCCCGAGCCGCAAGGTGATCCTCATCGCGACGGGCTCGGAAGTCGAACTGGCGATGAAGTCCGTCGAAGCGCTGCAACGCGAAGGCATTGGCGCCCGCGTGGTGTCCATGCCGTCGACCAACGTGTTCGACAAGCAGGACGCCGAATACCGCGAGCGCGTGCTGCCGAGAGGCGTGCGCCGCATCGCGATCGAAGCCGGCGTGACCGACTTCTGGCGCAAGTACGTGGGCCTCGAAGGCGGCGTGGTCGGCATCGACACGTACGGCGAATCGGCCCCGGCTGGCGTGCTGTTCAAGCACTTCGGCTTCACGGTCGAAAACGTCGTGGCAACGGCCAGGGCCGCGCTCGACAACTAAGCAAGCGTGACGGGCCCGCCTGATCGGCAAGATCGGGCGGGCCCGCTGCCTTGAGCGTCGCGCGGCGCCGCCCCGGCGCGCGTAGACGCCAGTGCAGCACTGGTTTCAGAATTTTTTCAGCCCTCAGGAGATAAATCATGACCATTCGCGTCGCTATCAATGGCTACGGCCGCATCGGCCGTAACACGCTTCGCGCGTTCTACGAGAACGGCAAGAAGCACGACATCCAGATCGTTGCGATCAACGACCTGGGTGACGCGAAGACCAACGCGCATCTGACGCAATACGACACGGCACACGGCAAGTTCCCGGGCGAAGTCTCGGTGGACGGCGACTACCTCGTCGTGAACGGCGACAAGATCCGCGTGCTGGCCAACCGCAACCCGGCCGAACTGCCGTGGGGCGAGCTGGGCGTCGACGTCGTGATGGAGTGCACGGGCTTCTTCACGACCAAGGAGAAGGCGAGCGCCCACATCAAGGGCGGCGCGAAGAAGGTCATCATCTCGGCGCCCGGCGGCAAGGACGTCGACGCGACCATCGTCTACGGCGTGAACCACAACGTGCTGAAGGCCGAGCACACGGTCATCTCGAACGCATCGTGCACGACCAACTGCCTCGCGCCGCTCGTCAAGCCGCTGAACGACAAGATCGGCCTCGAAACCGGCCTGATGACGACGATCCACGCGTACACGAACGACCAGGTCCTGACCGACGTGTACCACGAAGACCTGCGCCGCGCGCGCTCGGCCACGCACAGCCAGATCCCGACGAAGACGGGCGCGGCCTCCGCTGTCGGCCTCGTGCTGCCGGAACTGAACGGCAAGCTCGACGGCTACGCGATCCGCGTCCCGACCATCAACGTGTCGATCGTCGACCTGTCGTTCATCGCCAAGCGCGACACGACGGTCGAGGAAGTCAACGCGATCATGAAGGAAGCTTCGGAAGGCGCGCTCAAGGGCATTCTGGGCTACAACGACGCACCGCTGGTTTCGGTCGACTTCAACCACAACCCGGCATCGTCGACGTTCGACGCCACGCTCACGAAGGTCTCGGGCCGTCTCGTGAAGGTGTCGAGCTGGTACGACAACGAGTGGGGCTTCTCGAACCGCATGCTCGATACGGCTGTGGCTTTCGCGAACGCGAAGTAAGCACGCTCTGCGCTGCATGAAAAAACCGCCTCTCGGGGCGGTTTTTTTTCGTCCTTACTTCTCGATCGCACGTGGCGCCGCGCCGGCGAAGGCCGGCGGAGTTGGAAAGTACACGCCAGCGCGCTGTGCCGCGTTGGCGATGTGCGCCTCGATCGCCTCGCCGGCCGCCGCCGAATCGCGCGCCTTGAGCGCCGCGACGATCAGCGCGTGCTCGCGGTGCGTGGACAGCACGCGCTCGCGCCGGTAGAAGGGCATGCGCTGGCTCTCCTTCATGATGTCGGCGCTGCTGCGCAGGATCGACTCGATCGCCGCGTTGCCCGCGAGATTCACGATGCGCATGTGGAACTCGAAGTCAAGTTGCGCGGCCTCGTCGAGTTCCTCGCAGGCGAGGGCGCTGTGCAACGCCTCGGTGTTCGCTTCGAGCCACGCGACGTCGGCGTCGCCGATGGCGAGCGCCGCCATGCGCGCGGCGAAGCCCTCGAGCGCGTAGCGCATCTGGTAGGTGTCGGGCAGCGACGTCTGCTCGGCGAAGCGCCATGGGTGCGCACTCGCGGCTTGCGCGCTCGTCACGTAGACGCCCTTGCCCGCGCGGATCGACAGCATGCCGAGCGCTTCGAGCGTCGAGAGCGCCTCGCGCAGCGACGCGCGGCTGATCGCCAGCTCCTCCGACAGTTGCCGCTGCGCGGGCAGGAGGGTGCCGACCGGATAGAGCCCGCCCTCGATCCGTTCGCGGATCGTGGCGATGGCGGCGTCGGTGACGGTGTGCGGAACGTTCTTCATCGGATGGCGCGGGCATCTCGCGTGGTCTGACCAGCATTGTAGTCCTCGCCCGGCGCACCCGCATGGTGCGTTGCGTAGATTGCGTCAAGGCCCGGCGCGAGTGGCGGCAAGGGTCTGCGCTCCGGCCCGAAAACTGGTCAGACCGCAGGAGGGTAAACACCGCACATCGCGACCTTGACTCCACTATATCGGCTTCCTACTATCCGCTATAACAGTGCTGGTCAGACCAGTCCGAACAGTTGCTTGCTCCACTTGCCCTCAGGAGAGAGTCGTGACGAAGTTCTTCAATTCGCTGTTTGGCCGCGTAGTCATCGCCCTCGTGCTGGGCATCGTCGTTGGCGCGGTGTTTCCCCATTTCGCCCAGTCGCTCAGACCGCTCGGCGACGGTTTTCTCAAGCTCATCAAGATGGTGATCGGGCCCATTGTGTTCTGCGTGGTCGTGAGCGGTATGGCGCACGCGGGCGACCTCAAGAAGGTGAGCCGCGTCGGTCTGAAGTCGGTGATCTACTTCGAAGCGATGACGACGCTCGCCCTCGTGATCGGCGCCGTGCTCGCGTATCTCACGCGTCCGGGCGCGGGCATGAACGTCGATCTGCATTCGCTCGACGCCGCATCGCTTGCGACCTACACCGAGCACGCGAAGAGCCTCAAGGACACCGCCGCGTTCCTGCTCAAGATCATTCCCGACACGGCCTTCGACGCGTTTGCGAAGGGCGACATCCTGCAGATTCTCGTGTTCTCGGTGCTGTTCGGCAGCGCGCTCTCGCTGCTCGGCCCGAAAGCGCAGCGCGTGAATTCGATCATCGACGAGCTCGCGCAGGTGTTCTTCCGCGTGATGGGCTTCATCATCAAGCTCGCGCCGCTCGGCGTGCTCGGCGCGATCGCTTTCACGACCGGCACCTACGGCGTCGCGTCGCTCAAGCAGCTCGGCCTGCTCGTGATCGTTTTCTACGCGAGCTGCATCGTGTTCGTCGCGGTGGTGCTCGGTATCGTCATGCGGCTCGCGGGCTTCAACGTGTTCAAGCTGATCCGCTATCTGCGCGAAGAGCTTTCGATCGTGCTCGGCACCGCCTCGTCGGACGCCGTGCTGCCGCAGGTCATGCGCAAGCTCGAATGGATGGGCGTGAAGGACTCCACCGTGGGTCTCGTGATCCCGACCGGCTACTCGTTCAACCTCGACGGCTTCTCGATCTACCTCACGCTCGCCGTGATTTTCATCGCGCAGGCCACCAACACGCCGCTGTCGATGCACGACCTCATCGTCGTGGTGCTCGTCTCGCTCGTCACCTCGAAGGGCGCGCACGGCATTCCCGGTTCGGCCATCGTGATCCTTGCGGCCACGCTTTCCGCCATTCCCGCGATTCCCGTGCTCGGCCTCGTGCTGATCCTGCCGGTGGACTGGTTCGTCGGCATCGCCCGCGCGCTCACGAACCTCATCGGCAACTGCGTCGCGACGGTGGTGGTCGCGGTGTGGGAGCGCGACATCGACAAGGCGCGCGCCAAACGCGTGCTGAATCTCGACGAAGGCTTCCTGTACGCGCCCGCCGGTTCGGGCGACGCAGGCGAAGCGCAAGGCGAGGAGGACCCGCTCGGCGGCAAGCCGGCTCACGCCTGAGCTTTCATCCCGTCGCACTTTCATCTGGATAACTGAACATTTAGCGAACGACACCATCATGGCCATTCCGACTCTCGACCCGAACGCTCCCGCCTTCACGCGCCGCTACATGAACCTCGCCGATCCGCGTCTCGGCGCCCGTGCGCTCCATGCGAGCGACGAGTTCTTCGCGCCGAAGGAGCGCATGCTCGATCCGCAGCCCGCGGTCTTCATCCCCGGCAAGTACGATGACCACGGCAAGTGGATGGACGGCTGGGAAACCCGTCGCAAGCGCACGACGGGACACGACTTCTGCGTGGTGCGGCTCGCGCGCCCCGGGGTGATCTACGGCGTGGATCTGGACACGAGCCATTTCACGGGCAACTTTCCGCCGGCGGCGTCGATCGAGGCGTGCTACGCGCCGACGGGCGACGACGAAGCGCCGGGCGACAATGCCGACTGGCAGACCATCGTCCCGGCCACGACCCTGCAGGGCAACCAGCATCACTACGTCGATGTGAGCGACACGCGCGCGTTCACGCATTTGCGGGTGAATCTCTATCCCGATGGCGGCCTCGCGCGCCTGCGAGTGTACGGCCAGCCCCGGCGCGACTGGAGCACGCTCGCGCGCGGCAGCCTCGTCGATCTCGCGGCGATCGAGAACGGCGCGTATCTCGTCGCGGCCAACAATCAGCATTTCGGGCTCGCCTCGACGCTGCTCATGCCGGGCCGCGGCGTGAACATGGGCGACGGCTGGGAGACCCGCCGCCGCCGCGAGCCCGGCAACGACTGGGCGATCGTGGCGCTCGCGCGGCCCGGCATCATCCGCAGGATCGAAGTCGATACCGCACACTTCAAGGGCAACTATCCGGACCGCTGTTCACTCCAGGCGGCCAGCGTGGCGGGCGGCACCGACGAGTCGCTCGTGACCCAGGCGATGTTCTGGCCGACGCTGCTCGGCGAGCAGAAGCTGGAAATGGACAAGCAGCACGTGTTCGAGGACGGCGTGGCGGCGCTCGGCGCGGTCACGCATGTGCGTTTCAACATCTTCCCCGACGGCGGCGTCTCGCGCCTGCGCCTGTGGGGCGAACCCGTTTGAGCGAGGAGCCGGGATGCAAACCCTGCGCATGGAACCGCTGACGCGCGCGGCGTTCGCGCCGTTCGGCGACGTCATCGAACTCGAAGGCGCCCGCCACTTTCCGATCAACGGCGGCACGACCGAGCGCTTCCACGACCTCGCCACGCTCGATGTGAACGAGGCGGGCGGCCGGCCCATCGTCAGCGTGTTTCGCGCCCAGCCGCGCGCGTGGCCCGTCGAAATTGCGATGATGGAGCGGCATCCGCTCGGCAGCCAGGCGTTCGTGCCGCTCGGCGGGGCGCGCTACGCCATCGTGGTCGCGCCCGCGGGCGAGTTCGATCCGGCGCGGATGCGGGCGTTCTGGGCCGCGCCCGGGCAGGGCGTCAATTACGCCAAGGGCGTCTGGCATCATCCGCTGCTCGCCTTCGACCGCGTGAGCGACTTCCTTGTGATCGACCGGGGCGGCGCGCAGCCGAACTGCGACGAGATCACGCTCGAGCGCGCCTGGCGGCTGGAGCCCGCCGATACGCTGCTCGCGCTCGCCTGAGATCCGGCCTGGCCGGCAGCTTTTGCAAGATCGGCTCGCCAGGCCACCGGGAAATCGAAACACGGCAGCGCCCAAACGAAAACGCCACGGCAGGTCTGCCGTGGCGTTTGCTTTTATGCCGCTTGACGCAGTTCAGTGCTTGCGGTGCGGGCAGTTTTCCTTCGTGCAGGTGCCATACATGGCGAGCGCATGCTCCTGAAGCTTGAAGCCGCGCTCGTTGGCGATCATCTGCTGGCGCTTCTCGATTTCGGGGTCGAAGAATTCTTCGACGATGCCGCAGTCGAGGCACACGAGGTGGTCGTGGTGGGTGCCTTCGTTGAGCTCGAACACCGCCTTGCCCGATTCGAAGTTGCTGCGCGTGAGCAGCCCGGCCTGCTCGAACTGCGTGAGAACCCGATAAACCGTGGCGAGGCCGATGTCGAGCTCCTCGTTCAGCAGATTGCGATAGACGTCTTCGGCGGTGAGGTGACGCACGGCGCTGTGCTGAAAAATCTCCAGGATCTTGAGGCGAGGCAGCGTCGCCTTGAGACCGATGTTCTTGAGATCGGTTGGATTGGTCATGACGATAAGTCCCTGGAGTACAATGCTAGGTTCTTATGTTAATGGGTTTTTGCCGTCACGGGCATTTTCGGCAGAACTTCGAACGAACTTCTAGAGAACACGCGCGGCTTCGCGAAAAAGCCCGCACGGTGAGGGAAATGATTCCAGAATTCACAACGATCGGCCGACGCATGTACGGCGGCCGCCTGGCGTGCACCCTGCTGGCTGCGGCCGCGTTCGCGGCGCTCGCCGGCTGCAAATCCTACGACAGCGTGACGCAGCGCGTGGCCCAAAGCATCACGCCTTATCGCATTACCATCGTGCAAGGCAACTTCGTTTCGGCGGAAGCCGCGGCGCAAATGCGCGTTGGCATGTCGCGGGCCGAGGTCAAGCAACTGCTCGGCACGCCGCTCCTCACCGACATGTTCCATGCGAACCGCTGGGACTACATCTTCTATTTCAAGCGCGGCTCGACCGCCGTGGTCCAGCAGCGCGACTTCGTCGTGCTGTTCGAAGGCGACCGTGTGGCGAGCTGGTCGGGCGGCGAAGACCTCCCGTCCAACCTCGAATTGCTCGCCGAAATCGACGGCGACCGCAGCGGCAAGAAGCACGCCGTCGCCGCAGCGCCGGCGTCGGGCGCTTCGGCTCCTGCCGCAGCCGCTGCATCCGGTGCGGCAACCGAGACTTCGAGCGCGATCGGCCCGACCGTGGGCGACACGGTGCGCACGCCGTCGTCGGAAGTCGGCGCGGCCACCAATGCGCTGCCGCAGGACGCCAACGCGCAGGCCGCCGCCGCCGCGAACCGCGCCACCGAAGCGGTGCAAACGCCGACGGGCCTCACGCCTTCGGTGCGCGCGGGCAATCCCACTTCGTCGGCGTTGCCGCAGAACGTCGGCACGATGCCGTCGCAGGTCCAGTTGCATCGTCAACCGCCGCCCCAGATCCAGGGCGTGCCGCCGAGCAACCCGGTGGGCCCGACTGCCGGCGCCCAGGGCACCGGCGACAACAATGCGCCGCCGCCCTCGGGGCCGGCGCGGGATTCGGCCCTCGCGGCGCCGCCCACCGTGCCGGCTTCCGGGGCTGTGGCTCCCAACTGACCGTAGCGCAGCGGTTGCCGGGCATCAACGATCCGGCTGTCCGCGGCGGTCAGACAATCAGGGCGTGGTGCGCGCGGCGCGCCACGTGTCGAGCCGGCGGCTTCGGGCCGCCGCGTTTATTTGAGGGTGGCTGGACGCGGCGCGACGCGCGGCGGCCGGCGGCACCTTGCGAGGAAAGCTCGCAGCAAAACCCGCAGGAAGACTCATGAAAATCGCAATCGCCGGCGCATCGGGCCGCATGGGCCGCATGCTCATCGAAACCGTCCTCGCTTCTCCCGATGTCACGCTCTCGGGCGCGCTCGTGCGCAAGGGCTCGACCGCCCTCGGCCAGGACGCGGGCGCGTTCCTCGGCAAGGAAACCGGCGTGCGCATCTCCGACGACATCGAGCAGGTCTTCGCGCAAAGCGACTGTCTGATCGACTTCACGCGCCCCGAAGGCACGCTCGTGCACCTCGAGGCGGCGCAGCGCCACGGCGTGAGAATGGTGATCGGCACGACCGGCTTCGACGCCCAGCAAAAGGCGCAGCTCGGCGCGGCCGCGCAGAAGACCGGCATCGTGTTCGCGGCAAACATGAGCGTGGGCGTGAACGTTACGCTCAAGCTGCTCGAATATGCGGCGCGCTTTTTCGAGACCGGCTACGACATCGAGATCATCGAGGCGCATCATCGCCACAAGGTCGACGCCCCCTCGGGCACCGCGCTTGCGATGGGCGAGGCCGTGGCGCACGCGCTGGGCCGCGACCTCGACAAATGCGCCGTGTACGGCCGCGAGGGTGTGACCGGCGAGCGCGACCCCTCGACGATCGGGTTTTCGGCGATTCGCGGCGGGGACATCGTCGGCGATCATACGGTGCTGTTCGCGGGCATCGGCGAGCGCATCGAGATCACGCACAAATCGTCGAGCCGTCTCTCGTACGCACAAGGCAGCGTGCGCGCCGCGCGCTTTCTGCAGGACAAGGCCACCGGCCTGTACGATATGCAGGACGTGCTCGGCCTGCGCTGAGCGGCTTTTTCCACCGTCCGGGCCACCCACGGCGCCGGACAGACAGTGAGCGAGGTCCGATGGCAGCGAGTTCCGGGGTCATTCACTATCTGCAGACCGGCGACGCGGTCACCCACGCCGTAGCGTGGGTCCTGCTCGCCATGTCGATCGCGAGCTGGTGCTTTCTCATCGTGAAGAGCTGGGTGCTCCTGCGCGCGAAGCGCCAGGGCCCGCGCGCCATTACCCGCTTCTGGCAGGCGCGCACGCTCGCGGACGGCGTGGCCGCCATGGGAGCGGTCGACCACGAGCGCGTGTTCCTGCCGCTCGCCCAGGCGGCGCTCGCCGCCGAGGAAGCCGACGCCCCCGGCATGATGCTCGCGCGCGTGGACCGCGGCGAGCGTGTGCTGCGCGCGCTGCGCGGCGCGTTGCAGGCGTCGCAGCGGCGGCTCGAGTTCGGGCAGGTGCTGCTCGCCTCGGTGGGCAGCACGGCGCCGTTCGTCGGGTTGCTCGGCACGGTCTGGGGCATCTATCACGCGCTCGGCAGCATCGCCGCGAGCGGCCAGGCAATGATCGAGAACGTAGCCGGCCCGGTGGGCGAGGCGCTCATCATGACGGCCTTCGGCCTCGTCGTCGCGATTCCCGCGGTGCTTGCCTATAACGTGCTGGGCCGCCTCGTGCGCCAGCTTTGCGACGATCTCGACGGCTTCGCGCACGACCTGCACGCTTATGCCTGCGCGCCCGAGGGTGCGCCGCTGCGCCGCGAAGGCACGCAGGGCACATTGCGCGAAGGCGTGCGCGCGGAGTCGTAGGAGCGACAGTCATGGCATTCGGCGGACTCGAAAAGAAGCGCGATTCGGCACCGATGTCGGACATCAACATGACGCCGCTCATCGACGTCATGCTCGTGCTGCTCGTCATCTTCATCATTACCGCGCCGCTCTTCACGCACGCGATCCGGCTGGATTTGCCGAAAGTCGAGGCAGAGGCCGCGCGGCAGACGGCGCAGACCGTCACGCTGTCCATCGACGCCGCCGGCAAGCTCTACTGGAACGCCCAGCCCATCACGCTCGACGAGCTGCGCGCGCGCTTCACGGCCGCCGGCAAGGCGCCCGAGGCTCAGCAGCCCGATCTGCAGCTGCGCGCCGCGCGCGAGACGCGCTACGACGTGATCGCCCAGGTGATGGGCGCCGCGCAGCAGGCCGGCCTCACGCGACTCGGCTTCGTGACCGAGCCTGCCACCGGCGCGCACTGAGCACGCGCCAGTCGACGGTATAATCAACGTTTCCTTTGAAAACGAGCCTGGCGAAGCGCCGCAACCCGCCGGGTATCGTCCAGGTATCGTGAACGGCCGGCCCGGTGCATCCGGCACCGAGTCCGCCCGTTTGCAGCGTTCACCACCCACACCATGCTCGAAAAATACGTTCCCTCCGACGTCGAATCCGCCGCGCAAGGCGAATGGCGCGCCACCGACGCTTACCGGACGGCCGAAAAGGCCGACAAGCCCAAGTTCTACTGCGTCTCGATGCTGCCGTATCCGTCGGGCAAGCTGCACATGGGCCACGTGCGGAACTACACGATCAACGACGTGATGTATCGCTACCTGCGCATGAACGGCTACAACACGTTGATGCCGATGGGCTGGGACGCGTTCGGCATGCCCGCTGAAAACGCCGCCATGGCCAACGGCGTGCCGCCGGCGAAGTGGACGTACGACAACATCGAGTACATGAAGGGCCAGATGCAGTCGATGGGTCTCGCGATCGACTGGTCGCGCGAAATCGCCACCTGCAAGCCCGATTACTACAAGTGGAACCAGTGGTTCTTCCTGAAGATGCTCGAGAAGGGCATCGCCTACAAGAAGACCGGCACGGTGAACTGGGACCCGGTCGATCAGACCGTGCTCGCCAACGAGCAGGTGATCGAAGGCCGCGGCTGGCGCTCGGGCGCGCTCGTGGAAAAGCGCGAAATCCCGATGTATTACCTGCGCATCACGCAGTATGCCGACGAACTGCTGAATGACCTCGACGGCCTCGGCTGGCCCGAGCGCGTCAAGATCATGCAGCAAAACTGGATCGGCAAGAGCTTCGGTGTGAACTTCGGCTTTCCGTACGAGCTGGACAGCGAGAAGAAGCTGCTGCGCGTGTTCACTACGCGCGCCGACACGATCATGGGCGTGACCTTCGCCGCGATCGCGGCCGAGCATCCGCTCGCCACGCGCCTGGCTCAAGGCAAGCCGGAGCTTCAGGCGTTCATCGACGAATGCAAGCGCGGTGGCGTGGCGGAAGCCGACATCGCGACGATGGAAAAGAAGGGCGTGCCCACGGGCTTCACGGTGACGCACCCGCTCACGCACGAGCAGGTGCCGGTGTGGATCGGCAACTACGTGCTGATGAGCTATGGCGAAGGCGCCGTGATGGGCGTGCCCGGCCACGACGAGCGCGACTTCGCGTTCGCCAAAAAATACAACCTGCCAATCAAGCAGGTCATCGCGGCCCAAGGCGAGACGTATTCGCTCGACGGCTGGCAGGAATGGTACGGCGACAAGGAACGCGCTGTCTGCGTGAACAGCGGCAAGTACGACGGCCTGAACTACACCCAGGCCGTGGATGCCGTGGCGGCCGACCTCAAGGCGCTCGAGCTGGGCGACAAGCAGGTCACGTGGCGCCTGCGCGACTGGGGCATTTCGCGCCAGCGCTACTGGGGCACGCCGATCCCCATCATCCACTGCCCGAGCTGCGGCGACGTGCCGGTGCCCGAGCAGGACCTGCCGGTCGTGCTGCCGGAAGACCTCGTGCCGGACGGCACGGGCAACCCGCTCGCGAAGTCCGAGGCGTTCCTGAACTGCAAGTGCCCGAAGTGCGGCGCCGATGCGAAGCGCGAAACCGACACGATGGACACGTTCGTCGACTCGGCCTGGTACTTCTACCGCTACGCGGCGCCCGATGCGAAGAACATGGTCGACGAGCGCACCGACTACTGGATGCCGATGGACCAGTACATCGGCGGGATCGAGCACGCCATTCTTCACCTCTTGTATTCGCGCTTCTGGGCGAAGGTCTCGCGCGACCTGGGCCTCGTGAAATTCGGCGAGCCGGCGAAGAACCTGCTCACGCAGGGCATGGTGCTGAACGAGACGTTCTATCGCGAAGACGCGTCGGGCAAGAAGACCTGGTACAACCCGGCCGACGTGACCGTCACGCACGACGACAAGGGCCGCCCGGTCGGCGCGACGCTCAACGCCGATGGCCAGCCCGTGGTGCTGGGCGGCGTCGAGAAGATGTCGAAGTCGAAGAACAACGGCGTCGACCCGCAGGTGCTGATCGACCAGTACGGCGCGGATACGGCGCGTCTCTTCACGATGTTCGCCGCGCCGCCCGAGCAGCAGCTCGAATGGTCGGGCGCGGGCGTGGAAGGCGCGAGCCGCTTCCTGCGCCGCGTGTGGGCGTTCGGTTTCGCGAACGCCGAAGCGATCAGGTCGCGCGCATCGTTCGACGCAGCGGCGCTCACCGACGTCGAAAAGACGCTGCGCCGCGAAATCTATAGCGTGCTCAAGCAGGCCGACTTCGACTATCAGCGTCTGCAGTACAACACCGTCGTTTCGGCGGCGATGAAGATGCTCAACGCCATCGACGGCGCGAAGGAAGCGGGCGCGGGCGTGCAGCGCGAAACGTTCGGCGTGCTGCTGCGCGTGCTGTACCCGGTCGTGCCGCACATCGCATTCGAACTCTGGAAGGCGCTCGCGTATGCCGACGAATACGGCCCGCTGCTCGATGCGCCCTGGCCGAAGGTCGACGAAAAGGCGCTGGAGCAGGCCGAGATCGAACTCGTGCTGCAGGTGAACGGCAAGGTGCGTGGCGCCGTGACCGTGGCGAAAGACGCGGGCAAGGACGCAATCGAAGCGGCGGCGCTCGCGCACGACATGTTCGTGAAGTTCGCCGAAGGCCGTGCGCCGAAGAAGATCATCGTCGTGCCGGGCCGTCTCGTGAACGTCGTCGTCTAAAGGCAATCCAGGCCATGCTGGCAGCGGCGCAGCGCAAGACAAACGCGTGCTGCGCCGCTCGCCGACACCGGCGACTCTGTCGCGAACCCAGGGAGTCCATGTGATTCGCAGATCGTTCCTCAGGTTGTTCCCGCTCGTGGCCGGCGGCGCGCTGGTCCTGTCGGCGTGCGGCTTCCAGCTGCGCGGCGAGCAGAACTTCGCTTTCAAGCGCCTCGCCGTCGTCGGCGGGCCGCCGCCGTTCACCGCGCGCCTCACGCGCATGATCGAAGGCGGCAGCGATTCGGTGGTGGTCGATTCGGTGGCCAACGCCGACGCCGTGCTGCACGTTTCCGAAGCGCAAAGCTTCAGCACGCTTACGCTCAACTCGCTCGGCGCAGTCGAGGAATATCAGGTCAACTACTGGCTGAACTATTCGCTGGTGAGCGCGGACGGCACCCTGCTGATGGAGCCGAGCACGATCGGGCTGAACCGCGCGATGACCTATAGCTCCCAGTTCTCGACCGCCAAGGCGCAGGAAGCCGATCTCCTCTTCGCCGATATGCAGCGGGACGCCGTCGACCAGCTCATGCGGCGCCTCGCGGTCGTCAAGACGCTCACGCCGACGCCCGCTCAGGTCGTGCCGGGCGTGGCGCCGCGCGCGCCGCTGCCGCCGCCGCCGCTGTGATGCGCGCCGTCTTCACCTTCTGAGCGAACTTCGACCGAGCGCCATGCAACTGCGACCCGACGCACTCGAACCGCACCTCGCGAAAGGGCTGGCCGGCCTGTACGTCGTCTACGGCGACGAACACCTGCTGGCCCAGGAAGCGTGCGACCGCATCCGCGCGGCCGCGCGCGCGGCGGGCTTCACCGACCGTTCGGTGTTCACGGTCGAGCGCGGCTTCGACTGGAGCTCGCTCCTCGGCGCGAGTCAGTCGATGTCGCTCTTCGGCGATCGCCAGCTGGTGGAGTTGCGCATTCCCTCGGGCAAGCCCGGCAAGGAAGGTGCGGACGCGCTCAAGACGCTCGCGGCAGCCGCGAATCCCGACGTGCTGATGCTCGTCACGTTGCCGCGCCTCGACGCCGCCACGCAGAAGTCCGCGTGGTTCACGGCACTGGCTGAAGGCGGTGTGGCGCTCAAAGTCGATCCTGTCGAGCGCGCGGCACTGCCGAACTGGATCGGCCAGCGTCTCGCGCTGCAAGGCCAGCGCGTGGCGCCCGGCGAGGACGGCCGGCGCGCGCTGCAATTCGTGGCGGAGCGCGTGGAAGGCAACCTGCTGGCGGCCCATCAGGAAATCCAGAAGCTCGGCCTGCTTTATCCGCAAGGCGTCCTGAGCTTCGAGCAGATTCACGACGCCGTGCTCAACGTCGCGCGCTACGACGTCTTCAAGTTGAACGAAGCGATGCTGACGGGCGATGTCGGCCGCCTCGCGCGTATGCTCGACGGCCTGCGCGGCGAGGGCGAGGCATCGGTGCTGGTGCTGTGGGCGGTCGTCGAGGAAATTCGCACGCTGCTGCGCATCAAGCGCGGCGTGGCGGCGGGCAAGCCGCTCGCCATGCTGCTGCGCGAGAACCGCGTGTGGGGGCCGCGCGAGCGGCTCATCGGCCCCGCTTTGTCGCGCCTGTCCGAGCAGACGCTGGAACGCGGCCTCGCGCTCGCGGCACGGCTCGACCGCCTGGTGAAGGGGCTTTCCGGCCAGGCGCGCGCCGACTGGCGCAACGCCTTGCCGCCCGATGCCTGGGACGGGCTGTTCGAACTGGCGATGACCGTGGCCGCGCCACGCGACACGGCTGCGCCGGCCGCGCGGGGCAATGCTGCCGCTCGCGCTCAGCCGGGCAACCCAGCCGCGGCGGCTGCCGCTGCGGCTGCGGCACGACCGCGCACCGCAGGGCCGTCGCGCCGGCCGGGCTGAAGCGTTCCTCGCTCGCCCGAATCGGCGCTTCGGCACCTGCATCCGCTCCGCTGCGCGGCTGCGTGTGTGTCCCGCTCGCCACTTCAGAGGCTTGCGTGCCCGATCAGCGTGGCCCCAGCATCCTGGGAATGCCCAGCAAACCCCGGCGGCTTGGCATTAAAATCGGTCCGAACCGCATTTGAATCGAACCGCGCGTGCGCATCCACCCAACCACGTCTGGCGCGCCGCACCACAAAAGACATCATGGATATCGACCAGTACATGACCGACCTCGGCCGCCGCGCCCGCAAGGCTTCGCGCGCGATGGCACGGGCCTCGACGGCAGCGAAGAACGCAGCGCTCGAAGCGGTGGCGCAAGCCATCGAACGCGAAGCGCCGCAGCTGAAGGCGGCGAACGCACGCGACCTCGCCCGCGCGAAGGAGAAGGGTCACGACGCGGCGTTCATCGACCGCCTCACGCTCTCGGACAAGGCGCTGAAGACGATGGTCGAGGGCCTGCGCCAGGTCGCGGCGCTGGCGGACCCGATCGGCGAGATCAGCAATCTCAAGTTCCGCCCGAGCGGTATCCAGGTGGGTCAGATGCGCGTGCCGCTCGGCGTGATCGGCATCATCTACGAGTCGCGGCCGAACGTGACGATCGACGCGGCGGCGCTGTGTCTGAAGTCGGGCAACGCCACGATCCTGCGCGGCGGCTCCGAGGCGCTCGAGTGCAACACGGCGCTCGCGAAGCTGATCGGCGAAGGGCTGGCGGCGGCGGGTCTGCCGCAGGACGCGGTGCAGGTGGTCGAAACGGCGGACCGCGCGGCGGTGGGCAAGCTCATCACCATGACGGAATTCGTCGATGTGATCGTGCCGCGCGGCGGCAAGAGCCTGATCGAACGCCTGATGGCCGAGGCGCGCGTGCCGATGATCAAGCACCTCGACGGCATCTGCCATGTGTACGTGGACGACCGCGCCGATCTGGCGAAGGCGCTGACCGTGTGCGACAACGCGAAGACGCATCGCTACGGCACCTGCAACACGATGGAAACGCTGCTCGTGGCGCGCGGCATCGCGCATGAGGTGCTGCCGCCGCTTGGCCGCCTCTATCGCGAGAAGGACGTGGAACTGCGCGTGGACGCCGCGGCGCGGACGATTCTCGCCGATGCCGGCGTGAGCCCGCTCGTGGACGCGACCGAAGAAGACTGGCGCACCGAATACCTGGCTCCGGTGCTCGCGGTGAAGGTCGTCGACAACCTCGATGAAGCGGTCGAGCACATCAACGCCTACGGCTCGCACCATACCGATGCGATCGTGACCGAAGACCACGACCGCGCCATGCGCTTCCTGCGCGAAGTCGATTCGGCGAGCGTGATGGTGAATGCCTCGACGCGCTTCGCCGACGGCTTCGAGTTCGGCCTCGGCGCCGAGATCGGCATTTCCAACGACAAGCTGCACGCGCGCGGACCGGTCGGCCTCGAAGGCCTGACCTCGCTCAAGTACGTGGTGCTCGGCCACGGCGAAGGCCGGCAGTGAGTCATCGGGCGGCGCGCCGTGCGCCGCTCCGATGCCCGCTAACAAGAAAAAAAGGATTTGCCGATGCTTTGGATCAAGACGTTTCACATCGTATTGATCGCTTCGTGGTTCGCGGGCCTCTTTTACCTTCCGCGCATCTTCGTGAATCTCGCGATGGAAACCGAGCCCGCGGCCGTCAAGCGTCTGCTCATCATGGCGCGCAAGCTCTATCGCTTCATGACCCTGATCGCCGTGCCCGCGTTGCTGTGCGGGCTGTGGCTGTGGCTCGTGGTAGGGATCGGGCGAGGCCAGGGGTGGATACACGCAAAGGTGGGCGTAGTCGTGCTGCTCCTCGTGTACCACGCGTACTGCGGGCGCCTGCTGGCCACCTTCGAGCGCGGCGAGAACCGGCGCTCCGACAAGTGGTATCGCATGTTCAACGAGCTGCCGGTGCTCGGCATGCTGGCCGCGGTCGCGCTGGTCGTGATCAAGCCCTTCTGACGTTTCTTTCCGACTTCTCAGGCGCATACGCAAAGCGGACTCCTTCGGGAGTCCGCACTTTTTTTATCGGGACCGTTTGCGCACGCCGCGCTTTGCGGCGCATTCAGCCGTTCGTGTCCAGCCGTCGCCGCGCGATGATGTCCTTCGCGTCGGCGAGCTTTTCCGCGAGTTCGGGTCCGCGCTGCAGCGCCACGCCCACGGCGAGTATGTCGCCGATCGCGAGATGCGACGTGCGCGAGGTCATCGGCGAGAAGACGTCGGTGTCCTCGTCCACGTTCGCGTGCAGGCCCACGCTCGCGAGTCGCGCGAGCGGCGACGTGCCGTGCGTGATGGCGATCACCTTCGCGCCGCGTTCGAGCGCCGTGCGCGCGGCGTCCACGATGTCGCGCGTGCGCCCGGTGTTCGAGATCGCCACGACCACGTCGCCGGGCCCGAGCAGCGTGGCCGACATGAGAAACGTGTGCGGGTCCGAATAGGCGACGCTCGGCATGCCGAGGCGGAAGAACTTGTGCTGCATGTCCTGCGCGGCGATGCCTGAGCCGCCCGCGCCGTAGAACTCGATGCGCGAAGCGCGGGCGAGCAGGTCGATCGCGGCGGCGAGCGAGTCCGTCGAGAGATTGTTGCGCACCTGCAGGAGCGCGCCGATGGTGCGGTCGAGCACCTTGGCCGCGACCCCCGGCACGGGCTCGTCGGGGCTCACGTCGCGGTAGACGGCCGGATGCCCCGTCGGCAGATCCGCGGCAACGGCCTGCGCGAGCCGGATCTTGAACTCGCGAAAGCCCGAAAAGCCGAGCGCATGACAGAACCGCGCGATGGTCGGCTGGCTCACGCCCGCACGCTCGGCGACCTCGGTCATCGACAGGTCGAGCACCTCGCGCGGCGCCTCGACCACGTAGTCGGCGAGCTTGCGCTCCGATGGGCGCAATTGCTCGCGCATGGCTTTCACCTGGGACAGCAGCATCAGGAAACTCGCACTATGCTGAAAGATCCGTGGACTATAGCGGATCGGAGGTTATGTACAAAAACTACAAGACTGCGATTGTTTCTTTCCCGGGTAGGCGCGGAAATTCCTGTGAGTCCCGTTGAGAATAAGACTAGGCGTTCGTTTAACCGTATGCTCCCAGGGTCTTACCGGGATTGCGGGCTTGTAGTTTTTCTACTAACATCGGCCCATCGCTGACGGGAGCGCCACTGGCGCTCTCGTTCTGGCCCCGAGCGTTTCCGCCGAGACAAGAAGGAAGGAGATTCGATGGTTTCCCCGCATTCTCAGTTGATGAAGGTCACGCAACGCGTGATCGAGCGCAGCAAGCCCACTCGCGAGGCCTATCTCGCGCGCATCACGGCGGCTCAGGACCGGTTCCCGGCGCGCGGCGTGCTCTCGTGTGCGAATCTCGCGCATGGCTTCGCCGGCCTCGAAGGCCGCGACAAGATCGCGATCAAGGCGATTCGCGAGCCGAACATCGGCATCGTCTCGGCGTACAACGAGATGCTCTCGGCGCACGCGCCCTACAAGGATTTCCCCGACATCATCAAGAAGGCGGCCCGCGAAGGCGGTGGCGTCGCGCAGTTCGCGGGCGGCGTGCCGGCGATGTGCGACGGCGTCACGCAGGGCAACGCCGGCATGGAGCTGTCGCTCTTCTCGCGCGAAGTGATTGCGATGAGCACCGCCGTGGCGCTCACGCACAACATGTTCGACGCGGCGCTGTGCCTCGGCGTATGCGACAAGATCGTGCCGGGCCTCGTGATCGGCGCGCTACAGTTCGGCCATCTGCCCACCATCTTCGTGCCCGCCGGCCCGATGACGAGCGGCATCTCGAACGACGACAAGGCCAAGGTGCGCCAGCAGTTCGCCACCGGCCAGTGCGACCGGGCGGCGCTGCTCGAATCCGAAGCCGCGGCGTACCACGGTCACGGCACCTGCACGTTCTACGGCACCGCGAACAGCAACCAGATGCTGATGGAGGTCATGGGGCTGCATCTGCCCGGCTCGGCCTTCATCCATCCGCACACCCCGCTGCGCGACGAATTGACCGCCGCCGCGGCGCGCCGCGTGCTCGAACTCACCGTCGAGCGCGGCAACTACACGCCGATCGGCCATGTGGTCGACGAGAAGGCCGTGATCAACGGCATCGTCGCGCTGATGGCCACCGGCGGCTCGACCAATCACACGCTGCACCTCGTGGCGATGGCGCGGGCGGCGGGCATCATCATCGACTGGAACGACTTCGACGCGCTCTCGGACGCCGTGCCGCTGCTCGCGCGCGTGTACCCGAACGGCAAGGCCGACGTGAACCATTTCCATGCGGCGGGCGGCATCGCCTTCCTCGTGCGCGAACTGCTCGACGGCGGTCTGCTGCATGAAGACGTGAATACCGTCGCGGGTCGCGGTCTGCGTCACTACACCGAAGAGCCGAAGCTCATCGACGGCAAGCTCACCTGGGTGCCGGCCGTGGAGCAGAGCGCCGACACGGCGGTGCTGCGCGCGCTGGCCGAGCCGTTCCAGCCCGATGGCGGCCTGCGCCTGATGCAGGGGCGGCTGGGCCGTGGCGTCATCAAGGTTTCGGCCGTGGCGCCCGAGCGCCGCAAGGTGCGTGCGCCCGCGATCGTGTTCGATTCGCAGGAAGCCGTGCAGGAAGCTTTCGATCGCGGCGAGCTGGAGCGCGATTTCGTGGCCGTCGTGCGCTTCCAGGGCGCGCGCGCCAATGGCATGCCCGAGCTGCACCGTCTCACGCCGCTGCTCGGCGTGCTGCAGGACAAGGGCTTTCACGTGGCGCTCGTCACCGACGGGCGCATGTCGGGTGCCTCGGGCAAGGTGCCCGCGGTCATCCACGTCTCGCCGGAAACGCTGCTGCACGGCCCCATCGGCAAGGTGCGCAATGGCGACACGATCGTGATCGATGCGGTACAAGGCGTGCTCGACGTCGAAGTGGACGCGGCAGAATGGGATGCCCGCCCGGTCGCCCAGCCCGCGCATCAGGAACTCAACGAAGTGGGCTTCGGCCGCGAGCTGTTCGGCGTGTTCCGCGCCGCCGCCGCGCCGGCCGAACTGGGCGCAACGGTGTTCGGGCCGCTCGTGGGCGAGCAGGCCACGACTGCGCCGGCTGCACCGGCCACGCCTGTGGCCAGCCCCGCGGCCCACGCCGCGAACTGATTTCATCATCAAGGAGCCTGAACATGGCAAACAGCACAGTGGCCGACATCGTCCGCCTGGGTCCCGTCATTCCGGTGCTCGCATTCGAAACGCCGGAGCAGGGCGAGCACGTTTCGCGCGCGCTCCACGCGGGCGGCGTGAAGGTGCTGGAAATCACGCTGCGCACGGCGGCCGGCCTCGAAGCGATCGAGCGCGCCGCGCAGATCGCGCCGGACATCGTCGTGGGCGTGGGCACGATCACGAAGCCCGAGCACTGCGCGCTCGCGAAAAAGGCCGGCGCGCAGTTCGGCGTCTCGCCGGGCCTCACGCGCGAAATTCACCAGGCGTCGCTCGACGCGGGCCTGCCGCTTCTGCCGGGCGTCATGACGCCGACCGACATCATCGTCGCGATGGAACTCGGCTACGAGATCGTGAAGTTCTTCCCGGCGGTGCCGGCGGGCGGCCTGAACATGCTGCAGGCATTCCACGGCCCGTTCCCGACGCTCAAGTTCTGCCCGACGGGCGGTATCACCGCCGAATCGGCGCCGACCTTCCTCGCGCTGCCCAACGTCGTGTGCGTGGGCGGTTCGTGGCTCACGCCGAAGGCCGCGCTCGCCGCGCAGAACTGGGACGAAGTCACGCGCCTCGCGCACGCCGCGAGCGAGCTGTCGCGCCCGGTGCGCTGATTTCGCTGATCGCGCTGACCGCGCTGACCGCGCTGATTTCGCTGATCGCGCTGGACCGCGCCGCATGTTGCGGCGCAATGATGACTGGAACGCCGCGTGCCCTGGGGTTGGAGGGGCGCAACGAGCCGCGCAAACCGCGCCTTTCAGGCGCGCGCCCTGCGCGGCTCGCTCGTCTTTCAGGCACGCCGCACCGAAAGTCGTTATAAGCTCTACAATCCCCCGGCCCGGCGACGGCCGGTCCTTTCGTTCCACGTGCCGCGTGAGCGGCAGCCGCTGCGCGCAATCGCGTCGGCGCACGGGCGAAAGAACGTCGAACAACTATCTGGAGAAGAGCCTCATGGGAGTGGCCCACGGCAGCATGCTGCTGATTTACGCGCTCGTCGCAATCGCCGCGCTGATCCTGCTGATCACGCGCTTCAAGGTTTATCCGTTTCTCGTCCTGATCATCGTTTCACTGCTGCTCGGTCTCGCCGTCGGCATGCCGATGGATCAGATCGTCAAGTCGTTCGAGACCGGCAACGGCAACACGCTCGGACACATCGCCATCGTGGTGGGCCTCGGCACGATGCTCGGCAAGATGATGGCCGAATCGGGCGGCGCCGAACGCGTCGCCACGACGCTCATCCGCTGGTTCGGCGAGAAGAACATCCACTGGGCGATGATGTTCGTCGCGATCATCGTCGGCCTGCCGGTGTTCTTCGAGGTCGGCTTCGTGCTGCTCATTCCGATTGCGTTCAACGTCGCCAAGCGCACCGGCAAGTCGCTGCTGCTGATCGGCCTGCCGATGGTGGCGGGCCTCTCCGTCGTGCACGGACTGATTCCGCCGCACCCGGCCGCGCTGCTGGCCGTGCAGGCGTATCACGCCGATATCGGCAAGACCATCGCTTACGGCCTGATCGTGGGCGTGCCTACGGCGGTCATCGCCGGGCCGCTCTTTGCGCTCTTCATTCACCGCTACATCAAGCTTCCGGAGAGCAATCCGCTCTCCGACCAGTTCGTGAGCAAGGCCGATCCCAAGCCCGATAGCGAACTGCCGGGCTTCGGCATCACGCTCTTCACGATCCTGCTGCCGGTGATCCTGATGCTGGTCGGCAGCTGGGCCGATCTCGTCTTCACGCCGAAGACGCTGCCGAACAATCTCTTGCACTTCATCGGCACCTCGGACGTCGCGCTGCTCATCGCCGTGCTGGTGAGCTTCTGGACCTTCGGCGCGCAGCGCGGCTTCACGCGCGAGCAGATCCAGAAGTTCTGCGGCGACTGCCTCGCGCCGATCGCCGGCATCACGCTGATCGTCGGCGCGGGCGGCGGCTTCGGCCGCGTGCTGATGGACAGCGGCGTGTCGAAGCAGATCGTCGAACTCGCGCAGAACGAGCATCTGTCGCCGCTGTTGCTCGGCTGGCTCGTGGCCGCGCTGATCCGTCTCGCGACGGGTTCGGCCACGGTCGCCATGACCACGGCCTGCGGCATCGTCGCGCCGATCGCCTCGGCCAGCGCCATGACGGTGAAGCCGGAGCTGCTCGTGCTCGCCACGGGCTCGGGCTCGCTGATTTTCTCGCACGTCAACGACGGCGGATTCTGGCTGATCAAGGAGTATTTCGGCATGACCGTGGGTCAGACGTTCAAGACCTGGTCGCTGCTGGAGACCATTATTTCGCTGCTGGGCCTCGGCCTCACGTTCGCCCTCGCAGCGGTGTTGTAACGAGTAACGATGTTGCATGGGCCCGCCAGGCCCGCCAGGGAGCAGTTGATGATTCTGATAGCAATGGGCGTGTCGGGCGCAGGCAAGACACGCATCGGCGAGATGCTCGCCGAACGCCTCGAGTGCGCCTTCACCGACGGCGACGCCTTCCACAGCGAAGGCAACAAGAAGAAGATGCACGACGGCATCCCGCTCACCGACGAGGACCGCTGGCCGTGGCTGCGCGCGATTCGCGCGGCGATCGAGGAAAAGCAGCGCGCCCACGAAACGGCCGTGTTCACCTGCTCGTCGCTCAAGCGCTCGTACCGCGACATCCTGCGCGGCAACGACCGCGACGTCTGTTTCGTCTACCTGAAGGGCTCGTTCGAGGTGCTGCACGAGCGCCTCGCTTCGCGCACTGGCCACTTCTTCGACCCGTCGCTGCTGCAAAGCCAGCTCGAGACGCTCGAGGTGCCGGCTGCGGACGAGGCGATCGAGGTGAGCATCGAGCTCACCCCCGAGCAGATCGTCGACGAGGTGATGAAGCAACTCGAGGCGCGCGGCGCGAAGCTGTGATGCGCAATCGGCGGTGAACGAAAAAAGGCGCCCGGATTATCGAGCGCCTTTTTCTTTGCCGCAGTCTACACGGCGATGGCGTGCTTACGAAATGCGCTTCGCCAGTTCCGCCGCCTTGCCCACATACGACGCAGGCGTCATATCGAGCAGGCGCTTCTTCGCGTCTTCGGGAATCGCGAGGCCGGACACGAACGTCTGCAGCGCCTCGCGCGTGATGCCCTTGCCGCGCGTGAGTTCCTTCAGCTGCTCGTACGGGTTCTCGATGCCATAGCGGCGCATCACCGTCTGCACCGGCTCGGCGAGCACTTCCCACGTCGCGTCGAGGTCGTCGTTCAGGCGCTGGGGATTCACTTCGAGCTTGTCGATGCCGCGGATCAGCGCGTCATAGGCGAGCAGGGAGTAGCCGAACGCCACGCCGATGTTGCGCAGCACCGTCGAGTCCGTGAGGTCGCGCTGCCAGCGCGAGACGGGCAGCTTGTCGGCGAGGTGGCGCAGCGTCGCGTTTGCGAGACCGAGATTGCCTTCCGAGTTTTCGAAGTCGATCGGATTGACCTTGTGCGGCATCGTCGACGAGCCGATCTCGCCGGCCTTCGTCTTCTGCTTGAAGTAGCCGAGCGAAATGTAGCCCCAAACGTCGCGATCGAGATCGAGCAGGATCGTGTTCGCGCGCGCGATGGCGTCGAAGAGTTCGGCCATGTAGTCATGCGGCTCGATCTGGATCGTGTACGGATTGAACGTGAGCTTCAGGCGCTGCTCGACGACGTTCTTCGAGAACGCTTCCCAGTCGAATTCCGGATACGCCGAGAGGTGCGCGTTGAAGTTGCCCACGGCGCCGTTCATCTTGCCGAGCAGTTCGACCTTTTCGATGCGCTGGATCGCGCGCGAAAGACGCGCCGCGACGTTGGCGATTTCCTTGCCGAGCGTCGTCGGGCTCGCCGGCTGGCCGTGCGTGCGCGAGAGCATCGGCTGATCGGCCTGCGCGTGCGCGAGCGCCACGAGGCGCTGATGCACCGAGCGCAACGCGGGCAGGATGACATGCTCGCGGGCGCCCGCGAGCATCAGGCCGTGCGACGTGTTGTTGATGTCTTCCGAGGTGCAGGCGAAGTGGATGAATTCGCTTGCGCGCTCGAGTTCCGGCTGACCCTTCACCGACTCCTTGAGCCAGTACTCCACGGCCTTCACGTCGTGGTTCGTCACGCGCTCGATTTCCTTGATGCGCGCGGCGTCGTGCGCCGTGAAGTTCTCGGCGAGCTTGAGCAGGAATTGCTCCGACGCCTCCGAAAAGCGCGGCACTTCCGCGAAGCCGGCCTGCGAGAGCGCGATCAGCCAGTGGATCTCGACCTTCACGCGGTTGCGCATGAACGCGGCTTCCGAGAGCCAGTCGCGCAGGGCTTCGGTTTTCGAGGCGTAGCGGCCGTCGAGCGGGGAGAGCGCGTTGAGCGCGAACAGGGTATCGGGACGAGTGTCGGACATGATGGGGACGTAACGGAGGTCGTTACGCTCAGTTAGCGGTCGGTTGGCGGTGAATTGGCAGTCGGTTGCGGTCAGATTCGCGACGGCGGGAACCGCGTATTTTATCACCTCGTCGACAGGGGGCGAGGCGGGGACTGGGCAGCGGCCTCCCGGACCGGTACCCGTCGGCACGGCCACGCCTCGGAGCGGCATGGCGAGGGTGCCGGGCGGCAAGCGGCGGGGTGGCCGACAGTCCCGCAGGTGCAACCGGCAGACGCCGCCGCAAAATCCGCCGACGCCGCCATCCCCCAGGCGCACGCCTGCGGGCCTAGAATGCGGACTTCACATCTGCTTCATGGCCTCGCATGGAACTCAAATGGCTCGAAGACTTCGTTTCGCTCGCGGAGACGCATAGTTTCAGCCGCTCGGCCGAACTGCGCCACGTGACCCAACCGGCCTTCTCGCGCCGCATCCAGGCGCTCGAAGCGTGGCTAGGCACCGAATTGATCGATCGTTCGGTTTATCCGACCCGCCTCACCGCGGCAGGGCAGGTCTTCTACGAGCAGGCGCTCGCGATGCTCTCCCAGTTCCACGAGGCGCGCACGCTTTTGCGCGGCCATACGGCCACGCCCGAGGCGACCATCGAATTCGCGGTGCCGCACACCCTGTCGCTCACCTACTTTCCGCGCTGGCTGCAGCACATCGAGGCGAAGCTCGGCCGCATCCACACGCGGCTGCGCGCGCTGAACGTGCACGACGCCGTGCTCTCGCTGGTGGAGGGCGGCTGCGACCTCGTGATGGGCTATCACCACCCGAGCCATCCCGTGACGCTCGATCCCGCGCGTTACGACACGCTCACCCTCGGCATCGAGTCGATCAGCCCGTACTCCGCGCCCCAGCGAGCCGGGCGCGCGCGCTACACGCTGCCCGGCACGCCCGATGCGCCCACCCCGTACCTCTCCTATACGCCGAACGCGTATCTCGGCCGCATGACCGAGGTGATCGTTGCCAACGCACCGGCGCGGCTCTATCTGGACCGTGTGTACGAAACCGATATGGCGGAAGGGCTCAAGGCAATGACGCTGGCGGGGCATGGCATCGCCTTTTTGCCGCACAGCGCGGTGGAGGACGCGGTGGCCCAGGGCGAGCTGATCCGGCTCGATCGCGGCACGCGCGGCGTCCCGGAGGGACAGTTCACGCTCGACATGGAGATTCGCCTGTATCGGGACAAACTCGCGACGCAAGGCGACGACGCGCGCCAGGCGCTCGTGCGCGAACTGTGGGAGGCAGTGAGCGACGAACGCGCGCAGGGCGAGGGCGCGGCGGTGCGCAGCGGGCGCTCGAATTGACGCAAGCTGCGGTGTACCGCGCTCGCAACGATTGCGGTACACCACGCACAAGCAAGCTCGAAACAGTCAGGCTATTTCAACCGCTACGGCCCGAACGAGCCTCCGGCGACACGTTTTTTCGACTTCCTGGATGTTATGCAAGAAAAGCATAACGGGATAATCAAACGGCATTGGATTTCGTATGGGCGTTTTCTGACAATGGCACCACTTGTTCCATTGGAGCGTTCATGTCATCCCAACTGCAGTCGGTTCCCTCCTATCTCCACGCCGACGATCTCGGCCCCTGGGGCAACTATCTTCGTCAGGTCGATCGTGTGGCGCCGTACCTCGGCTCGCTCTCGCGCTGGCTCGAAACGCTCAAGCGTCCTAAGCGCATCCTGATCGTCGACTGCCCGATCGAACTCGATAACGGCACCGTTGCTCACTTCGAAGGCTATCGTGTCCAGCACAACGTCTCGCGCGGTCCCGGCAAGGGCGGCGTGCGTTATCACCAGGACGTTACGCTCTCCGAAGTGATGGCGCTGTCCGCGTGGATGTCGGTGAAGAACGCTGCAGTGAACGTGCCGTACGGCGGCGCGAAGGGTGGCATCCGCGTCGATCCGCGCACGCTTTCGCGCGGTGAGCTCGAGCGCGTGACGCGCCGCTACACCAGCGAAATCGGCATCATCATCGGACCGAACACCGACATTCCCGCGCCGGACGTCAACACGAACGAGCAGATCATGGCGTGGATGATGGACACCTACTCGATGAACCAGGGCCAGACGGCCACGGGCGTCGTGACGGGCAAGCCCATCTCGCTCGGCGGGTCGCTCGGCCGCCGCGAGGCAACGGGCCGCGGCGTGTTCGTCGTGGGCTGCGAAGCGGCTCGTCGCACGGGTCTGTCGATCGAAGGCGCGCGCATTGCCGTGCAGGGCTTCGGTAACGTCGGCGGCATCGCAGCGCGCCTCTACCAGGAAGCGGGCGCGAAGATCGTCGCCGTTCAGGACCACACCGGCTCGCTCTACAAGTCGAGCGGCATGAATGCCGAAGCGCTGCTCGAGCACGTCGCGAAGACGGGCGGCGTGGCCGGCTTCGCGGGCGCCGAAGTGATGGCGAACGACGAATTCTGGACCGTCGAAACCGACATCCTCATCCCGGCCGCGCTGGAAAACCAGATCACCGAGAAGAACGCGGGCAAGATCCGCACGAAGATCATCGTGGAAGGCGCGAACGGCCCGACCACGACGGCAGCCGATGACATCCTGCACGACAAGGGCATCCTCGTGATCCCCGACGTGGTGGCCAACGCGGGCGGCGTGACCGTTTCGTACTTCGAGTGGGTGCAGGACTTCTCGAGCTTCTTCTGGACCGAGAACGAGATTAACGAACGTCTCGAACGTGTGATGCGCGAAGCATTCACGGCCGTGTGGCAGGTCGCGAGCGAGCAGAAGGTTTCGATGCGTACCGCAGCGTTCATCGTCGCCTGCAAGCGCATCCTCATGGCGCGCGAAATGCGCGGCCTGTATCCCTGATCGCCCTCGTCACGAGCGTGAGACGCTGCGCGCCGTGCCGGGCAAGGCGCGCGGCCAAGTGACGAAACGGTGACAAGTTTTTGCGCTGCACATCAAGGCGCAGAGAAGGCGGACGTCCTCCACAAGGGGGCGTCCGCCTTCGCACCTTGGGCCCATGGGAGCGTGGCGCCAGGGTCACTCTCGGTTCTTTCAGAAAAATTACTTTGATAAACTAACGGCGGTTCTTGTACCGGAGAAAACAATGCAAATCAAACAGACCGCCGCGCTGCTCGCACTCCTTGGTTGCTTCGCCACCAGCGCTTTCGCGCAGGACGCGGGCACGCTCAAGAAGATCAAGGACACGGGCGTCATTTCGCTCGGCCATCGCGAGTCGTCCATCCCCTTCTCGTATTACGACGACAAGCAGAATGTGATCGGCTATTCGCAAGACTACGCGATGAAGATCGTCGAAGCGGTCAAGCAGAAGCTGAACATGCCTAACCTGAAGGTCAAGCTCGTGCCCGTCACGTCGCAAAACCGCATTCCGCTCGTGCAGAACGGCACGGTGGACATCGAGTGCGGCTCGACCACGAACAATACCGAACGTCAGCAGCAGGCCGCCTTCACGAACACGATTTTCGTGATCGGCACGCGCCTCATGACGAAGAAGGACTCCGGGATCAAGGACTTCGCCGACCTCAAGGGCAAGACCGTCGTGACGACGGCGGGCACGACGTCCGAGCGCCTCCTGCGCAAGATGAACCAGGACAAGAGCATGGGCATGAATATCATCAGCGCGAAGGACCATGGCGAGTCGTTCATGACGCTCTCCACGGGCCGCGCGGTGGCGTTCATGATGGACGACGCGCTGCTCGCGGGCGAGCGCGCCAAGTCGAACAATCCCGGCGATTTCGTGATCGTCGGTCAGCCGCAGTCGCGTGAAGCGTACGGCTGCATGATGCGCAAGAACGACCCCGAGTTCAAGAAGGTCGCCGACGACGCCATCGCCAAGGTGCAGACCTCGGGCGAAGGCGAGACGATCTACAAGAAGTGGTTCGAGTCGCCGATTCCGCCGAAGGGCCTCAACCTGAACTTCCCGATGAGCGACGACATGCGGGCGCTGTTCAAGAACCCGAACGACAAGGCAATCGACTAACGCAGCCGCGGCCAACGTCGACCCAGCGTCAAACACGGAACGGAAGAAGCGCCGCTTCTTCCGTTCTTTTTGTTGGAGTCTCTTTATGTCCTATCACTGGAACTGGGGCATTCTGCTCAGCCCGGTCTCGACGGGCGAACCGACCACTTATCTCGGCTGGATCCTCTCCGGCCTCTGGGTAACGGTCTCGGTGTCGCTGTGCGCATGGGTGATCGCGCTCATTGTCGGGTCGTTCTTCGGGGTGCTGCGCACGGTGCCGAACAGGGTGCTCGCGGGTATCGGCACCGCCTATGTGGCGATCTTCCGCAATATTCCGCTCATCGCGCAGTTCTTCATCTGGTACTTCGTGCTGCCTGAAATCGTGCCGCAATCGATCGGCACGGCGTTCAAGCAGGCGCCGCCGGGTGTGCAGTTCTTCTCGGCGTCGGTCGTCTGTCTCGGGCTCTTCACCGCGGCGCGCGTGTGCGAACAGGTGCGCTCGGGCATCAACGCGCTGCCGCGCGGCCAGCGCGCCGCCGGGCTCGCGATGGGCTTCACGCAGTGGCAGACGTACCGCTACGTGCTGCTGCCGGTCGCGTACCGCATCATCGTGCCGCCGCTCACCTCCGAATTCCTCAACATCTTCAAGAATTCGGCGGTCGCCTCGACGATCGGTCTGCTCGATCTGTCCGCCCAGGCGCGCCAGCTCGTCGACTACACGGCGCAGACCTATGAATCGTTCATCGCCGTCACGCTCGCGTACGTGCTCATCAACCTCGTCGTCATGACGCTCATGCGCTGGGTCGAGGCGAAGTCGCGTCTGCCCGGCTACATCGGAGGCAAGTGATGCATCACTTCGACTGGAGCGGCATTCCTGGCGCATTGCCCACGCTGTGGACGGGCGCGATCATCACGTTCAAGATCACGCTGTGCGCGATCGTGGTCGGCATTGTCTGGGGCACGCTGCTCGCGCTCATGCGGCTCTCGAGCGTGAAGCCGCTCGAATGGTTCGCCAAGGGCTATGTCACGATCTTTCGCTCGATCCCGCTCGTGATGGTGCTGCTGTGGTTCTTCCTGATCGTGCCGCAGGTGCTGCAAAACGTGCTGGGTCTCTCGCCCGACATCGACATTCGCCTCGCCTCGGCGATGGTCGCGTTCTCGCTGTTCGAGGCCGCGTATTATTCGGAGATCATTCGCGCGGGTATTCAGGCGGTGGCGCGCGGGCAGGTCAACGCCGCGTTCGCGCTCGGCATGCGCTACGGCCAGGCCATGCGCTACGTGATCCTGCCGCAGGCGTTCCGCGCGATGGTGCCGCTGCTGCTCACGCAGGCCATCGTGCTCTTCCAGGACACCTCGCTCGTGTACGTGATCAGCCTCGCGGACTTCTTCCGCACGGCCACCAACATCGGTGACCGTGACGGGACGATGGTCGAGATGGTACTGTTCGCGGGCGCATGCTATTTCGTGATCTGCGTGATCGCGTCGAGCCTTGTGAAAGGTCTTCAGAAAAAGGTCGCAAGATGATTTCAATCAAGAACGTTTCGAAGTGGTACGGCCAGTTCCAGGTGCTGACCGACTGCACGACGGAAGTGAAGAAGGGTGAGGTGGTGGTGGTGTGCGGGCCTTCGGGCTCGGGCAAGTCCACGCTCATCAAGACCGTCAACGGGCTCGAGCCGTTCCAGCAGGGCGAGATCCTCGTGAACGGCGAGTCGGTGGGCGACAAGCGCACCAACCTCTCGAAGCTGCGCTCGAAGGTGGGCATGGTGTTCCAGCACTTCGAACTGTTCCCGCATCTGTCGATCACCGAGAATCTCACGCTCGCGCAGATCAAGGTGCTGGGCCGCGGCAAGGACGAGGCGACGCAAAAGGGCCTGAAACTGCTCGACCGTGTGGGCCTGCGCGCGCATGCCGACAAATTCCCGGGCCAGCTCTCGGGCGGCCAGCAGCAGCGCGTGGCCATCGCGCGCGCGTTGTCGATGGACCCCATCGCCATGCTGTTCGACGAGCCGACGTCGGCGCTCGACCCCGAGATGATCAACGAGGTGCTCGACGTGATGGTGGAGCTTGCCCAGGAAGGCATGACGATGATGTGCGTGACGCACGAAATGGGCTTTGCGAAGAAGGTCGCGCACCGCGTGATCTTCATGGACAAGGGCGCCATCGTCGAGGACGACCAGAAGGAAGCCTTCTTTGCGAGCCCGAAATCGGACCGCGCGAAGGACTTCCTCGCGAAGATCCTCCACTGAGTCTGCTCGTTCCTACGCTTGCAGCAAGCGAAAAGCCGCGCTCGATGCGCGGCTTTTCTTATTTCTCGCGGCTGAACGCGCGGTGCGGCGCTTGCGTTACTCGCCCCAGGTCTGCAGTGCGGCGACGGCTTCCGGGTCCACCTCGCCCGGCTGCGCTGCGCGCGGCGCGCTGGCGGAGGCATCGAGGCAAGGGTTGGCGAGCTTGTCGACCACCTTCTGCGGCACCGGAACACTCGTCCTGGCGATCACGTCGCCGTGCTGGAACATCATGAGGTCGCCGGGCGCGAAACGGGTCCAGACTTCGTTGTCGGTGAGCGGCGCGGTGGCGATCACGGCCACGCGGTCCTCGGGCGTCGTGTACTTGGCGAAGTCGATGGAAACATCGGCGTCGACGAGATGCGCCGTCGAAAACGGCCAGCGGCGCACGAGATAGTGGAGGTGCGTCGAGCAATGCGCGAACAGCGCCTGGCCGTTCGACATCAGGAAGTTGAACACGCCGAACTGCGTGACTTCGCGCGTGAGCGATTCGAGCGCGGCAAACAGTTCGTCGAGCGGCGGCTGGGCACCGGGGAACGCGTTGCGAAGGCCCTGCAGGAGCATGCAGAACGCCCGCTCGCTATCGGTGGTGCCGACCGGCTGGTACACGCCCGACAGCACCGGATCGAAGCCCTCGAGGTCGCCGTTGTGCGCGAAGATCCAGTGCCGGCCCCACAGCTCGCGCTGGAACGGATGACTGTTCTCGAGCGCGCAATTGCCTTGCGTGGCCTTGCGGATATGCGCGATCGTGTTGCGCGACTTGATCGGATAGTGCTTGACCATCTCGGCGATCGGCGAACGCGCCGAAGCCTCGTTGTCGATGAAGAGGCGGCAGGCCTTGTCCTCGAAGAATGCGATACCCCAGCCGTCGGCGTGGTGGTCGGTGGCGCCGCCGCGCGCCGCGAATCCTGTGAAGGAGAACGTGACGTCCGTTGGCGCGGCGCAGTTCATTCCGAGAAGTTGGCACATGGTGCTGATGGTGCGTGATGCAGCTAAGGCAACTCGACGCGGCGGCCATGGTGGCACGCAGAACCCGCCGCTGAGTTGTTGCATGAACCGGTACAATGATGATTTTCCAAGCATATCACCGGCCTGCGCGTCGCCAATACGAAATTTGTCGGATGCAAAGCAGGCATGCGTTGAACGGCACGCGCAGCCGCATGGCCTTCGCGAATTGTCGTATGCACGCGACGGTGCGCTCGGTGCTCGCGGTGGTCTTGCATCGGCCGACGCCGTGCGCTTTCCCGCGCTCCTGGTGATATGCCCGGAATTTCCGGCAACCTGCGCGCGTTTCCTCGAGCCAGGCGCCGTTCATTCATTCCGCTGTTGACTCTGCTGTTGACGCTGTTGTTGACCTCGCTGTCGATTCATTACCGCGCCTGAACTTTAGCCATGAACGCCTCTTCCCCCACGACTCTTACGCTCGCCCGTCCCGACGACTGGCACCTGCACGTGCGCGACGGCGCCATGCTGGCGGCGGTGCTGCCGCATACGGCGCGCCAGTTCGGCCGCGCGATCATCATGCCGAACCTCAAGCCGCCGGTCACCACGACGGAGCAGGCCGCCGACTATCGCGAGCGCATTCTCGCGGCGCTGCCGGCGGGCTCGACGTTCGAGCCGCTGATGACGCTCTATCTGACCGACAACACGCCGCCCGAGGAAATCCGCCGCGCGAAGGCGAGTGGCTTCGTGCACGGGGTGAAGCTGTATCCGGCCGGCGCGACGACGAACTCGGACGCCGGCGTAACCGACATCCGCAAGTGCGCGAAAACGCTCGAAGCGATGCAGGAAGTGGGCATGCCGCTCCTCGTGCATGGTGAAGTGACGAGCGCCGACATCGATCTCTTCGACCGCGAAAAAGTCTTCATCGACCGCGTGATGATTCCGACGCGCCGCGATTTCCCCGGGCTCAAAGTGGTGTTCGAGCACATCACGACGAAGGACGCGGTCGACTACATCCGCGCCGATCAAGCAGCTCCCGGCCTGCTGGGCGCCACGATCACCGCGCATCACCTGCTCTACAACCGCAACGCGATCTTCCAGGGCGGCATCCGTCCGCACTATTACTGCCTGCCCGTGCTCAAGCGCGAGACGCATCGCGTGGCGCTGGTGGAAGCGGCGGCCTCGGGCGACCATCGCTTCTTCCTCGGCACCGATAGCGCACCGCATCCGAAGGGGCTGAAGGAGCACGCCTGCGGCTGCGCGGGCTGCTACACGGCGCTGCACGCGCTCGAGCTCTACGCCGAGGCGTTCGACAACGCAGGTGCGCTCGACAAACTCGAAGGCTTCGCGAGCTTCTACGGCGCGGACTTCTACGGCTTGCCGCGCGCGACCGAAACGGTCACGCTGCGCCGCGAAACCTGGACGCTGCCGGCCGAGGTCGAAGCGGGCGATACGCCCGTCGTGCCGCTGCGCGGCGGCGAGCCGATCGGCTGGAAGCTCGCTTGAACGAGGCGGGGCACGGTGTGGCTGCGGGCGCAACGATCGCTGCAGCCACGACCGGCGATGCGAGCGCAGCGATGTGGGCGCGTGCGCCGCGCCGGACGCTGCCGGCCGGCGGCTTTGCCGATATCGACTGGGCGCGGCCGTGGTTCGCGCAACATGCCGCGCGCGGCCGGCGCTGGCAGCAGGCCGCGCTAGCGGGCTACACGCCGTATCTCGACGAACTGAACGCCGATGCGCGCGCCGCCGCCCGCCAGACGGGCCGCGGCCAGCCGCTCTCCTTCATCGCCCAGGACGATCTGCCCGAGGGCGCGGCCTACGAGGCGCATATCGCCGCGACGGGCTGCGTGCCGACGCGCCACAACCTGCACGATTTTTTCAACGCGCTCACGTGGTTCTCGTTTCCTCGCATCAAGGCCGCGCTGAACGCGCGCCAGGCCGCGGCGATCGACGCGCTGGGCGTGGGTCCCACGCGCGGCGGCGTGCGTGACGCGCTTACGCTGTTCGACGAGAATGCGGTGCTGTACGCGTCATCCGACCCGGCGCTCGTCGCGGCGCTGCGCGGCTTCGACTGGCGCACGCTGTTCGTCGCGCAGCGGGCGGCCTGGGAGTCGCCGGACCTCCTGGAGAGCGGGAGCGATGGCAGCGCGCGCTGCGAAGTCCGCGTCTTCGGGCACGCGCTGCTCGAAAAGCTGATTGCGCCGTATCCGGCGTGCACGGCGCACGCCTGGGTGGTCGAGGTGCCAGAAGCCTGGTTCACCTGGTCGCGGGCGCAACGCGATGCGCATCTGGACGAAACGGTGAGCGCAACCCTGGAAAACGCCGCGATGCTCGACGGCCGCAGCTTTGCCCCGTTGCCGGTGCTAGGCATCCCGGGCTGGTGGGCGCCCAACGCAGACCCGGCGTTCTACGACGACACGACGGTCTTCCGTCCTGGCCGCCGCGCACGCTGAACGGACAGCCCGCGGCGATCCGGCCCCCTGTGCGGTCTGCCCGGCCGTGCTAAGATCGCGCCTCGCAAAGCAGGCCAGGCAGTCGCGGCTCCAAAGCTTCGGTGGGTTGAAGCAGCGGGGGCGAGGAAAGTCCGGACTCCACAGGGCAGGGTGATGGCTAACGGCCATCCGTGGCGACACGCGGAACAGGGCAACAGAGAACAGACCGCCGATGGCCCGATTTCGGTCGGGATCAGGTAAGGGTGAAACGGTGCGGTAAGAGCGCACCGCGTCTGCGGCGACGTAGGCGGCACGGCAACCTCCACCCGGAGCAATTCCAAGTAGGCAGGCGCGCATCTACGGATGCAGGATGGGGCCCCCGTCTCGTCTGCGGGTAGGAAGCTTGAGCGCGTCAGCAATGGCGCGCCTAGAGGAATGGCTGCCACGCGCGGCGCGTCTTCGGACGCGGCGTGTGCACAGAATCCGGCTTATCGGCCTGCTTTGCCGCCTCATCGATGCAAAAAGCCGGCGCGGTTCATCGAAGAACCGCGCCGGCTTTTTCTTTTCGCCGCCGATTTTTGCCGCTGAGCTTAGGCGGCAACGATCTCGAACGAATGCGTGATCTCGGCCGTCTTGCCGATCATGATCGACGCCGAGCAGTACTTGTCATGCGACAGGTTGATCGCCCGCTCCACGGTGGCCGGGTTGAGATTCTTGCCGGTCACGGTGAAGTGGAAGTGGATCCTGGTGAACACCTTCGGGTCTTCGCTGGCACGCTCGGCCTTGAGCGTGACGTTGCAGCCGCTCACTTCCTGGCGGCTCTTCTTGAGGATCAGCACCACGTCATAGGCCGTGCAGCCGCCGGTGCCGAGCAGCACCATTTCCATGGGCCGCGGCGCGAGATTGTGGCCGCCGCCTTCCGGCGCGCCGTCCATGTTGACGAGATGGCCGCTGCCCGTTTCGGCTGCGAACGCCATGCCGTCCTGACCCATCCAGCTAACTTTGCATTCCATGCGAGTGCCCCTGCGCGGTTTCTTGATTCAGACGGCATTGTAGCCCGCGCTTTACTGGTATGTCCGAGGGGACGTGGCGGCGCGCGCCTCGACAATTGTCCTTGAATGCTGCAATGCAAGATGCTGTCTTGGAGACGGATTTCCCTGGTCAGGTTAGGGGTTTCGCTCTATGTCGCTTGAGGTGGCCTCCGTAGCCGTTGGCATCAAGTGTCTGATAAACAAGGATTTTCTTGCGCACCACTCGCAGCTTCTTCGTTTCATATCGTGGTTCAGCATTTCGCAATGCAAATCTTCTTGCGCCGCACAAGGCCAATCCGTATAATTCATCTCGTTGGTTGTCGTGCTTCACGACACCTCAGCATGTCTCCTCCACCCTCCTCCAAAAGGTGGATTAAGCCCGAGCAAACGCGTTCGGGCTTTTTTTCGTCCGTCGCGTTCATGCTGCTTTGCCCTCGTTGACTGCAAATTTTGACGTGCGGCCAATTTTCCCTTTATAATCGTAGGTTCTCCGCATCCATGCCCGAGCGGAGACGGGGAAACTCGAACCAGGGAGAGCCTGCGCCGGCGCCAACGAGCGTCACCATACAAGCAGGACAAAAGAAGCACAGGGCACAGCATATTTTTTTGGATCGATCATGAAGACTTTTTCCGCCAAGGCACATGAAGTGCAGCGCGAATGGTACGTGATTGACGCGACGGATAAGGTTCTCGGCCGTGTCGCCAGCGAAGTGGCACGCCGTCTTCGCGGCAAGCACAAGCCTGAGTTCACCCCGCACGTCGACACTGGTGATTTCATCATCATCATCAACGCCGGCAAGCTGAAGGTCACGGGCAACAAGACCACCGACAAGAAGTACTACCGTCACTCGGGCTACCCGGGCGGTATCTACGAAACGACGTTCGGCAAGATGCAGGAACGCTTCCCGGGCCGCGCGCTCGAGAAGGCCGTGAAGGGCATGCTGCCGAAGGGCCCGCTCGGCTACGCGATGATCAAGAAGCTGAAGGTCTACGCAGACGCAACGCACCCGCACTCGGCACAACAGCCGAAGGCGCTCGAGATCTAAGGGGAGCCCACATGATCGGTAACTGGAATTACGGTACGGGCCGCCGCAAGAGCGCCGTCGCCCGTGTCTTCATCAAGTCGGGCAAGGGCGAAATCGTCGTCAACGGCAAGCCCATCGCCGACTACTTCTCGCGCGAAACGTCGCTCATGATCGTGCGTCAGCCGCTGGAACTCACGAACCACGGCACGACGTTCGACATCAAGGTGAACGTGACGGGCGGCGGCGAAACCGGCCAGGCCGGCGCAGTTCGCCACGGCATCACGCGCGCGCTGATGGATTACGACGCGACGCTCAAGCCGGCACTGTCGCAAGCTGGCTTCGTCACCCGCGACGCACGTGAAGTGGAACGTAAGAAGGTCGGTTTCCACAAGGCACGCCGCCGCAAGCAGTTCTCGAAGCGTTAATCCCAGATTGGCACTTCGGCCTGTGCTTCTCGCAGAGCACAGCGCTGCTGCAAAAGCCGTCCGCGCTCTCCGGCGCCGGGCGGCTTTTTCGTTTGTCGGGCTGATACAGCTACCGCGCGCAAGCGTCGACAAACTGGAGAAACCCTTGATTTTGTGGGCTTAAGCACGATATCGGGAAGAGCCCTACAATAGCGGCTAGAAGCTTTTTTGGAGAGTTCGAATGAGCGCTGTCACCGAAACTACCGCGACCGAAATGCCCGGTCCCTTCGTTTTCACCGAAGCAGCGGCTGACAAGGTCAAGCAACTGATCGACGAGGAAGGCAACCCGGAGCTGAAGCTGCGCGTATTCGTGCAGGGCGGCGGCTGTTCGGGCTTCCAGTATGGATTCACGTTCGACGAGACGATCAACGAAGACGACACCGTGATGAACCGCAACGGCGTCCAGCTTCTGATCGACTCGATGAGCTACCAGTACCTCGTCGGCGCCGAGATCGACTACAAGGACGATCTGAACGGCGCGCAATTCGTCATCAAGAACCCGAACGCGACCACTACCTGCGGTTGCGGCTCGTCGTTCTCGGTTTGAGCGATAGCGTCTGCTGAGCCAGGGAAACGGGGCTTCGGCCCCGTTTTTTATTGCTACGCGTCCAGCATGCTCCGTATATGCAGCCTGCTCAGCGCGGATACATCGCGCCCAGCACGCGCTCGCCCGCCGCTCCCGTGACGGCCGAAAGATTGCCCGGCTCCCGCGCCACGCAGCGCATGGCGAGCCACGCGAAGGCGAGCGGCTCCACCTGGTGCGGCGGCACGCCGAGCGCCTCGGTCGTCGTGACGGTCACGCCCGCCACACCGCCCGTTTCGAGCGCTTTCTGCAGCGCCGCCATCAACACCGGATTGCGCGCGCCGCCGCCGCAGACATACACAGCGCGGCAATCGCTCGCGTGACGCTCGATCTCGCGCGCCACGCTGACGGCGGTCAGCGCGACGAGCGTGGCCTGCACGTCGGCGGGCGACAGCGATTCGAATGCCTTGAGCTTGTCGTCGAGCCATTGCGCGTTGAAAAGATCGCGGCCCGTGCTCTTGGGTGGCGGCTGCACGAAGAAGGGCTCGTCGAGCAGGGCGTTCAAAAGCGAATGAGGCGGCGTGCCGCTCGCGGCGAACTTGCCGCTTTCGTCGTAAGGCTTGCCCAGATGCCGCTCGGCCCAGAGGTCGAGCAGCGCATTGGCAGGGCCGCAGTCGAAGCCGTGCACGGCACCCGTCGCCGAGAGCACCGTGATGTTGCTGATGCCGCCCAGGTTGCAGACCACGCGCGTTTCTTCATGGGACCCGAACACGGTCGCGTGGAACGCGGGCACGAGCGGCGCGCCCTGGCCGCCCGAGGCGACGTCGCGGCTGCGGAAATCGGCGATCACGTCGATGTGCGCGAGTTCCGCGAGGAGCGCCGGATTCTGGATCTGCACCGTGTAGCCCTTTTCGGGCCGATGCCGCACGGTCTGACCGTGCGCACCGATCGCCCGTACTTCGGCGGGGGAAATACTGCCCGCGCGCAGCAACTCGTGGCAGCAAACCGCATAGCGGGCCGCTAGCGCGTTGCCGGCGAGCGCCACGCGCTCGATCTCGTTCTCGCCTGGCTGTTGCAGTGAAAAAAGTGCCTCGCGCAGCCCTTGCGCGAACCCGACGAACGCCTCGGCCAGCACCACCGGCCGCTGGCCCGTCTCGAAGCGAACGGCAATGCCGTCCACGCCGTCCATGCTGGTGCCCGACATCAGGCCGAAATACACGCCGTCGGCGGCGTGTGCGCTCTCGTTTCGTGCGTCGCGTCGCGCCACGTTGTGCTCCTTTCGTGAATGCAATCCAGTGCCCTGCGCGAAGATTATCGGGGCAATGCGGTTCGAACGTAAGCGCAATGGACGACTGTTGCGCGTCCTGGCTTCATGGGACGCTCCTGATGGCCGCTCGCAATCGGGCGGCACTGGAGCCTTGCGCGAAATCAACTGTCTTGGCGATACGTTGACTGGGTAGCGCTGCGACAGTATAGTGTAACTATACGCTATACGGAGGCACCCCTGCCCGACAACGAGACTCCAGGCCAACCGATGTTCGATCTGTTCAGTCTGGAGAATCATGATCAAGTCGTGGAACCACAAAGGGCTGAAGGCATTCTTCTTCACCGGCAGCAAGGCGGGTATCCGTCCCGATCACATACCGCGCCTGCGGCGCCAACTGGCGCGCCTGGACGCGGCAGAGTCGCCGCGCGACATGAACGTGCCTGGCTGGCGCTGTCATGCGCTGGAAGGCCGTCTCGACGGCCACCACGCGGTCTGCGTCAACGGCAACTGGCGGCTGACCTTCGCGTTCGAAGGCTGCCACGCGGTCCTCGTCGACTATCACGACTACCACTGAGGAGGCACGAGCAAGATGAACGACACGACACGCATGCACAATCCGCCGCACCCCGGCGAAACGCTGCGGGACGATATTCTCCCGGAGCTAGGACTCACCGTGACCGAAGCCGCGGCGCAACTGGGCGTCACGCGTGCCGCGCTATCTCGCGTGCTCAACGGCCACGCCGGCATTTCACCCGAAATGGCGCTGCGCCTCGAGGCATGGCTTGGCGAGGACAATGGTGGCCGCGCCGACCTGTGGCTCGCGATGCAGGTCGCATACGACCTCTGGCAGGCGCGTGCGAAAGGCCTGCCGCGCGTGGTGCGCGCTGCCGCCCGTTCCTGAGCGGGAGATCGCGGGTGGGCGGCTGCAGTGGGTAAAACGGCGAGCGCGCAACCCCAATCTTCGGCCACCCGAGTCGAATCACGTAAAATCGCGGTCTAGACCCAGACTTAACGACAGAACCGATCGAAGCATGAGCACCGAGTCCACATCCAACAACGGCACCAGCAGCGGCGCAAAAGACGCCTTTCCGGTCACCGACGAAGTCCGTCACGCGCTCGCCGTCACGAAGCGCGGTGTCGACGAACTCCTGATCGAAAGCGAATTCGAGCAGAAGCTCGCTCGCAGCGCCGCCACCGGCAAGCCGCTCCGCATCAAGCTGGGCCTCGATCCGACCGCGCCGGACATCCACATCGGCCATACGGTCGTGCTCAACAAGATGCGCCAGTTGCAGGATCTCGGTCATACCGTGATCTTCCTGATCGGTGACTTCACCTCGCTGATCGGCGACCCGTCGGGGCGCAACGCCACGCGTCCTCCGCTCACGCGCGAGCAGATCGAGTCGAATGCGAAAACGTACTTCGATCAGGCTGCGCTCGTGCTCGACCGCGAGAAAACGGAGATCCGCTACAACAGCGAATGGTCGATGCCGCTCGGCGCCGACGGCATGATCAAGCTCGCGTCGCGCTACACGGTCGCGCGCATTCTGGAGCGCGAGGACTTCACCAAGCGCTTCCAGAGCGGCGTGCCCATCTCGATCCACGAATTCCTGTACCCGCTCATGCAGGGCTACGACTCGGTCGCGCTCAATGCCGATCTGGAACTCGGCGGCACGGACCAGAAGTTCAATCTCCTCGTTGGCCGCGAACTGCAAAAGCAGTACGGCCAGGAGCAGCAGTGCATTCTCACGATGCCGCTGCTCGAAGGCCTCGATGGCATCGAGAAGATGTCGAAGTCGAAGAACAACTACGTCGGCATCAGCGAGAAGCCCAACGACATGTTCGGCAAGCTCATGAGCATTTCCGACACGCTGATGTGGCGTTACTTCACGCTGCTCTCGTTCCGGCCGATGGAAGAGATCGAAGGCTTCAAGCGCGAGATCGAAGCGGGCCGCAATCCGCGCGACTTCAAGGTGCTGCTCGCGCAGGAAATCGTCGCGCGCTTCCACTCGCAGGCCGACGCCGAGCGCGCGCTCGAAGACTTCAACCACCGCGCGAAGGGCGGCGTGCCGGACGACATCGCGTCGGTCACGCTCGCGGGCGCGCCGCTCGCCATCGGCCAGCTGCTCAAGCAGGCGGGCCTCGTGCCGTCCACGAGCGAAGCGCTGCGCAATATCGAGCAAGGCGGCGTGAAGATCGATGGCGCGACTGTCTCCGACAAGGGCCTGAAGGTCGAGGCGGGCGAGTTCGTCGTGCAGGTCGGCAAGCGCCGCTTCGCTCGCGTGACGCTCACCGCATGATTGCGCTGATCCAGCGCGTGCGCCGCGCCGAGGTCCGCGTGGCGGACAGCGGCGGCGAGCGCGTGACCGGCGCGATCGGCCAGGGGCTGCTCGCGCTCGTTTGCGCGGAACGCGGCGACACCGAGGCCAGCGCCGACAAGCTGCTCGCCAAGCTGCTCGGTTATCGCGTATTCAGCGACACCGCCGGCAAGATGAACCTGGGTGTGCAGAACATCGACGGCAATGGCGCCTCTGGCGGCCTGCTGCTCGTCTCGCAGTTCACGCTCGCCGCCGACACGAACAGCGGCCTGCGCCCGAGCTTCACGCCCGCCGCGCCGCCGGAAGAAGGGCGGCGTCTGTTCGACTACTTCGTCGCGGCCGCACGCGAGAAGCATCCGATCGTCGAGACCGGCGAGTTCGGCGCCGAAATGCAGGTGTCGCTCGTCAACGACGGCCCCGTGACGTTCTGGCTGCAAGTGCGCAACTGAATCATGAACACGCAAATCCTCTTCATCCGCCACGGCGAAACGGACTGGAATCGCATCAAGCGCATCCAGGGGCATATCGACATTCCGCTCGCTGAAAGCGGCGTGGCGCAGGCGCAGCAACTGGGCGCGCGGCTCGTGCAAGAAGTGCGGGCGGGCGCGCAGCTCGATGCAATCTGGTCGAGCGATCTGTTGCGGGCGCAACAGACTGCCCAACCCATCGCGGCGGCGCTGGGTTTGCCGGTGCAGCTCACCGAAGGCCTGCGCGAGCGAAACTATGGCGCATTCCAGGGCCATGACAGCGACGAGATCGCCGAGCGTTTCCCGGACGAGTACGCGCACTGGCAAACACGCGACCCCGGCTTCGCACCGCCCGAGGGCGAGTCGCAGCGCGAGTTCTATCACCGCGTGCTCCATGCGCTGGAGCCGATCCTGGCCATGCATCCGGGCGGGCGCATTGCGTGCGTCGCGCATGGCGGCGTGCTCGACTGCGTGTACCGCTTCGCAAACGGCCTCGCGCTCGACGCGCCGCGTGCGTGGCCCCTTCTCAACACGAGCGTGAACGTCGTCGATTTCGAGCGCGACGACTACGTGACGCAGGCAGGCATCGTCGCTTGGGGCGACGTAACGCATCTCGGCGGCATCAGCGCCGACGACGGTTTCAAGCGCGCGCCCGAGGCGGGGCGCTAAGCCGCACTTCGTTCAAGCGCGCGGCACGCTCGCGCGCGTGCTGTCGTTTCCCCTTTCTTCATATCCGCGCCGTTCCCGGTCCGCGCTGCCATTGCGGCGCGTCTCATCCTTTCCGGATGCTTTCGGTTTCTTTCCAAAAGCCAACCGAATTTTAAGCGTCCTGCTAATATCCATCCAACCTTTCGTGTTCGAGCCGCCAGGCGCGACGCCTGGCTTCGCGTCGAAGAGGGGCGCGCACGCATCCCACGCGTGAGGCTGCGACCCGAGGGTTGCATTCGAACCGGGTATCCCCAAAAAAACCGCAGGAGAAAGATCAATGACGTTCAAGCTTCACAAGCTGCCGCCGCTGAGCGCGGCAGTCATGGCGCTCGCAGCGCTGTCGGCTAACCACTCGGCGGCGGCGGCCGATCAGGTCGTCAGGATCGGCCACGTTGGCCCGCTCACGGGCGGTTCCGCGCACCTCGGCAAGGACAATGAAAACGGCGCGCGCCTCGCCGTCGAGGAAATCAACGCCAAGGGCCTTACGATCGACGGCCAGAAAGTCACGCTCGTGCTCGACGGGCAGGACGACGCCGCCGACCCGCGCCAGGCCACCCAGGTCGCGCAGAAGCTCGTCGACGACAAGGTCGTCGCCGTGATCGGCCACCTGAACTCGGGTGCCTCGATCCCGGCTTCGAAGATCTACAGCGATGCGGGCATCGTGCAGATCTCGCCGTCGTCGACGAATCCTTCGTACACGCAGCAGGGCTTCAAGACCACCTATCGCGTGGTCGCGACCGACGCCCAGCAAGGCCCGGCGCTTGCCGACTACGCGGCGAAGAACCTGAACGTCAAGACCGTCGCCGTGGTCGACGATTCGACGGCGTACGGGCAGGGTCTCGCGAACGAGTTCGAAAAGACGGCGAAGGCGCTCGGCATCAAGGTGCTCTCGCACGACGCGACCAACGACAAGGCCGTGGACTTCCGCGCGATCCTGACCAAGATCAAGGGCGAAAACCCCGACGCGATCATGTACGGCGGCATGGACGCCACCGGCGGCCCGTTCGCGAAGCAGGCGCGGCAGCTCGGCCTGCGCGCGAAGGTGCTGTCGGGCGACGGCGTGTGCACGGAAAGCCTCGCGCAGCTCGCAGGTGCGGCGACGGACAACGTCGTCTGCTCGCAGGCCGGCATGGCGGTCGAGCGCATGAACGGCGGCGCGGCCTTCGCCGCGAAGTACGAGAAGCGTTTCGGTCACCCGATCGAATTCGATGCGCCGTTCACCTACGACGCGGTGTTCATCATCGTCGACGCGATGAAGCGCGCGAAATCCACCGACCACGCCAAGGTCCTCGCGCAGATCCCGAGCACGGACTACAAGGGCGTGATTGGCGAGACGATCTTCGATTCGAAAGGCGACCTCAAGCACGGCGTGATCTCGCTGTACAACTACAAGGCGGGCAAGAAGACGCTGCTCGACGTGGTGAAGATGTAAGCACGCTGGCGCATCGACGCGCTGCAAGCGAGACGGCCAACCTGCGTGAGCGGGTTGGCCGTTCTTGATTGGATAGCGCCAGTCCCTATTGCGAAGGCGTTGCCGGCGGAGGCTTCGCCGCCGCCCGCCGCCGCGCCCGTTTCGAGACACCGTTGACGAGCGCCCAGCGCAACACCGGCGCAATCGCGCGCATGCCCGGCCGCACGACGGCGCGGCGCGCCAAGGCGAAGGTGTCGAAGCCGAGCATCCGTTGCGCAAACGGCGGCAACAGGTCGATACCGGCGTTCCTGATCAGCGCCCCGGCGGGGCGCATTCCGGGGCGCGGCGCGGGCGCTTCCATGAGCACGCGTACGACCTCGGCCGTGCGCTCGCTGGCAACGAGTTCGGGCTCCATCGACCGAAGATACGCAGCGATTTCGGCGCGCGAGCGCGGTACGTTCGTCGCGCCGAGCAGTTCGGCGATGCGGGCGACTTCGGCGTAGTACTGATCCTGTGCGCCGGCTGCCAGCGCGGGATTCACGTAGCGCAAATACGCGCCGAGAAAGCTTGAAACCTCGGCCACGTGCACCCAGGTCAGCAGCGCGGGATCGCTCGCGCGATAGGGGCGGC
This sequence comes from Paraburkholderia sp. JHI2823, assembly GCF_038900695.1. Lineage (NCBI taxonomy): Bacteria > Pseudomonadati > Pseudomonadota > Betaproteobacteria > Burkholderiales > Burkholderiaceae > Paraburkholderia > Paraburkholderia sp. JHI2823. The sequence goes on along the minus strand of NZ_JAYMRY010000002.1, from coordinate 157,428 downwards.
CGTCGGGCGCAATGCCGGTCACGGCGAGATGGATGTGCTTGACGCGCTCGATGAGCGCGAGCGCATCGGCGCGGCTGCCGTAGGTCGTGCCCGAGATGAACGTTGCGGTGCGTCGCAGCCGCCCGAGGATGTCCGAGCGAAACGTCGAGTGGTCCCAGACGCCCGCGAGCGCGAGCGGATGCAGCGCCTGCAGCAGCAGCGCGCTGACGCCGCCCGCCATCATCGCGGCGAAATCGGCGTGGACTGTCCAGCAGACGGCGTCGGGTCCGAAGAGGCCAGGGTCGCCCGGCGGGTGGGAGTAATCGAGTCTCGGGCCGCTGCCCGTCGTGAGATGCGTGACGCTCTCGGCGAGCGTCATGCGCAGGCGCCATGCGAACTGAGCGGCGAATCCGGTCGGTTCGGCAGCGTTGTGAGGACGGCCGGCGTGGTCGGACATCGTGTTCTCTCGCTCGCTGCGTGGTTGATCGCGCGCCTTATGACGCGTCCGGATCCCACAATTCGCCCGTCGATGCCTGGTCCGGCACGGTGAGGCCGAAGTGGCGATAGCTGAGCTGCGTGGCCACGCGGCCGCGCGGCGTGCGCTGCAGATAGCCTTGCTGAATCAGATACGGCTCGAGCACGTCTTCGATCGTGTCGCGCTCCTCGCCGATCGCGGCCGCAAGGTTGTCCACGCCCACCGGGCCGCCATCGAACTTGTGCAGGATGGCTTCGAGCAGCTTGCGGTCCATCAGGTCGAAGCCCACGGGATCGACGTCGAGCATGCGCAGCGCGGCGTCGGCGACGCTCGCGGTGATCGCGCCGTCTGCCTTCACCTCGGCATAGTCGCGCACACGGCGCAGCAGGCGGTTCGCGATCCGCGGCGTGCCGCGCGAGCGGCGCGCGATTTCCAGCGCGCCATCAGGATGGATCTGCGCGCCGAGCAGCGAAGCCGAACGCTGCACGATGCGTGAGAGTTCGCCCGCGTTATAGAACTCGAGGCGCGAGACGATGCCGAAGCGGTCGCGCAGCGGGTTCGTGAGCATGCCCGCGCGCGTGGTCGCGCCCACGAGCGTGAACGGCTGGAGGTCGAGCTTCACACTGCGCGCGGCCGGCCCTTCGCCGATCATGATGTCGATCTGGTAGTCCTCGAGCGCGGGATACAGAATTTCCTCGACGACCGGCGAGAGCCGGTGAATCTCGTCGATGAAGAGCACGTCGTTGGCTTCGAGATTGGTGAGCAGCGCCGCGAGATCGCCCGCGCGCTCCAGCACGGGGCCCGACGTCTGTCGAAGATTGACCCCCATTTCGCGCGCGATGATGTGCGCGAGCGTCGTTTTGCCGAGGCCCGGCGGCCCGAACAGCAGCACGTGGTCGAGCGGTTCGGAGCGGCGTTTCGCGGCCTCGATGAAGATTTCGAGCTGGCCGCGCACCTTTTCCTGGCCGACATATTCGTCGAGCTGACGCGGGCGCAATGCGCGCTCAAACGCTTCCTCGCGAGTCGAGGCGGGCGTGGCGGCGATCACGCGGTCGGCGCCGGCGCGGTTGGCGGCGAGTTTGTCGGTTTCGATCATTGGGCGATTGTACCGCGCGTGCCATGCGCTCAACGCTGCATCCCGCGCCCCGCGACAGGTGCGCAACTAACAGCGCCTGTCGCGTACGCGGGCGCCTCGCGATCACGTCTTCGAGAGCACCTTGAGCGCGAGCTTGATGCCTTCGGAAACGCCGGTGCCGGCGGGCACGCTTTTGACCGCTGCCAGTGCTTCCTTCTCCGAATAGCCGAGTGCGAGCAGCGCGTTGAGGATGTCGTTCGCGTGATCCGACGGCGAAGCGGCGGCGCCCATCGCGCCGAGGTCCGCGCCGAGCTTACCCTTGAGTTCGAGCAGAAGGCGCTCGGCCGTTTTCTTGCCGATGCCGGGCACCCGCGTGAGGCGCGCCGCATCCTGCTGCGTGACCGCTTGCGCAAGGTCGTGCACGCTCATACCGGAGAGCACGGCAAGCGCCATGCGCGCGCCGATACCGCTGATCTTGAGCAGTTCGCGAAACGTCGCGCGTTCCTGCTGCGTGCCGAAGCCGTAGAGCAGATGCGCGTCTTCGCGCACGATCATCTGCGTGAGCAGCACGATCTTCTCGCCGGTGCCGGGCAGGTAGTAGAACGTGCTCATCGGTACGTCGACTTCGTAGCCGACGCCGTTGCAGTCGATGAGCAGGTGCGGCGGGTTCTTTTCCAGCAGTACGCCGGCAATGCGACCGATCATGGCGGTTTCTGTGATGAGGGAAAGCTCAAGAGTGTAGCGGAGGGGACGACGGTGCGGCGCGCCTCGCCTGGACATTGGCCGTGCGGCCAGGCTGCGCTCGCGCGTTCAGCCGCGTTCGGACGGGTTCAGACGGGTTCAGACGCGGATAGAGCGCTCGTTTGATCGAGCCGCGTATTCAGCCAATCAACCGCCCGCGCCGCACGCGCATGCCCTTCTTCGCGAGCGCCGGCGCCATGCCGCCTAGCGTCGCGAGCGCATCGCCACCGTGGGCATGGCAGATCGCCATGCCGAGCGCGTCGGCGGCGTCGGTGCCGGGCGTGCCCGTGAGAGCGAGCAGGCGCACGACCATCTGCTGCATCTGTTCCTTGGTCGCGCGGCCGTAGCCGACCACGGCCTGCTTGAGCTGCAGCGCGGTGTATTCGGCAACCGGCACGCCGCCCGAGACCAGCCCGCAGATTGCTGCGCCGCGCGCCTGGCCGAGCAGCAGCGTCGATTGCGGATTGACGTTGACGAAGACCTTTTCGATTGCGGCCTGGTCGGGCGCGTGCTGGCGGATCAGCGTGGAGACGCCCTCGAAGATCGTGCCGAGGCGCGTGGGAAGATCGGCATCGGCGGTACGGATGACGCCGCTTGCGACATACGTGAGCGTGTGGCCGTGACGCTCGATCACGCCGAAGCCCGTGACGCGCAAGCCGGGGTCGATGCCGAGAATTCTCATGGAGTGCGGGAAAAGCCGGGATGTGGCTGCGATGTTACAACGAACGGCACAGATGCCGCGAGCCTTGAAGTTGCAAGCCAACCCGGCGCGCGGCGCAAAGAAAAAAGCCCGCGAGACGCAAGTCCAGCGGGCTTCGCGCAAGCGGCGCGTCACGTGCAGGTCACGCGCCGCATGCGATCAAGGCAGCAAAGATCAGTGACGGAAGTGGCGGATGCCCGTCATGACCATGGCGATGTTGTGCTCGTCGGCGGCGGCGATCACTTCGTCGTCGCGCATCGAGCCGCCCGGCTGGATCACGCAGGTCGCGCCCGCGTTCACCACCACGTCGAGGCCGTCGCGGAACGGGAAGAACGCGTCCGAGGCGACCGCCGTGCCCGCGAGCTTGAGGCCCGCGTTCTCTGCCTTGATGCTGGCGATGCGCGCGGAATCCACGCGGCTCATCTGGCCTGCGCCCACGCCCATCGTCATGCCGTTCGCGCAGAACACGATGGCGTTCGACTTCACGAACTTCGCGACGCGCCATGCGAACAGCAGATCGTCCATTTCCTTCGGCGTGGGGTGGCGCTTCGTCACCACGCGCAGTTCGTGCGGCTGCACGTTCTTTGCGTCGAGCGATTGCACCAGCAGACCGCCGCCCACGCGCTTCAGGTCGAACGCATTATGGCCATCGCCCAGGGCGATTTCCAGCAGGCGCACGTTCTGCTTCGCTGCGAACACGGCCTTCGCGGCTTCCGAGAACGACGGCGCGATCAGCACTTCGACGAACTGCTTCGACACGGCCTGCGCCGCGGCTTCGTCCACTTCGCGGTTGAACGCGATGATGCCGCCGAACGCCGAAGTCGGATCGGTCTGGAACGCCTTCGAGTACGCTTCGAGCGGGTTCGCGCCGATCGCCACGCCGCACGGATTCGCGTGCTTGATGATCACGCAGGCCGGGGCGTCGAACGTCTTCACGCATTCCCAAGCCGCATCCGAATCGGCGATGTTGTTGTACGAGAGCTCCTTGCCCTGCAGCTGCGTGTAGTTCGCGAGCGCGCCGGCGGGCGCCGTGAGATCGCGGTAGAACGCGGCGCTCTGGTGCGGGTTTTCGCCGTAGCGCAGGTCCTGGACCTTGTCGAACGCGAGGTTCAGCACGGCCGGGTAGGTGTTGCGCGACTTGTGCTCGAGCGCTTCGGTCAGGCTCGTGAGGTAGTTCGTGATCGCGCCGTCGTACTGCGCCGTGTGCGAGAACACCTTGGTCGCGAGGCGGAAGTTCGTGGCGTAGCTCACGCTGTTGCCGTTCGCGCGCATCTCTTCGAGCACCTTCGCGTAATCGGCCGGATCGACGACCACGGTCACGTCGCGATGGTTCTTAGCGGCCGAGCGCAGCATGGTCGGGCCGCCGATGTCGATGTTCTCGATCGCGTCTTCGAGCGTGCACTCGTCTTTCGACACCGTCTGAACGAACGGATAGAGGTTCACGACGAGGAGGTCGATCGTCGGGATGCCGTGCTTTTCGAGCGCGGCCATGTGCTCGGGCAGGTCGCGGCGCGCGAGAATGCCGCCGTGCACCTTCGGGTGCAGCGTTTTCACGCGCCCATCGAGCATTTCCGGGAAGCCGGTGTAGTCGGCCACTTCGGTGACGGGGAGGCCCGCGTCCGCGAGCAGTTTCGCGGTGCCGCCGGTCGACAGGATCTTGACGCCGAGATCGGACAGCGATTTCGCGAAGTCGACGATGCCAGACTTGTCGGAAACGGAGATGAGCGCTTGCTTGATCATGATGGGGGAGAGTTGCCGAGAGATCGAGGAGTCCGCGCCGAAGGTCCAGTAAAGCGCAGCGGCGTTACATCAGGCCGTGCTGCTGGAGCTTCTTGCGCAGCGTGTTGCGGTTGATGCCGAGATACTCGGCGGCCAGCGACTGATTGCCGCCTGCCTGCTCGAGCACCACCTCGAGCATCGGTTTTTCGACGCACGCCATCACCATGTCGTAGACGTCGTGCGGATTGCTGCCGTCGAGGTCCTGGAAGTAGATGCCCAGGCTCTCGCGGACGGATTGTTCGATGTTGTGCTTGCTCATGCTGCCAGTCGATCGGTTGATTCGTCGCCGCTGTCGCTGCCGTTGTTTTCGTCGTCGACGTAGACGAGGCGCTCGGAGCGCGCCTTTTGTTCGTCGAAGAACTGGTTGACGGCGACGAGCTGCTCGCGTGTGGTGTCCAGCGTGTTCATGCGATGCCGGAAGGTGTTGGCGCCGCAAAGGCCGCGAGTGTACCAGCCGATATGCTTGCGCGCAGTACGCACGCCGGTAAATTCCCCGTAGAACGCGTAGTGGTCCTCCAGATGCTCGTTCATGATCGACTGGATTTCGTCCACGCGCGGCGGCGGCTGCAACTCGCCCGTCGCAAGGAAATGCTCGATCTCGCGAAAGAGCCACGGGCGCCCCTGCGCCGCCCGGCCGATCATGATGGCGTCCGCGCCCGTGAGCGCGAGCACCTCGCGCGCCTTGTGCGGCGACGTTATGTCGCCGTTCGCGACCACGGGAATGCGCGCGGCGGCCTTCACCGCGGCAATCGTTTCGTACTCCGCTTCACCGTGATAGAGGTCCGCGCGGGTGCGGCCATGCACGGTGAGCATGGCGATGCCGCAATCCTGCGCGATGCGCGCGATGGTGAGCGCGTTGCGGTTGTCGCGGTCCCAGCCCGTGCGGATCTTGAGCGTGACGGGCACGGCGTCCGGACCCACGCCCACGGCGTCGACCACGGCCTTGACGATGCGCGCGACGAGCGGCTCGTTCTGCAGGAGCGCCGAGCCGGCCGCGACGTTGCAGACCTTCTTGGCCGGGCAGCCCATGTTGATGTCGATGATCTGCGCGCCGTTGGCCACGTTGTAGCGCGCGGCTTCGGCCATCATGTCGGGGTCGGCGCCGGCGATCTGCACGGAGATCGGTTCGACTTCGCCCGCGTGATTGGCGCGGCGCATGGTCTTTTCGCTTTTCCAAAGCTGCGCGTTGGACGCGACCATCTCAGAGACCGCGTAGCCCGCTCCGAGGCGCTTGCACAACTGGCGGAACGGCCGGTCCGTGACGCCCGCCATGGGCGCGACGAACAGGTTATTACGCAGGGTGTGGCGGCCGATTGTGAGCATGACGCGCGAGCGAAGGCCGGAGGTCGCGGCCGGGAATGCGTTTCCGGCTGGCGCGGCTAGCGGCGTGAACTTTAAAAAGGGGAAACGCGTATTTTAGCGTAAGCGCGATGCGAGGTCGCGGTGCGTGGACCCTGGGACGGTTCAACACGCGGCCTGAAACCCACGCAACGGCGTTCAAGTGAAATCCGATTCGACCCTTCACAGGCGAATCGTCGATCGGATTCACGCGTCACATTCAGGCTTCAGCTTGCCAGTCCTCGACTTGCAAGTCGCCCACGCGTGCAAATTCTCGTACGTTGTGCGTGACTAGCACCAGCCCACGCGCGCGCGCCTGTCCGGCGATAAGTGCGTCGTAAGGACCAATCGGCGTGCCGGCGGCCGCAAGTCGCGCGCGGAGTTCACCGGCGTGCTGCGCGTCCTCTGCGTCGAACGGTACGACCTCGAATTGCAGGGCTTCGACGCGAGCGAGGTTGTCGGCTGCCCGCTGGCTCTTATGGGCACCGTAATACAACTCATGCATGACGATCGATGGGAGTCCGAAATCGCTCGGCAAGTGCGCACGCAAGCGCCCCAACATAACGGGTTCGCCTTTGAGGATTGCGATCACGGCATTCGTGTCCAGCAGATATTTCATTCGAACAAGTCCAGGTCAGGCCGCACTTGTTCTGCCGGTTGCGTGGTTGCGGCTGTTTCGAAGTCGGCATCGATCGGGCCGATCAGCGGGGAGAGCCATGCCCAGTCCTGCGGCACCGGTTCGAGGATGACGGCCGCACCGTGACGGCGTATGCGCACCTGCGTCGTCTCGAAGCGGAAATCCTTTGGGAGCCTGACAGCTTGCGAACCGCCGTGCTTGAAAATTTTCGCGATGTCCATTCGCGCCCTCGAATATATCTACAATTTGTATCTATTGTAGCGCGGTTGGCAAGGGCAAGGTGTCGAACGGATTTCGCTTGTCGATTGGATCAACTCCGCTGACCAAACATCATCTGCCGGGCGAGCGCCGCCTTCACCGGCGGCACGAATTCGAGCGCCGTGAGCGCGAGCCCCCGCAATGTGGCGAGCGGGCCGAAATCGATGGTGAACAGCCGTGCGAGCGTATCCGTCGCGCCGATCGTCAGGCGCCGGTCGAACGCGCGGCGGCTCGCGAACTCGCCGAGCGCGCGCGGGGTGGGGCCGTGCTGCGCGAGCGAATCGGCGAGGGCATGCGCGTCGCGCAGACCGAGATTGAGGCCCTGTCCCGCCACCGGGTGCAGCGTCTGGGCCGCGTTGCCGACCGCCGCGATGCGGCCGTTGCCGGAAACTAGCGCGTCGAGCGCGTTCAAGCCGAGCGGGAACGCCGCGCGGCCGTGGATCTGCGTGAAGCGGCCCATGCGCGCGCCGAACGCTACGCCAAGCTCCGCTAGAAAGTCGGCATCGCCTAGCTGCGCGCGGCGCTCGGCTTGCGCAGGCGAGCAGCACCACACCAGCGCGTAATCCGCGCCGCGCACGCCGCCCATCGGCAGGAGCGCGATCGGGCCTTCGCCCGTGAAGCGTTCCCACGCCACGTGCGGTTGCGGCGCTGAGAGCGTCACCACGCCGACCAGCGCGGTCTGGCCATAGTCGCGCGTGCGCCGCGCCTCGACCCGCGACTGCGCGCTTGTCACGTCGGCTTCGGCGGCTTCAGCGGAATCGTCCTGCGCGGCGCGTTGCGGCGGCGCGCGATAGAGCCCGCCTTCTGCGTTCACGAGGATGCGCGTGCGCATGTGGCGCGCTACACCCGCGCTAACGACGGGCAGCGTCACGCCATCGTGCTCCACCACGGGATCATGCGCATGCGTGTGATGCAGCCAGTGCACGCCCGTGCCGCGCACGGCCTGTGCGAGCGCCTGCACGATCGCGCCATAGCGCGCCACGTAGCCAAGCGAAGGCAGATCGTAGTCGTGGCGGTCGATCAGCGTGCGCCCGAAATGGCCGCGCTGCGAAACGTGGATGCGCTCGATGGGCGTGGCGTCGTGAGGCCACGCGAGCGTTTCGAGCAGTGTGCGGCTGCCCTGCGAGACGGCGATCGCGCGCGGGTCGCCAGCGCTGTCTCCGGGTTCGCGCGCGTCGATCAGCGCGATCGAGAGTCCGCGCGTGGCGCTGCGCCGCGCGAGCCAGCCCGCGAGCGCGAGACCCACCGGCCCTGCGCCGACGATCGTCACGTCGTGATCGAAATGTGCTTGCGCGGGCTCGCCGTTGGAGGCGTGGCTCGCGCTGCCGGAAACTGCGTTCATGTCGTTTGTTTCGCTTCGTATGGAGTCTTCGTGTCCGAGCCGGCTTCAGGCACCGCGCTGCGCGGCCTGCATCAGCGCCTCGATTTCGTCGGCGGCGACGGGCACGTCGCGCGTGATCAGTTCGCAGCCCGTTTCGGTGACGATGGCGTCGTCCTCGATGCGGATGCCGATGTCCCAGTAGTGCTCGGGCACGTCCTCGGCCGCGCGGACGTAGAGGCCCGGCTCGATCGTGAGCGTCATGCCGGGGCGCAACGTGCGCCAGGGCGGCGGGGCGTCCGCGCTTGCGCCGCTGTGTTCGCCGCGTTCACGATAATCGCCCGCATCGTGCACGTCCATGCCCAGCCAGTGCCCCGTGCGATGCATGTAGAAGCGCGCATAGGCGCGCTCGGCGATCACGTCGTCGACGCTCGCCAAGCGCTGCCGGTCGACGATGCCGGTATCGAGCAGCCCCTGCGCGAGCACGCGCACGGCGGCGTCGTGCGGCGCCTCGAAGTTCACGCCCGCGCGCGTCGCGTCGATGGCGGCCTGCTGCGCGGCGAGCACGATGTCGTACAGCTCGCGTTGCGCGCCGGTGAAGCGGCCGCTGGCCGGAAACGTGCGTGTGATGTCCGAGGCGTAGCCGTTCAGCTCGCACGCGGCGTCGATGAGCACGAGGTCGCCTTCGCGCGCCACCGCGTTGCCCGCGGGGTAATGCAGCACGCAGGCGTTCGCGCCCGCCGCGACGATCGAGCCGTAGGCCGGCGCCTGCGCGCCGTGCTTGCGAAACGTGTAGAGCAGCTCCGCCTCGATTTCATATTCGCGCATGCCGGGCCTGCAGGTCTGCATCGCGCGAACGTGCGCGAGCGCCGAGATCTTCGCGGCGCGCCGCATCGTGTCGAGTTCGTGCGCGTCCTTGATGACGCGCATGTCGTCGAGCAGCGGCAGCAGGTCGTACGCGGCGGCCGGCGCGGTGATGCCGCTGCGCCCCTGCGCGCGTACCGCGTCGAGCCAGCGCTTCACCTGCGCGTCGAAGCGCTCGGAGGCCGCGAGCGCGTAGTGCAGCGCCGGCCGGTTCGCGATGAGCTGGGCGATGCGCGCATCGAGTTCGTCGATGGCAAAGGCGGCGTCGAAGCCGAATGCTTCGCGCGCGGCGTCAGGACCGAAGCGGAAGCCCTCCCAGGTTTCGCGCTCGACGTTCTTCGCGCGGCAGAACAGGATCGCGGCGGGCTGGTTCTCGCCCGCGTTCGCGTCGAGCACGAGCAGCGCCTCGGGCTCCGTGAAGCCGGTGAGATAGTAGAAGTAGCTGTCGTGCCGATAGGGATAGTCGGCGTCGCGGTTGCGCAGCGCCTCGGGCGCGGTCGGCACGAGCGCGACACCGCCGCCCCGGGCGCGCAGCGCGGCAAGCACGCGTTCGCGGCGCGCGCGATAGAGCGCGGCGCCGCCGTCCGGGCCGCGCTGCATGTCGGCCTGGTCGGCGGCAGATTGGGCTTCGCGCGAGGCGGCGGGGGGGCTTTGCGTGAGGGTCGAGTCCATCGTGGGATTGTAGCGCTGGCTACAGACAGGCGCGCGGCGCCTCCGGCCGCCCGCAAGGGCCTTCCGGTGCAGGATGTTGTCTCCGGCTGACATTGTTTGTAGGAAAATTCCTGCACTGCAACAGACGACACGTCAGAAAAACGGGAATCCAACGTATACTTCGGCCGGATTCCAGAAAAGGCAGGTGCGATGAAACTTATCGGTTCGCTCGGCAGCCCGTATGTCCGCAAGGCGCGGATCACGCTCGCCGAAAAGAAAATCGACTACAAGCTGGTGCTCGAAAACGTGTGGGGCGCCGACACGACGATCCACGATTTCAATCCCCTCGGCAAGGTTCCGTGCCTCGTGATGGACGACGGCGAAGCCGTGTTCGACTCGCGCGTGATCTGCGAATACGTCGACATGCTCTCGCCCGTGGCCAAGCTGATTCCGCCGGCAGGACGCGAGCGCATCGAAGTGCGTTGCTGGGAGGCGCTCGCCGACGGCATGCTCGACGCTGCCGTGCTGATCCGGCTGGAAGCCACGCAGCGCACGCCGGAGCAGCGCAGCGAGGCGTGGGTGGAGCGCCAGGAGCGCAAGATCCGCGAAGGCCTCGACGCGATGGCCAAGGGTCTCGACGGCAACCCGTGGTGCGCGGGCAACCGCTACACGCTCGCGGATATCGCCGTGGGCTGCGCGCTCGGCTATCTCGACTTCCGCATGCCGGAGCTGAACTGGCGCGAGGCGCATCCGAACCTTGCGCGCCACTACGAAAAGCTGTCGCAGCGCCCGTCGTTCATCGACACGGTGCCGCAAGGCTGACAAAAAACGCCCGGCGGCAGAGTGTTGCCGTCGGGCGTTTGCCGCTGGACGCGCGCAAGGCGCGTCCCGAGCCGCTGCGCACCGCGCATCTCACTTCGCAGCGGCGGCGCGATCCTCCTTCCTCAGGCGATTTTCTCCTCCACCGGCGCGAACGAGTCGCTGCGAGCGAGAGGCCACCACTTTTCGTACAACTGATAGCGATAGCGGCCTTCGAGCAGATCGCCGGGCTTCAGGTACTTGAGCAGCTCCGACATCAGCTTCACCTCGTACGACGACACGCGCCGCACGATGTGATGCGCACGCAGATCCGACGGGCTCGCGAGACCGGCGGCCTGGATCAGCTCCTGGAGCGCGTGCAGCGTGTTGTGATGGAAATTGAAGACGCGCTCGCCCTTGTCGGGCACGTTCAGCGCGCGCTGGCGCACGGGGTCCTGCGTGGCGACGCCGGTGGGGCAGCGGTCGGAGTGGCACTTCTGCGCCTGGATGCAGCCCACGGCGAACATGAAGCCGCGCGCCGAGTTGACCCAGTCCGCGCCGATCGCGAGCGTGCGCGCAATATCGAACGCGGTGATGATCTTGCCGCTCGCGCCGATCTTGATCTTGTCGCGCAGGCCGATGCCCACGAGCGTGTTGTGCACGAGCAGCAGCCCTTCCTGCAACGGCGTGCCGATGTGATCGGTGAATTCGAGCGGCGCCGCGCCCGTGCCGCCTTCGGCGCCGTCCACGACGATGAAGTCGGGCAGGATGCCGGTCTCGAGCATCGCCTTGGCGATGCCGAAGAACTCCCAGGGGTGCCCGATGCAAAGCTTGAAGCCGGTGGGTTTGCCGCCCGAGAGCTTGCGCAGGCGCTCGACGAATTCGAGCAGGCCGCGCGGCGTCGAGAACTCCGAGTGGCGGGCGGGCGACACGCAGTCCTTGCCGATCGGAATGCCGCGCGTTTCGGCGATCTCGGGCGTGACCTTGGCGGCGAGCAGCATGCCGCCGTGGCCGGGCTTCGCGCCCTGCGAGAGCTTCACCTCGATCATCTTCACCTGCGGCTCGTTCGCGAGGCGCTGGAATTTTTCGGCGCTGAAGGTGCCGTCGTCGTTACGGCAGCCGAAGTAGCCCGACGCGATTTCCCAGATGACGTCGCCACCGTTTTCGCGGTGATACTTCGAGAGCGAGCCTTCGCCCGTGTCGTGCGCGAAGCGGCCTTTTTTCGCGCCCATGTTGAGCGCCCGGATGGCGTTTGCCGAGAGCGCGCCGAAGCTCATCGCCGAGATGTTGAAGATCGACATCGAATAGGGCTGCGCGCGCGTGGCGCCCACGAGCACGCGGAAGTCGCTGCCTTCGAGCTTCGTGGGGGCGAGCGAGTGGCTGATCCATTCGTGGCCCACGGCTTTCACGTCGAGCTCGGTGCCGTAGGGGCGGCTGTCGACGACGTTCTTCGCGCGCTGGTAGACGAGACTGCGCTGAACGAGCGAGAACGGCTTCTCGTCGGTGTCGTCCTCGACGAAGTACTGGCGGATCTCGGGCCGCACGAACTCGAACAGAAAGCGCATATGCCCCCAGATCGGGTAGTTGCGCAAAATCGCGTGGCGGTCCTGGGTGATGTCGTAGAGGCCGAGCGCGACGAGCAGCACGGGCACGATCACGCAGTACCACGACAGATGATGGAGGGCGGCCGCGGCGACACAGGCCACGAGCAGCAGCACCGCGCCCCACATGGCGAGATAACGTCGGGAAAACATTGGGGGGAACTCCTCGAACTTGATTGGGTGCGCGCGCCGCGTCGTCTTTTGGAGGGCAGCGGCGTGCGTCAGCCGCGCCGTTGGCGGGCGCGGCTTGCCGGAATGATGCCGCAAGTCCGTGAATCCGGCCGGGAAGCCAGCACGGCTCGATCGGCCTTCGGGCCAGGCTCGATGAAGGCGGAAAGGTCGGGTCAAAAAACACGCGGCGCCTGGAGCGCCGCGTGTTTTTCTCACGTTTGGCCTGCCGTTGCCGGTGTTGCCGCCGCTGGCTTCTTGCGCGGCACGCGCTTCTTTTTCTTCGGCGCTTCGGGTGGCAGCACGGCGGGCACATGCGGCGCGAGCGTCGTCACCGCTTCGATGATGCCGCCGCCCAGGCATACGTCGCCGTCATAGAGCACCGCCGACTGGCCGGGCGTGACGGCCCATTGCGCGTCGGGAAAGCGCAGCGAGAACTGGCCCGCGCCGGATTCGCTCGCCGACGCGAACGTGCACGGCGCATCGGCCTGGCGATAGCGCGTTTTCGCGCCGCACGCGTGGTGCTCCGCCGGCGGTTCCCCGGCCACCCAGCTCACGTTGCCCGCGCGCAGTTCGTGCGCGAGCAGCCACGGATGATCGTGGCCCTGCACCACGTAGAGCGTATTCGACGCGATATCCTTGCCCGCCACGAACCACGGGTCGCCGCTGCCGTCCTTGCTGCCGCCAAGCCCGATGCCCTTGCGCTGTCCGAACGTGTAGAACGCGAGGCCGATGTGCTCGCCCACGACCTTGCCCTCGGGCGTCATCATCGGGCCGGGTTTCGTCGGCAGATAGCGGTTGAGGAAGTCGCGGAACGGCCGCTCGCCGATGAAGCAGATTCCTGTGGAATCCTTCTTTTTCGCGTTCGGCAAACCGATTTTTTCGGCGAGCTCGCGCACCTTCGTCTTGGGAATCTCGCCGAGCGGGAACATCGTCTTCGAAAGCTGCGCCTGGTTCAGGCGATGCAGGAAGTACGACTGATCTTTCGTATGGTCGAGCGCCTTCAGCAATTCGAAGCGACCATCGCGTTCGCGCACGCGCGCATAGTGGCCCGTGGCGATCGTCCCGGCGCCGAGCGACATGGCGTGGTCGAGGAAGGCCTTGAACTTGATCTCGGCGTTGCAGAGCACATCCGGATTCGGCGTGCGGCCCGCCGAGTACTCGCGCAGGAACTCCGCGAACACGCGGTCCTTGTATTCGGCGGCGAAGTTCACCGCCTCGACGTCGATGCCGATCAGGTCCGCGACCGAGACCACGTCGATCCAGTCCTGGCGCGTCGAGCAGTACTCGCCGTCGTCGTCGTCTTCCCAGTTCTTCATGAAGAGACCGACGACGTCGAACCCCTGCTCCTTGAGCAGCCATGCGGTGACCGACGAATCGACGCCGCCCGACATGCCCACCACGACCCTGCCCTTGCTCATCATTTGCTCATCTCTTTGCTGCTTGTTCAGCTTCTGGTTCCCAGCCTGGGCGCGGTTGCGTGGGTGTGGATGAAGTCCAGCGGCACGCGCTTGCCCGCGAGGTAATCGTCGACACAGCGCATGACGAGCGGTGTGCGATGACGTTCGCTCGCCGCGCGCAGTTCGTCCACGCTCATCCATACCGTGCGGACGATGTCCGGATCGAGCGCACGACTCTGCGGCACGGCTGCAACGCTGCCGCAGTATGTGAAGCGCACATAGGTCGCGCCGCTCTCGCCTGGCTGGCCGAAATGCGTCATGTACACGCCGACTAGCGCCTCGGGTGTGAACGTGTGGGCGGTTTCCTCGAGCGTTTCGCGCACCACGGCCTCGTGCAGCGTCTCGCCCGCTTCCAGATGACCGGCGGGCTGGTTCAGGCGCAGTCCGGCGCTCGTGTGCTCCTCGACGAGGAGAAAACGCCCGTCGCGCTCGACGATCGCGGCCACGGTGACGTGGGGTGCCCAGGTTTCCTCATTCATGGGCCGGTATTTTACCGGGACACCGTGAACGCTGCCCGGGGCCGGATCGGACATGCGCGGGCACCGATCGAAGCGCCAGCCAGGGTTTTCCCGGCCGTCCGGTCGGACCTCGGAACGTGTCGTGTGCATCGCACAAAAACGTGCAAATCCCGCTATAAAACGGCCGCTGCTTTCGGTTAAAGTGGTGCCGTCGTTTTGCCGTCGCAATGGATGCCGGCGCTTCAACGCCGTTTGTCGGCCTCCCTTCGCTCGATTCGAGCCAGAACAGCTACAACAGCTAGAACAAGAAGGTCGAGGAGGAAACAACGATGCATATCGGAGTGCCCGCAGAGACGCGGGCGAACGAAACCCGCGTGGCCGCGACGCCGGAGACAGTCAAGAAGTACGTCGCCCAGGGCCATACGGTCACGATCCAGGCCGGCGCGGGCGTCGGCGCGAGCTTTCCCGACGAGGCCTATACGGCCGTCGGCGCGCAGATCGCCGACGCGGCCGCCGCGTTCGGCGCCGATCTCGTGCTGAAAGTCCAGTCGCCCACCGTGAGCGAGCTGCCGTTCATGAAACGCGGCGCGGTGCTGGTGGGCATGCTCGATCCCTTTAATGCGGAAAACGCCGCGAAACTCGCCGAGGCAGGCGTGACCGCCTTCGCGCTCGAAGCCGCGCCGCGCACCACGCGCGCGCAAAGCCTCGACGTGCTGTCGTCGCAGGCCAACATCGCCGGCTACAAGGCGGTGCTCGTGGCCGCGCACCTCTATCCGCGCTTCATGCCGATGCTCATGACCGCCGCCGGTACCGTGAAGGCCGCGCGCGTGCTGATTCTCGGCGCAGGCGTGGCGGGGCTGCAGGCGATTGCCACGGCACGGCGCCTGGGCGCGGTGATCGAGGCCTCCGACGTGCGTCCGGCGGTCAAGGAGCAGATCGAGTCGCTCGGCGGCAAATTCCTCGAAGTGCCCTACGAAACCGATGAAGAGCGCGAAGCCGCCGTGGGCGTGGGCGGCTACGCGCGCCCCATGCCGCCTTCGTGGCTCGCGCGCCAGTCGGCGCTGGTCCACGAGCGCGCCAGGCAGGCCGACATCGTCATCTCGACCGCGCTGATTCCGGGTCGCGATGCGCCCACGCTGCTGCCTTCGGAAACGGTGCAGGCGATGAAGCCGGGTTCCGTCGTGATCGATCTCGCGGCAGGACGGGGCCCCGTCGCCGACCAGGCCACCGGCCGGCGCGGCGGCAACTGCCCGCTCACCGAGGCCGACAAGGTCGTGACCCACCACGGCGTGCAGATCTGCGGTTATACGAACCTCGCCTCGATGGTCGCCGCCGACGCCTCCGCGCTCTACGCGCGCAATCTGCTCGACTTCCTCAAGCTCATCGTCACGAAGGAAGGCACGCTCAACATCGATCTCGCGGACGACATCGTCGCGGCCACGCTGCTGGCGCGCGACGGCGCCGTCACGCGCAAGGCATGACGAGGAGGAGACCAATAATGGAAGTCATCAACCATACCGTCATCAACCTGATCATCTTCGTGCTGGCCGTGTACGTGGGCTATCACGTGGTCTGGAACGTCACGCCCGCGCTGCATACGCCGCTCATGGCCGTGACCAACGCGATCTCGGCGATCGTGATCGTCGGCGCGATGCTCGCCACGGGGCTGACCGTGGGCGGCGCGGGCAAGTTCTTCGGCACGTTCGCCGTGCTGCTCGCCGCCGTGAACGTATTCGGCGGGTTCCTCGTCACGCGGCGAATGCTGGAGATGTTCAGGAAGAAGGAACCGAAAAAGCTCCCCTCCGCTGCTGGTAAGGAGGGTGCGTAAATGAGCATGAACGTCGTTACGCTGCTTTACCTGGTGGCGTCGGTCTGCTTCATCCAGGCGCTCAAGGGACTGTCGAATCCGAAGAGTGCGCGCGCCGGCAACGTGTTCGGCATGGTCGGCATGGCCATCGCCATTCTCACCACGCTTGCACTGATCGTGAAGGAGTCCGCACAGTTCGGCTCGAACCTCGGGCTCGGCCTCGTGCTGCTGTTCGCGGCGCTCGTGGTGGGCGGGGGCCTTGGCGCCTATGTCGCCGCGCGCGTCGAGATGACGAAGATGCCCGAACTTGTCGCGGCCATGCACTCGCTGATCGGTCTCGCGGCGGTCTGCATCGCGTATGCGGTCGTCTCGGAACCGGCCGCGTTCGGGCTCGTTGCCGAGGATGCGCCGTATCCGGGCTTCCTGCCGTACGGCAACCGCATCGAGCTGTTCATCGGCACGTTCGTTGGCGCGATCACGTTCTCGGGTTCCGTGATCGCGTTCGGCAAGCTCTCGGGCAAGTACAAGTTCCGCCTGTTCCAGGGCGCGCCCGTGGTCTACCCCGGCCAGCACCTGATCAACCTGATGCTCGCGCTCGGCATGATCGGCTTCGGCATCCTGTTCTTCATCACGCAGTCGTGGCTGCCGTTCATCATCATGACGGCGATCGCGTTCGCGCTGGGCGTGCTCATCATCATCCCGATCGGCGGGGCGGACATGCCCGTGGTCGTCTCGATGCTGAACTCGTATTCGGGCTGGGCGGCGGCGGGTATCGGCTTCTCGCTGAACAACGCGATGCTGATCATCGCGGGCTCGCTCGTGGGCTCTTCGGGCGCGATCCTGTCCTACATCATGTGCCACGCGATGAACCGCTCGTTCTTCAACGTGCTGCTCGGCGGCTTCGGCGGCGAAGCGGGCGGGGCGGCGGCGGCCGGGGCGCAGGAGCAGCGTCCGGTGAAGTCGGGTTCGGCCGATGATGCCGCGTTCATGCTCGGCAATGCGGAAAGCGTCGTGATCGTACCGGGCTATGGTCTTGCCGTGGCGCGTGCCCAGCATGCCTTGAAGGAGCTGACCGACAAGCTCGTCGAAAACGGCGTGGACGTGCGCTACGCGATTCACCCAGTGGCAGGCCGCATGCCGGGCCACATGAACGTGCTGCTCGCGGAAGCCGAAGTGCCCTATGACATGGTGTTCGAGATGGAGGACATCAACAACGAGTTCGGCCAGACAGACGTGGTGCTGGTGCTCGGCGCGAACGACGTGGTGAATCCGGCGGCGAAGAACGATCCGAAGTCGCCCATTGCGGGCATGCCGATCATCGAGGCGTACAAGGCGCGCACGATCATCGTGAACAAGCGATCGATGGCGGCGGGCTACGCGGGCCTCGACAACGAACTGTTCTACATGGACAAGACGATGATGGTGTTCGGCGACGCGAAGAAGGTGATCGAGGAGATGGTGAAGGCGGTGGAATAAGCCCGAGGCACTCCGAAGATCGGCAAAAGGCGCGCAGCGATGCGCGCCTTTTTTATCGGCGAGCCCACCTCGAGGCGCTCATAGCGACGGCGCGTTCACGCGCCTCAGATAGTCGGCGAGCCGCCGGCCGCTCACGTCGGGAAACGGTTCGAGCACCTCCACTTCCTCCATGCGCGCGATGTTGAAATTGCGGAAGTCCTCGCGCATTTCGCACCACGCGCCGACGGTCCATTGCGCGCCCCAATAGACGAGCCCGAGCGGCCAGATGCGCCGCTCCGTATGCGCGCCGATGCGGTCGCAGTAGGCAAAGCGCACCACGAGCCGCGTATCGACGGCACGATGCAGCGCGTCGAGCTTGTCCGAAAACGCGTGATCCATGTGGTACGCAGGCGCGAAAACCGCCAGGCGTTCCAGCACCGCGCGCTTTTCGGCCGGCATCGCCGCGGCGATCTTCGCGAGCGCGCCACGTGCGCCGCTCGCGAGCGCCGCGCCGCCCCATGATTCGGCCATGCGCGCGCCGACGGCGAGTGCGGTGAGTTCGTCGGCGGTGAAGGTGAGCGGCGGCAGGCTCGCCGTGCGCGCGAGCCGGTAGCCGATGCCCGCTTCACCCTCGATCGGCACGCCCGAGAGCTGAAGGTCGCGCACGTCGCGATAGACGGTGCGCGGCGAGACTTCCAGCCATTCGGCCAGTTGCTGCGCGGTGGTGAGACGCCGGCCGCGCAGCAGTTCGGCGATGCGAAAGAGGCGGTCGGCGCGGCGGGTCATGGCGGGTCGGTCGCGAAGGCGGGCGCGGTGATCGGGACAAGGACGGATGATAGCGCCGGGCGCGCGCTCGATGCGCCGGCTCGCAACCCGCGCGCTATCTAGCGAAGTTCAGGCCAACGTCGAGCCAGATTCGAGCCGATGTCGAGCCGATATCAACCCAGCTTCGGCGCGTGCAAACCGACGCGGTTGCCCTCGGTATCGATGAAGAAGCCGATATAGCCATAGTTGTTCGGCAGCTCGACGGCCGGCCCTTGCTGCTTGCCGCCCGCTTTCTCCACGCGGTCGAGCACCGCGGTGACCGAGGGCTGTGCGTTCAGGTACACGAGCACGCCCTTTGGGTCGGGCTTGGCGTCATGCGGATTGAACACGATGCAGCCGCCGGTTTCGGCTTCGGTGTGCGCGAAAAGCGCCATCTGCACGCCGCCGACCACTTCGCGCTGCAGCGCGGTGTCGAAGGCGGTTTCGTAGAAACGTGCGGCACGTTCCAGGTCATGCGCGGGAATTTCGAACCACGAGATCACACGGGACAGATCGGTAGACACAATGCGCTCCTCGAAGGCAACGGCGGACAGTGGATGGCGGCAGCCAGGCGGCTGCGGCCTCGCCGGATGGCGTAGAAGCAGTGTGCCGGGGGGCTGCTGACAGCGTGCTGTCAGTAGGTTTGGCGCGCCATACGCTTGTCGTCGACCTTTCCGGTGTTCATGCGCAAACGGCTAGTTCACGCGCGGCGCGGCGGCGGGCTCAGATGTCACCCGCCGTGCGCGTTGGCCGAGGTCATTGGGCGTCGTCGTTGCCTGCGGCGGGATTCGCGCCGCCGCTGGCCGGGCGTTGGCGCACGCTGCCTGCGATCAGGTCGAAGCGGAACAGGCGGCATTCGAGCGCGCCGTTGTAGAGCGGCGTTTTGGCGGCTTCGCGCAGGCGCAGCTGGCCCGGCAGCTTGCGGTCCGAAGTGAGGACGAAGGCGCGCCAGCCCGTGAAGCGCTGCTTGAGCGCGTCGCCGAGCGCCTGGAAGAACTCTGCGTCGGGCGCCTCGTCTCTCGCGCGGTGAAAGCCTTCGTCGTCGTCGCCACGCAGTTCGCGCGCCGTGGGCCGCGCCTCGCCGCGCGCATTGCGCCCGCGCACCTCGATACGCTCGCCATACGGCGGATTCGCCACGAGGATGCCCGGCGCGTCGGTGGGCGGCGTCATGTTGCGCGCGTCGAGCTGCTTGAGCGGCACGTTGCCGAAGCCCGCGCGCTTGAAGTTCGCGCGCGCCTTTTCCAGCATGACGTCCGAGATGTCGCTGCCGAAAATCAGCAGGTCGTGAGACTTGCTCTGGGCCGCGTTGCGCGCCGTGTTGGCTTCGCTCTTCAGGTGCCGCCATGCCGCCATGTCGGCCTGCTTGAGCGACTCGAAGCCGAAGCGGCGATCGAGGCCCGGCGCGATATCGAGCGCCACCTGCGCGGCTTCGGCGAGGAAGGTGCCGCTGCCGCACATCGGGTCGTAGAGCGGCGTTCCGGCCGTCCAGCCCGTGAGGCGCAGGATGCCCGCCGCGAGGTTTTCGCGCAGCGGGGCGGCGCCCTTGTCCAGACGCCAGCCGCGCTTGAAGAGCGGTTCGCCCGAGGTGTCGAGATAGAGCGTGCACTCGTTCGCCGTGAGGAAGGCGAAGACGCGCACGTCCGGATAGGCGGTGTCGATGCTCGGACGAGCGCCGGCCTTGTCGCGCATGCGGTCGCAGATCGCGTCCTTCACGCGCAGCGTGGCGAATTCGAGGCTGCGCAGCGGCGACTTGATCGCGGTGATGTCCACGCGCAGCGTCTCGTTCGGCGTGAACCACTGGTCCCAGCGCTGCTCGCGCGCGAGCGCGTAGATGTCCTGCTCGCTGCGGTATGGCCGCTGGGCGATCTTTAGAAGCACGCGGCTCGCAATGCGCGAATGGAGGTTCGCGGCGATGCCGCCGGCCCAGTTGCCGCGGAAATGCACGCCGCCCGGCACCTCGGCGCCGACCTGGAGTGCGCCGGGCGGCAGACGCCGTTGCGCGGTTTCGGCCAGTTCGGCGGCGAGCGCGGCTTCGAGGCCGCGCGGGCAGGGGGCAAAGAAATCGAAAGACATGAAGGAGGATGGGACGCTGCGGGGAAGGCGCTATTGTACGCGGGTTGCAGGGGCGGCCTAACGTGGATGCCCGGGCGCGTGACGAAGCATGTCAGCGTGCGCGAGTCGCAGACACTGAACTCGATTGCCGCCTGTCCCGCGCATCTGCCGAACACTAGCCTGCTGGGGCCCTTATGGGTTCCGGAGTGCGTGTGGTTAGTGCGGTCTGCGGTGAGGGCAGGTCGCCGGCGCGACGCACGCGCGCCGCGCCTCCGAAAAACGGTCGTCTCAGCCGCCTGCGGGCTGGGGCGTTCCGCCGGCAGCGGCGGGCGCCGTCTGCGGACAGGCGATGCTCGCCGGCGTGCCGGACTTCGTGGCGTTTGCCGCCACGCTCGCGCGCGGCGCGGCCGCGAGCGCGCGCACGCCGCTCGCGATCGACTGCGAGAGCGCGTCGATCGCGCGGCGGTGGCCGACCACGAGCGCGTCGTAGCCGTCGCCCACGGGCTCGTTGAGCACGCTGCGGCAGGTCATGACGGTTTGCGTGTCGAGCGAGCGCACGCTCCACACGGCGTCGACCAGCGCATGCGAGCCGGGCCACGACTCGAAGCGCTGCACGTTCACGCTCACGCGGTATACCGGCACGCCCGAGGGGCGCGGCGAGCCGTACACGTCGATGGTGCCGAGCTGCTGCGTGAGGTCGCCCGAGAGCGCGCGGCGGATTTCGTCGCCGGGCATCGACGCCCAGCGCTCCTGCTCGAGCACCCGCACCTGGGTGGCGTCGCTTTGCACCACGAGCTGTGCCTTTGCGACCTGCGGCGGCACGTCGACTGGCGCCAGCTCGATCAGCCACTGGGCGTTGCCCGCGCTGGGCGCGGCGGCCGTGCGGGCAGCGTCGTCGGTCGGGCTGAGCGTATAGAACCGGCTGGCGGGCGAGCTGCAGCCCGCGAGCGCGGCCGCGATCAACACCGCGCCGAGGGTGGCAAGGTTGGGGACACGTCGGAGCATCATGGCTTGTCTCCAGATTTGCCGCGCAGCAGCGATTCGGGATGGCGTTCGAGGTAATCCGAGAGCGCGTTGAGCGACTGCAGCGTGCGCGTGAGTTCCTGCATCGCCTGATGGACGTCCGACTGCAGCGGCGAATCCTGCTGCAGCGTGGACTGCGCGGCGTTGAAGGTCTTCTGCGCCTCATCCAGCGTGCCTTGCAGCTGCGGCAGGATCTGGTCGTTCACCTTGCCGAACAGCTGGTTGGCGTTCTTGAGCGAGTCGTTCAGGTTGTTGCCGATCTTGTCGAACGGAATCTGGTCGAGCTTCTTCGCGATGTCCGCCACCTGCAGTTGCAGCTCTTCGAGCGAGTTCGGCACCGTGGGCAGTTCGAGCGGGTCGTGATTGAAATCGACGGTCGCCGGCGCGGCCTTCGGGAAGATGTCGAGGGCGATGTAGAGCTGCCCCGTGATCAGATTGCCGGTGCGCAACTGGCCGCGCAGGCCGCGCTGGACGAGCCGCTTGAGCAGTTCCTGGCTTTGCGGTGTATACGGCGCAGGCGCTTCTCCGCGGATGCGGCGCGACAGTCGCAGCGGATAGAGATCCATCGTCACGGGCATCGTGAAATTGTGCTGTTTCGGGTCGTACTCGATGCCGATGTCGGTCACCTGGCCGAGCACGATGCCCCGGAAATCGAGCGGCGCGCCCACCGAAAGGCCGCGCAACGACTGGTTGAAGTACATCACCACGCGCTGCGGCGCGCCGTCCGGCTCGCGCATCGCCTCGGCCTCGTCGGAGGCGAGCGCGAAGGTGGCGGTGTCGGGCGCCTGCGGGCCCATGGACTGGCCGGGCGGAGCCTGGAACGCAATGCCGCCCACCACGATGGTGGCGAGCGACTGCGTGTTGACCTTGATGCCGTTCGAATCGAGCTGCACGTTCACGCCGCTCGCGTGCCACCAGCGCGTGTTGGTGCCCACGTACTGGTCGAACGGCGCGGTCACGAACACCTGCACCGTCACGCCCGTGCCGTCCTTGTCGAGCGAATAGCCGGTCACCTGGCCCACCTGGATGCGCCGGAAGAAGATCGGCGTGCCGATGTCGAGCGAACCGAGCGTGCCGCTATGCAGCGTGTAGCGATGGCCTTTCTCGTCGATGGTCACCGCAGGTGGCGCCTCGAGCCCGACGAAGTCGCTCTGCGAGTCCTCCGAGCGACCGGCGTCCGCACCGATGTACGAGCCGGAGAGCAGCGTGGTGAGACCCGAGACGCCGCTCGCGCCCACGCGCGGGCGCACGATCCAGAAGCGGCTGTCCTTCACTGCGAATCGTTCGGCGTCCTTCGTGAGTTCGACCGTGACGATCACATGGGAGAGGTTCGGCGAGAGCCTGATCGCGCGCACCGAGCCGATGTCGACGTCCTTGTACTTGACCTTGGTCTTGCCGGGCTCGAGCCCTTCGGCGCTCACGAAGCTGATCGTGATGGTCGGCCCGCGCGTGGCCACCGACTTCACGACAAGGGCAACGCCGATCAGCGCGGCGACGATCGGCACGATCCATACGAGCGACGGCAGCCAGCGCCTCGGCTTGATGATCTCCGGTTCGGGCAGATTCGGCGGGGTCGGTCCTTGCGGACTATTCATGTGGGTGATCCTGAGAATGTTGCGCAGGTTGGTGCTTGTCTTCGTCCACCGGATCCCAGATCAAGCGCGGATCGAACTGCATCGAGGCGATCATCGTCAGGATCACGACCGAGCCGAACGCGATCGCGCCGGGCCCGGCCGTGATCACCGCGAGCGACTGGAAGCGCACCAAAGCCACGGTTAGCGTGACGACGAACACGTCGAGCATCGACCAGCGCCCGATGAATTCGACGAGCCGGTACAGTTTCGTGCGCTCGACGGGTCGCCATGTCGACTTGCGCTGCGACGTGAACGCAAGCAGGGCGAGCACGGAAAGCTTGAGCATCGGCACCAGAATGCTCGCGATGAAGACGATCACGGCGAGCGGCCAGTCGCCGGAGGTCCAGAAGTAGACCACGCCGCTCATGATGGTGTCGTCCTCTTCGCCGACGAGCGAGGCCGTATGCATGACAGGCAGCAAATTGGCGGGGATGTAGAGCAGTGCGGCGGCAATGAGCAGCGCCCACGTGCGCATGATGCTGTCAGGGTTGCGCTCGTGCGTGGGCGAGCCGCAGCGCTCGCAGCGCACGTGCGCACCCGAGCGCGGACGCACGTGCGCCTGCACATGCCCGCAGGCGTGGCAGGAAATGTAGCCGGCGTCGGTGGCGGTTTGATATTTCATCGGGGGGCCTTGGGAAGTGGGCCGCCGCGCGGCGGCGCCGGATCCTGCTCGCCGGCGCCGGGGCCGCGGATCTCAGGCTCGGCCGGCGGGCGTGTCGACGCCGGGAAGGGCGATGACGGCCAGCGCGGCTCGTGCGGGCCCCCTGGGCTCCCAGGGCCGCCCGAGCCGCCTGCCTGGCCCCCCGGACCGGCGCCGCCTTCGCGTGCCTCGCGCGCGGCGTCGCGCAGCGCATCGGCGATGTCCCAGAGCGTGCGCGCATCGAAGGTGACGACCACGGTGAACATCAGCGTGAGCGCGCCAAAGGCAAAGAGGGCGGTTTCGGGAATCACGCGCGCGAGACTCACCATTTTCACGATCGTGATGAGCACGCCCAGCATGAACACTTCGAGCATGCCCCAGGGCCGCACGAACTGGATGGCGCGCAGCACGAGGTTGAAGCCCGGTGGAATGAAGCCGCGCCGCACCGGCAGCAGCACGTAGAGGAGCGCCACCATCTCCGTTAGCGGAAAAAGGGTGGTTGCGCAGAAAACCATCACCGCAACGATTTCCATGTCCTCATGCCACAGCACGATGAGGGCGCCGAACAGGCTCGACTCCGTGGTGATGCCGTTGGCATCGAGCTCGATGATGGGAAACGACTGCGCGATGAGAAAGGTGACGAGCGCCGCGACCGTCACGGCGCAGATGCGGTCGAGCTGGGTCGCGGCGCTGCTGTAGAGCGTCGCGCCGCAGCGCGAGCAGCGTGCCGACTGGCGGCCGAGCAGCCGCGGTTTGCGGTAGAGCGCGTCGCAATCGTGACACGCGATCAATTTGTCCTGGGCCATGCGGGCAGGTGACGCGAAACGACGGGGAGCAAAGGGCCTGTGGCGGTGGCGCGCCTGTCTACGTTGACCAGCAGCGGGTACCGACAGCGCGTCGCGCCATGTTACCAAACACGCCCGGTGGCGTGCCGCAACGACGTGCGCCCACCGGCCGGGCAGTTCGCCGGGCGAGTCTAGCCTTATCTCCAAATGTTTGTTGTCACTGGAATTGGATTATCTTTCCGGCATGGGAACCGGATGGCTGCGGAACGTGGCTGCAGCAGGATCCGCGAAGCGGGAAACTACGAAACCCAGGCGAGACGATCATGGAAGCATTGTCAGGGCGGATTCGCTCTTATCGTTGGCGCGCAGCCATCGGGGGCGTCGCGATGTGGGCGGCCGGCGCCGCGGCGCTGTGCGCTGGCGGGGCCGCGCACGCGCAGCTCGACGCGGCGAAGAGCACGATTGTCGCCATTTCGCGCCAGATGAACGTGCCGGTGCAGGGCAGCTTCACGAAGTTCAGTGCGCAGATCGACTTCGATCCGGCGAAACCGGCGAGCGGCAACGCCCGGATCGCGGTGGAGACGGCGAGCTACGATCTGGGCGACCGGACCTACAACGATTCGGTGCGCGGGCCCGAATGGTTCGACGCAAAGGCGTTCCCGCAGGCAACGTTCGTCTCGACTGCGATCACGCCGACCGCGACGAACCAGTACAGCGTGAGCGGCAACCTCACGATCAAGGGGCATACGCAGGGCGTGAGCGTGCCCGTGGTCCTCACGCGGCAGGGTGGGACGCAGACCTTCGACGGCACGCTGCCCATCCACCGCCTTGCCTTCGACATCGGCACGGGCGAATGGAAGGACACCTCGATCGTCTCCGACGAAGTGCTCATCAAGTTTCATCTCGTCGTCGCTCACAAGTAGCGCGCCGGCCTTGAGGAGCGGCTTTTGAACAACTCGACGTGGCTGAGCAAGGCTGTGGGGATGACCGTGGTGGCGATCGCCGCCCAGCTCGGGCACGCCGCCGACACCTACCAGCTCGATCCGAACCACACCTTTCCGAGCTTCGAGGCCGACCATATGGGCGGCCTTTCCACGTGGCGCGGCAAGTTCACCAAAACCACGGGCACGGTCACGATCGACCGTGCGGCAAGAACGGGCAGTGCGGACGTGACGATCGATCCGGCCTCCGTGCAGACCGGCAACGCGCGGCTCGACCAGCATCTCATCGGCGACGAGTTCTTCGATGTCGCGAAATATCCCACCGCCACGTACAAGGGCACGCGCATGGTGTTCGACGGCGACACGCCGAGGCGAATCATCGGCAACTTCACGCTGCACGGCGTGACACGGCCGCTCACGCTCGAAATCGAATCGTTCAAGTGCATGCAGCACCCCGTGCTCAAGCGCGAGGTGTGCGGCGTGGAAGCCGAGGGCGCTTTCAACCGCGACGACTTCGGCATCGACATGGGCAAGAAGTACGGCTTCAAGATGAAGACCACCCTGCATATCCAGGCAGAAGGCATCAAACAGTAGCGAACGCTGCGGCTGTGCACGAAAAAAAAGCCGGTTCGCGAGAACCGGCTTTTGCGCTGGTGCGCGGCTCAAACCTGCGCGCCCGCGTTCGGATCGTTCGGATCGAACTTTTCCTTCTTGTCCTTCACGAGGTCTTCGCGCTTCACGCCGAGCCACATGGCGAGCGCCGCCGCAACGAACACCGACGAGTAGATGCCGAAGAGAATACCCACCGTCAGCGCCAGTGCGAAGTAGTGCAGCGTCGGGCCGCCGAAGAAGAACATCGAGAGCACCATCATCTGCGTACAGCCGTGCGTGATGATGGTTCGCGACATCGTGGTCGTAATGGCGTGGTTGATCACTTCGGTCACGCTCATCTTGCGCTCGCGCCGGAAGGTCTCGCGAATCCGGTCGAAGATAACCACGGACTCGTTCACCGAGTAGCCCAGCACCGCGAGCACCGCCGCGAGCACCGAGAGCGAGAACTCCCACTGGAAGAACGCAAAAAAGCCCAGGATGATCACGACGTCGTGCAGGTTCGCGATCACGCCGGCCACGGCGTACTTCCATTCGAAGCGGAACGACAGGTAGATGACGATGCCCGCCACCACACAGGCGAGCGCGAGCAGGCCGTCGGTGGCGAGCTCCTTGCCGACCTGCGGGCCGACGAACTCCACGCGCTGCAATTGCACTTGCGGATTGGCGGCCTTGAGCGTGGACATCACCTGGTCGCTTTGCTGCGCCGAGCTCAGGCCCTCCTTGAGCGGCAGGCGGATCAGCACGTCGCGCGAGGTGCCGAAGTTCTGCACCTGGGCGTCGCCGTAGCCGATCTTCGCGAGCGAGTCGCGCAACGGCTCGAGCGGCACCGCCTGCGGGTACTGCACTTCGATGACCGTGCCGCCCGTGAATTCGATCGACAGGTGCAGGCCGCGATGAAACAGAAAGAACACCGCCGCGATGAAGGTGATCAGGGAGATCGCGTTGAAGATCAACGCGTGCTTCATGAACGGGATGTCTTTGCGGATGCGGAAAAATTCCATGTTTGTGACTCCGTATCAGCGGGACGAGCCCGTGTTGTTGCCGGGGCCGCCCGAGGCGTCGCGGCGGCGCACGACCGGCTTGGCGCGCGCGGCGCCCTTTGCGCCGGCCTTGGCCGGTTCGCGCTTCGCGGCCGTTGCGGAAACCGCGCGGGCCGTATCGGTGCCGGCGTCGGCGCCGGCGAGCGCGGGTGCCGCCTCCTGAGGCTCAGGACGCCACACCTGACCCACCGCCAGCGACTTGAGCTTCTTCTTGCCGCCGTACCAGAGGTTCACGAGACCGCGCGAGAAGAACACGGCCGAGAACATCGACGTGAGAATGCCGATACAGTGCACGATCGCGAAGCCGCGCACCGGACCCGAGCCGAACGCCAGCAGCGCGAGACCGGCGATCAGCGTCGTCACGTTCGAGTCGAGAATCGTTGCCCAGGCGTGCGCGTAGCCGTTCTGGATGGCCAGCTGCGGCGGCGCGCCGTTGCGCAGTTCTTCGCGCACGCGTTCGTTGATCAGCACGTTCGCGTCGATGGCCATACCGAGCGCGAGCGCGATAGCCGCGATGCCCGGCAGCGTGAGCGTGGCCTGCAGCATCGAGAGCACCGCCACGAGCAGCAGCAGGTTCACTGAGAGGCCGATCATGGAGATCACGCCGAACAGCATGTAGTACGCGATCATGAACACGGCGATCGCGGCGAAGCCGTAGATCACCGAATCGAAACCCTTGCGAATGTTGTCCGCGCCGAGGCTCGGTCCGACCGTGCGTTCCTCGATGATTTCCATCGGCGCCGCGAGCGAGCCGGCGCGCAGCAGCAGCGCGAGGTCGGCGGCGGCCTGCGGCGTGGGCTGGCCCGTGATCTGGAAGCGGTCGCCCAGTTCCGACTGGATCGTCGCCACCGTCAGCACTTCGCCCTTGCCCTTTTCGAACAGCACCATCGCCATCGGCTTGCCGATGTTGTCGCGCGAAACGGCGCGCACGGCGCGGCCGCCCGCCGAGTCGAGACGGATGTTGACCGACGGACGCTGATGCTCGTCGAAGCCCGCCGAGGCGTCGATGATGCGATCGCCCGTGAAGATCACCTGCTTGCGCAGCAGCACCGGCGCGGCGTTGCCTTGCGTGAAGAGTTCGTCGCCGGGCGGCACCGGCGCGTTCACGTCCGGATGCAGGCCCATCGGGTCGGCGAGGCGCGCTTCGAGCGTCGCCGTGCGGCCGATGATGTCCTTCGCCTTCGCGGTGTCCTGCACGCCCGGCAGTTCGACCACGATGCGGTCGTCGCCCTGCTGCTGGATTACGGGCTCCGCCACGCCGAGCTCGTTCACGCGGTTGTGCAGCGTCTGGATGTTCTGCTTGAGCGCCGCTTGCTGAACCGCCGTCTTGACGGCCGGCGTGAACGTGCCGACGAGCTGCACGCCGCCCTCGGGATTGTTCTGCGTGGCCCATTGAAGCTCGGTGATGCCGCCCGAGCCCGCGAGCACCTTGCGCGCCTGCTCGGCCACGTCGGCATCGGCGAAATTGACCACCACCGACTGGTTGACGCGGTTCACGCCGCCGTCGCGGATGTTCTTGTCGCGCAGGAGCGTGCGCACGTCCGAAGCGTCGGAATCGAGCTTCTTGTTGAGCGCGCCGTTCATGTCGACCTGGAGCAGGAAGTGCACGCCGCCGCGCAGGTCGAGGCCGAGATACATCGGCAGCGCGCGCATGCTGGTGAGCCAGCGCGGCGAGGCGCTCTGCAGGTTCAGCGCGACGATGTACTGCGGATCGGTCGGGTCGGCGTTCAGCGCGTGGTTGAGCGCGTCTTTCAGGCGCAGCTGCGTGTCCGTATCGGCGACGCGCACGCGGATGTTCGCGTTCAGCGACGAGTTGTCGAACGTGACGTCGGCAGCCTTGATGTTGTTCGCAACGAGCGCGGCTTCGACCTGGGCGAGCGTGCCCGAGTCGAGCTTGACGGTGGCCTTGCCGCTCGAGACCTGGACCGCGGGCGCTTCGCCGAAGAAATTGGGCAATGTGTACACGAAGCCGATGACGAGCGCCACCAGCATCACGACATATTTCCAGAGGGGATAACGGTTCATTGGTTGACCCAACGGGGGAGGGGAAGAGCGCTGTGCGCGTCCGGCTATGCCTTCGGGGCGTTCCTGCATTGACGTTTCGTGGTCAGTGGCTGGGCCGGGCGCGCGAGGCCGTTCTTTTGGAGGCAACGGCCTCGATGATTCTTGCGACGCTTTACAGCGACTTGATCGTGCCCTTCGGCAGGATGGTCGAGACCGAGGACTTCTGCACGGTGATTTCCGTGCCGTCGGCGATTTCGACGCCCACGTAGGCTTCGCTGACGCGGGTCACCTTGCCGACGATGCCGCCGCTCGTGATCACTTCGTCGCCCTTGGCCATGGCCGCGAGCATGTTGCGATGTTCCTTCTGACGCTTCATCTGCGGACGGATCATGATGAAGTACAGCACGGCGAACATCAGAATGAGCGGCAGGAAGCTCATCAAGCTCGATTCGGCACCACCTGCTGCACTGCCTTGCGCGAAGGCATTGGAAATGAACGACACGTTGGTCTCTCCGTTTTTACGATCAAAAAGCGAGCCGGTTATTCTACCACCGGCATTCTCCGCGACGATGACGCCAAATTGGCTTGCCGATCAAGCGCTTATCTTGAATCTTGCCGCTGCCCGGCGGGCGTATGGGTGAAAACCGGCGCCGCGCGACATGACAAGGCATGGACAAGACACAGACGCGGCGCCCTGTTCGCGCCATCGGTGCGAAAGGTGATTGTAATGTCGTGTGGCGCTCTCAGTCGACGCCGCGTGCGCGTTGCCCGGCAAAACGCTGGCGGAAGGCCGCAAACGTCTTCGTTTCGATCGCCGCGCGCATCTCGCTCATCAGTTCCAGGTAGTAGTGCAGATTGTGGATCGTGTTGAGCTGCGCGCCGAGAATCTCGCCCACGCGGTGCAGATGGTGCAGGTAGCCGCGCGTGAAGTGGCGGCAGGTGTAGCAGCCGCACTGCTCGTCGAGCGGGCGCAGCGAGTTGCGGTGCACGGCGTTGCGGATCTTGATGTCGCCAAAGCGCGTGAAGATCCAGCCGTTGCGCGCGTTGCGCGTGGGCATCACGCAGTCGAACATGTCGACGCCCGCGGCCACGCCCGCCACGAGGTCTTCCGGCGTACCCACGCCCATCAGGTAATGCGGCTTGTCGGCGGGCAGCTTCGGCGCGACGTGCTCCAGCACGCGCATCATGTCTTCCTTGGGCTCGCCCACCGAAAGTCCGCCGATCGCGTAGCCATGGAACGGCATCTGCGCGAGGCCGGCGAGCGATTCGTCGCGCAGGTCCTCGAACATGCCGCCCTGCACGATGCCGAACAGCGCATTCGGGTTGGAGAGGCGGTTGAATTCGTCGATCGAGCGCTGTGCCCAGCGCATGGACATGCGCATGGAGTCGGCGGCTTCCTTGTGGGTGGTCGGCACGCCGTTGGTCGCGTAGGGCGTGCATTCGTCGAACTGCATGACGATGTCCGAATCGAGCACCTTCTGGATCTGCATCGACACTTCGGGCGACAGGAACAGCTTGTCGCCGTTCACGGGCGAGGCGAAGCGCACGCCGTCTTCGGAGATCTTGCGCAGGTCGCCGAGCGAGAACACCTGGAAGCCGCCCGAATCGGTGAGGATGGGCCGGTTCCAGCCCATGAAGCGGTGCAGGCCCCCATGCGCCTCGATCGTCTCGAGACCCGGGCGCAGCCACAGGTGGAACGTGTTGCCGAGGATGATCTGCGCGTGCATTTCCTCCAGCTCGCGCGGCTGGGTCGCCTTGACGGTGCCGTAGGTGCCCACGGGCATGAAGATCGGCGTTTCGACCACGCCGTGATTGAGCGTCACGCGGCCGCGGCGCGCGAGGCCATCGGTGCCCAGCAGCTCGAACTTGAGGCCATTTTGTGGGCGTTCGCCTACGACCTGACCCAGATACGCGCCGTGCTCGGCGCGTGCGTTGTTTTGATGACCGTCGGTCATGCGTTGACTCCTGTGCCACCGGAGAACAGTCCGGCGCAGATGGGGTGAAAGCCGCCGCGTTCGATGAACGAGCGCGAGCAGCGAGAAAAGCGTTCGAGCGTGTTACTTGTTGAGCGCGTCGTCGGTTCGGGTGAGCAGCATCGCGTCACCGTAGCTGAAGAAGCGGTACCGCTGCGCGATCGCGTGACGATATGCCGCGCGGATCGTTTCGATGCCCGCGAACGCAGATACGAGCATCAGCAGCGTCGACTTCGGCAGGTGGAAGTTCGTCACGAGCCGGTCGACCACGCGGAACGTGTAGCCCGGCGTGATGAAGATGTCGGTTTCGGCCTGCGTCGCCGCGAGTGCGCGGCCTTCGCGGTCGGCGTCGCGCGCGGCGGCTTCCAGCGCGCGCATCGAGGTCGTGCCCACGGCGATCACGCGGCCGCCGCGCGCGCGCGTGGCCGCGATCTTG
This sequence comes from Paraburkholderia sp. JHI2823, assembly GCF_038900695.1. Classification (NCBI taxonomy): domain Bacteria; kingdom Pseudomonadati; phylum Pseudomonadota; class Betaproteobacteria; order Burkholderiales; family Burkholderiaceae; genus Paraburkholderia; species Paraburkholderia sp. JHI2823. The sequence continues at coordinate 125,922 of NZ_JAYMRY010000002.1, read as the reverse complement.
TCGACCAGCGTCTGCGGCAGTTGATACCACTCGCTGTGCATCTTGTGCTCGGCGATGTTCTCCACGCGCACCGGCTGGAACGTGCCCGCGCCCACGTGCAGCGTGAGCGTCGCGCGGTCCACGCCTTGCGCGTCGAGTTGGGCGAGCAGGGCGTCGTCGAAGTGCAGACCGGCCGTGGGCGCGGCCACCGCACCCGGATTCTGCGCGTACACCGTTTGATAGCGCGTTTCGTCGCTCGCGTCGGCGTCGTGCGTGATGTAGGGCGGCAGCGGCAGGCGGCCGAACCGTTCGATCAGCGTGAGGCAGTCGTCGGGGAAGTGAAGCGTATAGAACGGCTCGACGCGCTCGCCCACGGTCACCTCGAACGCGTCGGCGAGGCGCAGCACCGTGCCGGCCCCGGGGCTCTTGCTCGCGCGGATCTGCGCGAGCGCCGTGCGTGCGCCGGTCAGACGCTCGACGAGCACCTCGATCTTGCCGCCGCTGGCCTTCTGGCCGAAGAAACGCGCCTTCAACACCTTGGTATCGTTGAAGACGAGCAGGTCGCCCGGCGCCACGCACGCGGGCAGTTCGGAGAAACGCCGGTCGGTGAGGCGCGCGGGTTGGCCGGGTTGACCTGGTTGACCGGGCAATTGCGCGGTGTTGTCGACCTCCAGCAGGCGGCTCGCGCTGCGCTCGGCGAGAGCCGTTTGCGCGATGAGTTCCTCGGGGAGGTCGAAATCGAAATCGGAAAGCTTGAACATGCGGCCTGAAATAACGGAAATGCGCCGGAGGACCGGCGCGCGGCGGCTTCCCGGCGGCGAGCCGACGGTCGCGCCCCAAAAAGCGGCGGCAATGTCCTCCCGCGCGCAACGAGCAAACGGGTATGGCACCGGAGCGCGCTGCCCGGGACCGGAGCCGGTGCGAAAGCATCCGGTTCGGATCGACAAAGCGCCAAAGCGCTAACTGCAGATCGACAGCCGCTATGATTGCGGGACATGCCCGTCTGGGACGTGCCCGTCTGGGACGTGCCCGTCTGGGACATGCCCGTCTGGGACATGCCCGTCTGGAACGTGGCCGGCTGTGACCTGCCCGTGTGCCATGCGCGCCATGTGCCGGAGAGCCAGGGCGCCTGCACGCTGCGTGCCGCGCCATGCCGGAAAGCCGATATTGTACTTGCGAAGCTGCCCATGCCTGAGTCCGTTAGCCGATTGATGTCCGAATCCGATTCCGCGAGCGAAACGCGCGACGGCGCGCGCACGCCCGAAGACGGCGACCGGACGCGACAGCCGGACGCAACGCAGGAGGCCGCGCCACCCGCTCGCAAGCGTGCGGCGAAGCAGTCCGCGGACAAGGCCGCGGACAAGGCTGCGGACAAGGCTGCGGAGAAAAGCGCGGAAAAGAGCGCAGAAAAAACGGCGGCCAAGGACAAGCCCAAGCTCACCAAAACCGCCGACCGTCTCGCCAAACTCGGCCTGCGCAGCGACATCGACCTCGTGCTGCATCTGCCGATGCGCTACGAGGATGAAACCACGCTCACGCCCATCGGCGAGCTGCTGCCCGGCGGCGTCGCGCAAACCGAAGGCGTGGTGTTCGACAACGAGATCGCCTACCGCCCGCGCCGCCAGCTGGTGGTGAAGCTGCGCGACCACGATGGCGACGAGCTGCATCTGCGCTTCCTGAACTTCTACGGCTCGCAGGTCGCGCAGATGGCGATCGGCAAGCGTCTGCGCGTGCGCGGCGACGTGCGCGGCGGCTTCTTCGGCATGGAGATGGTGCATCCGGCGGTGAAGGTCGTGGAAGGCGACGCGCCGCTGCCGCAGGCGCTCACGCCGGTGTATCCGTCCACGGCGGGCGTGAGCCAGGCGTACTTGCGCAAGGCTATCGACAACGCGCTTTCGCGCGCGCATCTGCCCGAACTTCTGCCCGCGGCAGTGGCGCACGAGTTCATGGAGCCGCTGGACGTGCCGCCGCTCATCGATGCAGTGAAGACCCTCCACCACCCGCCCGTGAATGCCGACCAGAACGAACTGATCGACGGCACGCATCCCGCGTGGACGCGCATCAAGTTCGAGGAGTTGCTCGCGCAGCAACTGTCGCTCAAGCGCGCGCACGAAGAGCGCCGCACGCGCGCCGCGCCCGCGATGGCGCGTCATATCGCGGGCCGCGCGGCGCAAACCACGCTGCTCTCACGGCTGCGCGCAGCGCTCCCGTTCACATTGACGGGCGCGCAGGAGCGCGTAGTGGCGGAAATCGCCCACGATCTCGAACAGCCGCACCCGATGCAGCGTCTGCTGCAGGGCGACGTGGGCAGCGGCAAGACCGTGGTCGCGGCGCTTGCCGCCGCGCAGGCCATCGACGTGGGTTATCAGGCCGCGCTCATGGCGCCCACCGAAATCCTCGCGGAGCAGCACGCGCGCAAGCTGCGCGGCTGGCTCGAGCCGCTCGGCGTGCAGGTGGCGTGGCTCGCGGGCAGCCTCAAGGCGAAGGAAAAGCGCGCGGCGCTCGAAGCGGCTGCGCTCGGCACGGCGCAGCTCGTGATCGGCACGCACGCGATCATTCAGGAGGCTGTCGAGTTCGCGCGCCTCGGCCTCGTGATCGTTGACGAGCAGCATCGCTTCGGCGTCGAACAGCGGCTCGCGCTGCGCGCCAAGGCGCAGAACGCGAAAGCGCCTGGCGAGGCGCACCGCGAGTTCCAGCCGCATCAGCTGATGATGTCGGCCACGCCGATTCCGCGCACGCTCGCCATGACCTACTACGCGGACCTCGACGTCTCCACCATCGACGAGCTGCCGCCCGGCCGCACGCCGATCCTCACGAAGCTCGTCTCCGACGCGCGCCGCGAGGAGGTGATCGCCCGCGTGCGCGCGGCGGCGCTCACGGGCCGTCAGGTGTACTGGGTATGTCCGCTGATCGAGGAAAGCGAAACGCTGCAGCTGCAAACGGCCGTGGAAACCTATGAAACGCTCGTGGCCGCGCTGCCGGAACTGACCGTGGGCCTCGTGCACGGCCGCCTGGCTTCCGCGGACAAGGCCGCCGTGATGGATGCGTTCTCACGCAACGAAGTACAACTGCTGGTCGCGACGACGGTGATCGAAGTGGGTGTGGACGTGCCTAACGCGTCGCTGATGGTGATCGAACACGCGGAGCGCTTCGGCCTCGCGCAACTGCATCAATTGCGCGGGCGAGTGGGGCGTGGAAGCGCGGCTTCCGTTTGCGTGCTCCTCTACACCGGGCCGTTGTCGCTCACGGGCCGCGCGCGCCTGCAAACCATGCGCGAGACCACCGACGGCTTCGAGATCGCCCGCAAGGATCTCGAAATCCGCGGCCCCGGCGAATTTCTCGGCGCGCGCCAGTCGGGGGCGGCGATGCTGCGCTTCGCGAGCCTCGAAAACGACGCCTGGCTCATCGAGCCCGCGCGCGGCGCGGCCGATCGCCTGCTGCGCGAGTATCCCCACGTCGTCACGCAGCACCTGAACCGCTGGCTGGGCGCGCGCGAACAATACCTGAAGGCATGAGGTCCATTGCGCGGAACCTCCGCGCGCCCCTGCCGTCTGACCCCTTTGCCGTGATCGTGCCCCGCGTAGGGGTGTAGATTATTGGCGAATCAGCGCCATAGGTGTATAAGTACAAACTATTGATTCGCCTTGTCTGATTGTTACTGATGTTCCCCCAATTGGTCCCCCAATGACGCTCACAGAATTGAAATACATCGTCGCGGTAGCTCGAGAGCGCCACTTCGGACGGGCCGCGGAAGCCTGCTTCGTGAGCCAGCCGACCCTGTCGGTCGCCATCAAGAAGCTCGAAGACGAACTGAATGTTCAGATCTTCGAGCGCGGCACGAGCGAAGTGAGTGTGACGCCCATCGGCGAGCAGATCGTCACGCAGGCGCAGCGCGTGCTCGAACAGACGCTCGCCATCAAGGAAATCGCCAAACAGGGCAAGGATCCGCTGGTGGGGCCGCTGCGCCTCGGCGTGATCTATACGATCGGGCCGTACCTGCTGCCCACGCTCGTCAAGCAGATGATCAAGCGCGTGCCGCAAATGCCGCTCATGCTGCAGGAGAACTACACGCTCAAGCTGATCGAACTGCTCAAGCAAGGCGAGATCGACGTGGCGATCATGGCGCTGCCGTTCCCCGAAACCGGCCTCACGCTGCGCCCGCTCTACGACGAGCCGTTCGTCGTGGCGCTGCCCTCGGGGCATGCCTGGGAGCAGCGTGCAAAGATCGACCCGGACGACCTCAAGCAGGAAACCATGCTGCTGCTCGGCAGCGGCCATTGCTTCCGCGATCACGTGCTGGGCGTGTGCCCGGAACTGATGCGTTTTTCGCAGAACGCCGACGGCATCCAGAAGACCTTCGAAGGCTCCTCGCTGGAAACCATCCGCCATATGGTTGCGAGCGGCGTGGGCATCACCGTGCTGCCGCGCATGTCGGTCACGGAGGTGAAGCCGCACGCGGGCGGCGTCGATTCGGGGCTGCTTTCCTACGTGCCCTTCGACGAGCCCGTGCCGGACCGCCGCGTGGTGCTGGCCTGGCGCAAGAGCTTCACGCGCCTGCCGGCGATCGAGGCGATCGTCGACGCAATCCACGCTTGCGAACTGCCTGGCGTGAAGAAGATCGAGGCGCCCGCCGAGGCGGCCTGACGGACTCATGCGCCGCGCCGATGTCTCGGCGTGGCGCGTTCCTTCCGCGCGCGGCATTCGTCCGTGGCGCTTTCCCCTGATACCGCTCGCGACCCCAATACGCTGCGGCTATTCGATAGATTAAATAAATCAAATTATAGCTATCGATAGCTGATGCTACAGTGGCTTCCAACCGATCCCAACCGGAATCCACTGGAGGAAGCGATGCAAACCACCACCCCGAATACCCCCACGCCCAGCACACCGGCACGCGCCGCATCGGGCCTTCGCACCGTCGCGTTCTCGTTGCTGGTCGACCGCGCGCTGTCCGCCTGACGGCCTCGTGCCGATTCCCGCCAGACCCCACCGAATTCCAGAACACACCAGCAGCCAGAAAGGAATCCAGCATGACCGACCGTACTCTCACCTCGGCAGCAGGCGCACCCGTCGTCGACAACCAGAATTCGCTCACCGCCGGCCCGCGCGGCCCCGTCGTGCTGCAGGACGTGTGGCTGCTCGAGAAGCTCGCGCACTTCGACCGCGAAGTGATTCCCGAGCGCCGCGTGCACGCCAAGGGCTCGGGCGCGTTCGGCACCCTCAAGGTCACGCACGATATCTCGCGCTATACGAAGGCCAAGGTGTTCGGCGAAGTCGGCAAGGAAACGCCGCTCTTCATCCGCTTCTCGACGGTGGCGGGCGAGCGTGGCGCCGCCGACGCCGAGCGCGACGTGCGCGGCTTCTCGATAAAGTTCTACACGCAAGAGGGCAACTGGGACATCGTCGGCAACAACACGCCGGTGTTCTTCATCCGCGATCCGCTCAAGTTCCCGGACTTCATCCACACGCAAAAGCGGGATCCGCGCACGAACCTGCGCAGCAACGTGGCGGCGTGGGACTTCTGGTCGCGTCATCCCGAGTCGCTCCATCAGGTGACGATCCTCATGAGCGATCGTGGCATTCCGAAGAATTATCGCCAGCAGCACGGCTTCGGCTCGCACACGTTCTCGTTCATCAACGCCGGCAACGAGCGCTTTTACGTGAAATTCCACTTCAAGTCGGCGCAGGGCGTGGAGAACTACACTGACGCGGAAGCGGCGCAGGTCGTGGCTCAGGACCGCGAATCGGCGCAGCGCGATCTCTATGACGAGATCGAGAAGGGCAATTTCCCGAAGTGGCATTTCCGGATCCAGGTGATGCCCGAGGCCGATGCCGCGAAAGTGCCATACAACCCGTTCGACATCACGAAGGTGTGGCCGCACAAGGATTACCCGTTGCTCGACGTGGGCACGATCGAGCTGAACCGCAATCCGGAGAACTATTTCGCCGACGTCGAGCAGGTCGCCTTCACGCCCGCGAACGTGGTGCCCGGCATCGGTTTCTCGCCCGATCGCCTGTTGCAGGGACGCTTGTTCTCGTACGGCGATACGCAGCGCTATCGCCTGGGCGTGAACCATCATCAGATTCCGGTGAACGCGCCGCGCTGCCCGGTCCACTCGTTCCATCGCGACGGCGCCATGCGCACCGACGGCAACCTCGGCGGCAACGTGAACTACGAGCCGAGCCGCTTCGGCGACTTCGCGCAACGCTCGCAGGCCGGCGAGCCGCCGCTCGCGGCGGGCGCGGTCGATCACTACGATCATCGCGCGGACGATGACTACTACAGCCAGCCGGGCGCGCTGTTTCGTTTGTTCGATGAAGCGCAACGCGAGCGGCTGTTCGGCAATATTGCGCGTCACATCAACGGCGTGCCGGCGGAGATCGTGGAGCGTCAGATCGAGCACTTCCGCCGCGCCGACCCGGCGTATGCGCAAGGCGTGATCGACGCGATCGCGAAGCTGGCCAGGTGAGCAGGCGGGCGCGGTGTGCCGTCACAACGTTGAGACGACACGCCGCGCCCTGATCAGGACAGGACGAAAAGGTGACGCCAGGGAGCACGATCATGACCCGAACGATGACGATGACCCTCAAGACCATGGGACCCGGAAAGGCCGCCGCGATGGCGCGCACGCGCGCGCAAGGCACGCAGCTCGTGCGTCGCGCGGTGGGCTTTGCAGTAGTAGCGAGTGGCTTGGTGGCGATTGCCACGCAAGGTTTCGCACTCCTCGCGGGACATTGAACAGCTGGCGCGGCACGGGCTCCCGGAACCGGGCCGCACAGTTCAGTAGGGCCGGATGAACCGGTTTTCTGACATTTCCAGGCTACACTGACGGCCGATCGGGTGCTCGCGCGCTGGCACCGAAGCGCGCGGCACGACTGGATCGTTCTGCACGACGTAGTCTCACTGCTACACAAGGAGTCGTCATGGCCAAAAAAGCAACCGTACAGCACGTGAATATCGGCATCAGCGACAAAGACCGCAAGAAGATCGCGGATGGTCTCTCGCGCCTGCTGGCGGATACCTACACGCTGTATCTCAAGACGCACAACTTCCACTGGAACGTCACGGGGCCGATGTTCAACACGCTCCACCTGATGTTCGAAGGGCAGTACAACGAACTCGCGCTGGCCGTGGACGCGATCGCCGAGCGCATTCGCGCGCTGGGCGTGCATGCGCCGGGCAGCTACAAGGAGTTCGCGAAGCTCTCGTCGATTCCCGAAGCCGACGGCGTGCCGGCTGCGGAAGACATGATCCGTCAGCTGGTGGAAGGCCAGGAAGCCGTGGTGCGCACGGCGCGCGCGATCTTCCCGTCGACGGAGGCGGCCAACGACGAGCCGACCGCCGACCTGCTCACGCAGCGCATGCAGACGCACGAAAAGACCGCGTGGATGCTGCGCTCGCTGCTGGCTTGATGCCGGCGCGGCGCGCAGGCGTCGCAGTCCAGCCGCACCGGGTACGACAGGAAGCCCGCCGGATGTCCGGCGGGTTTTTTTCGCCCGGCCGCCACCCGGGAGAGGACGCGGACATGGCGAGGCCGGAAGTGGCGAAGCGGTGGCCTCGCCTACAATAGCGGCATTGCTTTTCCCACCGTGATCATGTTCGCCCGACTCCCGCTCTATTTGCGGCTCGTCCGTATGGACAAGCCGATCGGCAGCCTGCTGCTGCTGTGGCCGACGCTCAACGCGCTGTGGATCGCCTCGGACGGCCATCCTCCGCTCTCGCTGCTGATCATTTTCACCGTCGGCACCGTATTGATGCGCTCGGCGGGCTGCGCGATCAACGACTACGCCGACCGCGACTTCGACCGTCACGTCAAGCGCACGGCCGAGCGCCCGCTCACTTCCGGCCGCATCCGCGCCTGGGAAGCGGTGGCGATTGCCGCGGGTCTCGCGCTCGTGTCGTTTCTCCTGATCCTGCCGCTGAACGCGCTCACGAAGGAGTTATCGGTCGTGGCGCTCTTCGTGGCGGCCTCTTACCCGTTCACGAAGCGCTTCTTTGCAATTCCACAGGCGTATCTGGGCATCGCGTTCGGCTTCGGCATTCCGATGGCGTTCGCCGCCGTTCAGAATCACGTGCCGGCGCTTGCGTGGATCATGCTGGTCGCCAACGTGTTCTGGTCCGTGGCCTACGACACCGAATACGCAATGGTCGATCGCGACGACGACATCAAGATCGGCATCCGCACTTCGGCGCTCACGTTCGGCCGCTACGACGTGCTCGCGATCATGCTCTGCTACGCGGCCACGCTCGGCATCTACGTCTGGGTAGGCGTGACGCTGGGGTTCGGCTGGCTCTACTGGCTCGGCTGGGCGGCCGCCGTGGGTTGCGCCGCTTACCACTACACGCTCATCAAGGGCCGCGAGCGCATGCCGTGCTTCGCCGCGTTCCGCCACAACAACTGGCTGGGTGGCGTGCTGTTCGTAGGCATCGCCGCCCATTACGCCGTTTCGGGGCTCTGAGGGCGCTCCCGCCCCCGCCTCGCGAAACCCTTACTCCGCAAAAGCGCCGGGTGCATGACACCCCCCGGCGCTACTTTTCCATCCGGAACCGGCCGGCTTACTGCTTGCCGAATTCGTTGCCCATTTCCTTCGCGCGCGCTTCTGCCGCGAGCGCGCCCTTGACGATGGCGGCCTTCACGCCCGAAGCATCGAACGACGCCAGCGCGGCGGCTGTCGTGCCGCCCTTCGACGTCACGCGCTCGCGCAGCACGGCAGGCGGCTCGTCCGACTGCAGCGCGAGCTGTGCCGCGCCGGCGAACGTCGCGATGGCGAGTGCGCGGCCTTGCTGCTCGTCCATGCCCAGTTGGCGCGCCGCTTCTTCGAGCGCTTCGATGAAGTAGAAGACGTAGGCCGGGCCGCTGCCCGAGATGCCCGTAACCGCGTCGATCTTCGCTTCGTCGTCGAACCAGACGGTTTGACCCACGGCGCCGAGCACGTCGGAGGCGAGCTGGCGTCCGGCCGCGTCCACGCCGCCGCTGGCGACGAGACCCGTTGCGCCCATGCCGATCAGCGCGGGCGTATTCGGCATGGTGCGCACGACGCGTGCGTGGCCGTTGAGCCAGCGCGACAGGTCTTCAATGCGAATGCCGGCCATGATGCTGATGACCACCTGATGCGCGCCGAGGTGCGGGGCAATGCCTTCGGCCACGGCCTTGGCGATCTGCGGCTTCACGGCGAGGAGCACCGCGTCGTACGACGCCAGCGCCGAGTCCGCGGCGGCGCCCGTGCGCACGCCGAACTGCTCGGCGTTGCGCTTGCGGGCTTCGTCGTTCGGATCGATCGCGTAGAGGTTGTCGGCGGGGACGCCCTTGCGGATGAGGCCGCCGATGAGTGCTGCGGCCATGTTGCCGCCGCCGATAAAGGCAATTTTCATGGTGTTGGATTTGTTCAGCGAATCAGTGAGAGTAATCGCGCGCGCCGAAGATCGCGGTGCCGACGCGCACGATCGTCGCGCCTTCCAGCACCGCGGCTTCGAGGTCCGCCGACATGCCCATCGAGAGCGTGTCGAGCGCCAGGCCTTCTGCGCGCAGCGCGTCGAACAGCTCGCGCAACTGGCGGTGCGGCGCGCGTTGTGCCTCGAGCGAGCTTTCCGGCTCTGGGATCGACATGAGCCCGCGCAGGCGCAGGTTGGGCAGGGCGGCGATCTGGCGTGCGACCTGCTGCGCTTCCTGCGGGGGGACGCCGCTCTTGCTCGCTTCGCCGCTCACGTTGACCTGGAGACAAACGTTGAGCGGCGCCATGCCGGCGGGACGCTGCGCCGAAAGGCGTTCGGCGATCTTCAGACGATCGACCGAATGGACCCAGTCGAAACGCTCGGCCACGGGGCGTGTCTTGTTCGATTGGAGCGGCCCGATGAAATGCCATTCGAGACCCGCGCGCAGGTCGGCGAGTGCCTCGATCTTGTCGATGGCTTCCTGCACGTAGTTTTCACCGAACGCACGCTGGCCGGCGGCGTGAGCGGCGCGTACGTCCTGAGCGGGAAACGTTTTCGAAACCGCGAGCAGCGCCACGCTTTGCGGGTCGCGGCCGGCGTTGCGGGCGGCGGCCGCGATGCGCTCGCGGACAGCTTCGAGATTGTGGGAGAGATCGGTCATCGTGCTTGCGGCCGGCGCGTGGAATGCGCGCCGGTTTTGGATCCAAAACGATCAGAACGACGGCCATTATACGGACCGTGCACGGCGCGAAACACTGGCCAGAAGGGCTATGCCGATTGGCCGACTGTTTGCGAGTGGGGCGCGCCGCTACATTGATTGCGTTCCCGGGACGCGTGCGCCTCGGCCGCCCATCGTTTCAGTTCGTTGCCAGCATATGTTCGACCAGCTCGATCCAGTGCGTGACCGGAATCTTCGTGCCGCTTTGCAGGTGCGTGATGCAGCCTATGTTGGCGGAGACGATCAATTGCGGCTCCAGCGCCTGCAGCCGGTCCACCTTCTGGTTGCGCAGCGTGTAGGAAAGGCGCGGCTGCGTGATCGAATAGGTGCCCGCGGAACCGCAGCACAGATGACTGTCGGCGGGCAGCCGTACGTCGAGGCCGAGCGCGGTGAGCAGCCTTTCCACGCCGCCGCGCAATTGCTGGCCGTGCTGCAGCGTGCACGGGGGATGCCAGGCCACGGTCTCGATGTCGCGGCGCCTCGTGGCGGCCACGAGCTGCTCTTCGAAGGCGGGCAGCAGTTCGGAAAGGTCGCGCGTGAGTTCGACCACGCGGCGCGCTTTTTCCACATAGTCCGGATCGTCGCGCAAGAGGTGCGCGTATTCCTTGACCGTCGCGCCGCAGCCGGAGGCGTTCATCACGATCGCCTCCACGCCTTGCTCGATGTATGGCCACCAGGCGTCGATGTTGGCGCGAACGTCGGCGAGCGCGTCGTCCACGTAGCCCAAGTGCAGGCGGATCGCGCCACAGCACCCCGATTGCGGCGCGACGATCGTCTCGATGCCGAGCGCGTCCAGCACGCGGGCGGTGGCGATGTTGATGTTGGGCATCATCGAGGGCTGCACGCAGCCCTGCAGCATCAGCATCTTGCGGGCGTGCTTCGCGCTGGGCCATGCGAGCGGGCGCTGGCGCACCGGCACCTTGTCGCGCAGGCGCCTCGGCAACAGCGGTCGAACTTGCTGACCGAGGCGCATGGCCGGCGTAAAAAGCGCGCGGCGCGGCAGCAGCCCCGCGAGCAGGCGGCGCATGAGGCGCTGGCGCAGCGGGCGCTGGACCATCTGTTCGGCATGCTTGCGGCCGACTTCGACAAGGCGCCCATACTGCACGCCCGACGGGCACGTGGTCTCGCAACTGCGGCACGTGAGGCAGCGGTCCAGGTGTGTGAGCGTGCTCTTCGTGACCGGCGCGCCTTCCACCATCTGCTTCATGAGATAGATGCGCCCGCGCGGGCCGTCCAGCTCGTCGCCGAGCAACTGATAGGTCGGGCAGGTCGCGGTGCAGAAGCCGCAATGCACGCACTTGCGCAGGATCGCGTCGGCTTCGTCGCCGTCGGGGGTATTGCGTATGAAATCCGCGAGGTTCGTCTGCATCGCCGCGTGTGGGTGTCGTCAGAAGTCGGAATACAGCCGGCCGCGATTGAAGATGCGGGCCGGGTCGAAGGCGGCCTTCAGGCCGCGATGGATCTTCATGAGCGGCGCGGGCAACGGGGTGAAGACGCCCGCGCTGCGGTCGTAGTCGCACCCCGTGCGGAACATCGTGGCGTGGCCGCCGGCCTGTTTCGCGCTGATGCGTACCGTTTGCGCGTCCGTTTCCGTGATCCACCAGCGCTGCGCGCCGCCCCATTCCATCAGCTGCGCACCGGGCAGCTGCAAGGGCTCGGCAATCGAGGGGAGCGCGAGGCGCCACAGCGCCGCGTTGGGTGCGATCGACGCAAAAAACGGATCGGTCTGCTCGCGCAGTCCCGCCCAGAAGCGCTCGGCCTCCACGGCGTCCACCACCTCGCCGCCCAGGCTTGCGCGTGCCGTTTTCACGGCCGCTTCCGCGCCGGCGAGGCGCACCGCCAGCGTGCCGTTGCGCCAGGCGCTCGCTGTCATCGGCAGCGGGCGGCCGCCCCATTCGTTGAGCTTGCGCACGGCGTCGGTGCCGTTCATGTCGAACTTGAGTGTGGTTTCGGCTTGCGGCACCGGCAGCACCTTCACGGAAAGTTCCAGCAGCAGGCCGAGCGTGCCGAGCGACCCCGCCATGAGGCGCGACACGTCGTAGCCCGCCACGTTCTTCACGACCTGGCCGCCGAAGTGCAGCACCTCGCCGTGGCCGTTCATGAGCACCGCGCCCAGCACGAAGTCGCGCGGCGCGCCGGCGCTCGCGCGCCGCGGCCCGGCGATGCCCGCCGCAATGCAGCCGCCCAGGGTCGCCTGGGCCCCGAAGTGGGGCGGCTCGAACGCGAGCATCTGGCCGTGCGCCGCGAGGGCGCTTTCGATATCCGCAAGCGGTGTGCCGGCTCGCGCCGTGATCACGAGCTCTGCCGGGTCGTACGCGATGATGCCGCGGTGCGCGCGCGTGTCGAGAATCTCGCCTTCGAGCGACTGGCCGTACCAGTCCTTCGTGCCGCCGCCGCGGATCCGGAGCGCCCGCCCATCGGCGCTCGCCGCACGGATGCGTTCGGACCAGTCCGAGACGATGTCGTCCTCTTCCATGTCGTGATGGTCGCGCTCGTTCGTTATAGGGTTCGTTCGATTGTACCGAGCGAGCCTCGCCTGACAACCCGGAGCGGACCCTCATGCGGGTCACGCGCAATGCATGGACGGCGCGCCGCTGTCGGCCTGGCGGTGGGCATGGTCCCGCGCAAGTCAGAAACGCGGCAGTTCAGGGTGCGGCAGCAAATTCCCTCGAACGTGCATGCGCCCATACTCGGCGCAGCGTGCACGCGTGGGAATGCCCTTGTCGGGGTTGAGCAGCCCGGCCGGGTCGAACGCGTGCTTCACGGCATGAAACGCGTCGCGCTCCTGAGGCGAAAACTGCACGCACATCGAGTTGATCTTCTCGATGCCCACGCCGTGCTCGCCCGTCACCGTGCCGCCCAGTTCGACGCAGGTTTCGAGGATGTCCGAGCCGAAGGCCTCGGCGCGGTGCCATTCGTCGAGGTCGTTGCCGTTGAAGAGAATGAGGGGGTGCATGTTGCCGTCGCCGGCATGGAAAACGTTGATGCAGCGCAGCCCGTATTGCTTTTCCATCTCGTGAATGCGCGCGAGCAGCGGACCGATCGCGCGGCGCGGCACGGTGCCGTCCATGCAGTAGTAATCAGGGGAAATGCGGCCCGCTGCCGGAAACGCGTTCTTGCGGCCCGACCAGAAGCGCAGACGTTCTTCCTCGGTGCGCGAGATCTGGATGCGCGTGGCGCCATGCTCGCGCAGCACGATGGTCGTGCGCGCGATCTCGTCGGCGACTTCCTCGGGCGTGCCGTCCGCTTCGCACAGCAGGATCGCTGCGGCGTCGAGATCGTAGCCCGCGTTCACGAACTCCTCCACGGCACGGGTGGCAGGCTTGTCCATCATCTCGAGTCCCGCTGGAATGATGCCCGAGGCGATGATGCCCGCGACGGCGTCGCCGCCTTTCACGACGTCGTCGAAGCTCGCCATGATCACCTGCGCCGTTTGTGGGCGCGGAATCAGCTTGACGGTGACCTCCGTCACGATGGCGAACATGCCTTCGCTGCCGATCATCACCGCGAGCAGATCCAGCCCGGGCGCATCGGGCGCGAGCGAGCCGAACTCCACGATCTCGCCATCCATCGTCACGGCGCGCACGCGCAATACGTTGTGCACGGTGAGGCCGTACTTGAGGCAATGCACGCCGCCCGAATTCTCGGAGACGTTGCCGCCTATCGTGCAAGCGATCTGCGAGGAAGGGTCGGGCGCGTAGTAGAGGCCAAAGGGCGCGGCCGCTTCGGATACCGCGAGATTGCGCACCCCCGGCTGGACCGTGGCCGTTCGCGCATAGGGATCGACTTCGAGAATGCGCTTGAAGCGCGCGAGCGAAAGCACAATGCCGTGCCGGATCGGCATGGCGCCGCCCGAAAGGCCTGTGCCCGCACCGCGCGGCACGACCGGCACGTCGAGGCGCCGGCAGATCTGCACGATGCGCTGCACCTGCGACTCGGTTTCCGGCAGCGCCACCGCGAGGGGCAGCCGCCGGTAGGCGGCGAGGCCGTCGCACTCGTAGGCGACGGTGTCCTCTTCACGATGCAACAAGCAGTGCGCCGGCAGCACGGCCATCAGCGCCTGGACCACCTCGCGCTGGCGTTGCGCGAGCGCTTCCGGGCTCAGCTCGGGCAAATTCGCCTCCGGTGCGTTCATCTCTCCTCCCGTCTGTTCGAGTTTGCGCGCCTCGTCGGGTTGTTCCGCGTCGGGCGCATCTGGCGCGCAACGAGGCGGGTTGGTGGCTGGGCGTGGGCGGGAATGCCCATGCCAGCATTGGTCCGCCTTTCTCTTTACGCAGCCCAGCTAAATATCTTGCCCGGATTCATCAGGTTGTGCGGGTCGAGCGCGTGCTTGATCGCGCGCATCGTGTCGATGGTGTCCGCGCCATGCTCTTCAATCAGGAAGTCCATCTTGTGCAGGCCCACGCCGTGCTCGCCCGTGCAGGTGCCGTCCATTTCAATCGCGCGTTGCACGATGCGGCGATTCAGCCGCTCTGCCTCGTCGATTTCCTCGGGCTTGTCGGGATCGATCAGGATTGCGACGTGGAAATTGCCGTCGCCGACGTGGCCGACGATGGGGCAGGGCAGCGGCGAGGCCTTGAGGTCCGTTTCGGTCTCGATCACGCACTCGGCGAGGCGCGAAATCGGCACGCACACGTCGGTCGTCACGGCGCGGCAGCCGGGCTTGAGCTGCAGCATCGCGAAGTACGCGTTGTGGCGCGCGTTCCAGAGGCGGCTACGGTCTTCTGGGCGCGTGGCCCACTCGAAGCCTTCGCCGCCGTGCTGCGCGGCAAGCTCCTGCACGAGCTGCGCCTGCTCCTCCACGCCCGCGGCAGTGCCGTGAAATTCGAAGAAGAGCGTGTGCTTTTCACGCAGCGTGAGGTTCGAATGCTTGTTGATCGCACGGACCGCCAGGGAGTCGATGAATTCCACGCGCGCGATCGGCACGCCGATCTGGATCGTCTCGATCACCGTGCGCACGGCCTCGCCCATCGAAGGGAACGCGCACACCGCCGCCGAGACCGCCTCGGGCTGCGGGTAGAGCCGCAGCGTGATTTCGGTGATCACGCCGAGCGTGCCTTCGGAGCCCACGAAAAGGCGCGTGAGGTCGTAGCCCGCCGACGACTTGCGCGCGCGCGTGCCGGTCTTGACCACGCGGCCGTCGGCAAGCACGGCGGTGAGGCCGAGCACGTTCTCGCGCATCGTGCCGTAGCGCACGGCGTTGGTGCCCGAGGCGCGCGTGGCCGTCATGCCGCCGATGCTCGCGTCGGCGCCCGGGTCGATGGGGAAGAAGAGGCCCGTATCGCGCAGTGCTTCGTTGAGCTGTTTGCGGGAGATGCCCGGCTCGACGGTCACCGTGAGGTCTTCGGCGTTGATCGACAGCACGCGGTTCATCTGCGAGAGGTCGATCGAAACACCGCCCTGCACGGCCAGCAAGTGGCCTTCGAGCGATGAGCCGTTGCCATAGGGAATGATCGGCACGCCGTAACGCGCGCACAGCTTGACGATGGTCTGGACTTCCCCGGTGCTTTGCGCGAACACCACGGCATCGGGCAGTTGGGGGTCGAAGGGCGACTCGTCACGGCCGTGGTGGGCGCGCACTGCCTCGGAGTTGGAGACGCGTTCGCCGAACGCGCTGCGCAGTTGCTCGAGGAGTTCGGTGGGGAACGGGCGGCGTGCGAGGGCCGGCGGCGCGGGGTGATTCACGCGGGTGTCTCCTTCGTATGAGTATCACTGCAGGTTCGGCCCATTTTACGCTGAACCTCTGGTCCGAAGCGGCGCGCTCCGCATGCTGCGGTGCACGAATCCTATAATGCCCGCGGGCCGACGTGATCCGGCCAATCTACAGCCTCGGAGGGCACATCATGGGCAATCGCCTGAGCAAGATCGCAACACGCACCGGCGACGACGGCTCGACCGGACTGGGCGACGGCAGCCGCGTGCGCAAGGACGATGCACGCATCGCCGCGATGGGGGACGTCGACGAGCTCAACTCGCAGATCGGCGTGTTGCTTTGCGAGACGCTGCCCGGCGACGTGCGCGAGGCGCTGGTTGCGATCCAGCACGACCTGTTCGATCTGGGCGGCGAGCTTTGCATTCCGGGCCACACGCTCGTGACCGGCGAACATCTCGCGCGGCTCGATGACCGGCTTGCGCATTACAACGCCACGCTGCCGCCGCTCGTGGAGTTCATCCTGCCGGGCGGCTCGCGCGCCGCTGCGCTCGCTCACGTGTGCCGCACCGTGTGCCGGCGCGCCGAGCGTTCGATTGTCGCGCTCGGCGCCGCTGCCGATTCGGGGCCGCCGCTTGCCGACACCCCGCGCCGCTACGTCAACCGGCTGTCCGACCTGCTGTTCGTGCTCGCGCGCGTGCTGAACCGGGCAGCGGGCGGCAGCGATGTACTGTGGCAGCACGACCGGGGCGCGGACAAGGGTGAAGGCGCGTAAAAGGTGCGGAGTTTGAAACGACTACGCGGTGCTCGGTGGATGTCTTCTCATCTCGCACCGCCGTAGCGTCCAACGATTCCTTTCTTGCAGTGCAAAAAGCTCGCGGAGTCGCGCGCGACGGCCAGCCGGTCCCAGCCCATCTGGCGCGCACTCTCGAAATTGCGGGGGTGCGACAAAATGACCGGCCCGGGCTGGCGGATTAAAGATGTATCGTTTGTACATCTTTACCAAGGAGAAGCCGCAAATGACTGCGCTAACCGCCGACCAGATGGCCCGCGTGAAGGCCACTGCTCCCGTTTTCGCCGAGCACGGCACCACGATCACCAAGCATTTCTACAAGCGGATGTTCGCCGCGCACCCCGAACTCAAGAACATCTTCAACCAGACGCACCAGCAAAGCGGCAGCCAGCCCGAAACGCTCGCGCGCGCGGTGTACGCCTATGCGGCCAACATCGACAATCTGGGCGCGCTCGGCGGCGCGGTCACGCACATCGCGCACAAGCATGCGAGTCTGAACATCCGTCCGGAGCACTACCCGATCGTTGGCCGCCATCTGCTGGGCGCGGTCGTGGACGTGCTCGGCGACGCTGTCGACCAGCCCACGCTCGACGCCTGGGCCGTAGCCTATGAGCAGCTCGCGAACATCATGATCGGCACCGAGGCGAAGCTGTACGAAGGGGCTTCATGGAGCGGCTTCCGTCCGTTCAAGGTGATGCGCAAGCAAGTGGAAAGCGACGAGATCACCTCGTTCTACCTCGCGCCGGCCGACGGCGCGTCCGCAGGCGGCTTCGAGCCCGGCCAGTACGTCAGCGTGACGCGCTTCGTCGACAAGCTCGGCGTGGACCAGCCGCGCCAGTACAGCCTCTCGGATGCGCCTCACGGCAAGTGGCTGCGCATTTCGGTGAAGCGCGAGGCGGGCCGCGGCGAGACGCAGCCCGGCCACGTGTCGAACATCATGCATGACGGCGTGGAAGAGGGCGCAGTGGTGCACGTCAGTGCGCCGATGGGCGAGTTCACGCTCGATCGCAAGAAGACGACGCCGGTCGTGCTGATGAGCGGCGGCGTGGGCATCACGCCGATGAAGTCGATGCTCTCTACGCTGATCGCCGAACGCAGCGAGCGCAAGGTGATGTTCGTGCACGCCTGCCGCAATGCGAAGGTGCATGCGTTCCGCGACTTCCTGCGCCACGCCGTTTCCGAGTATCCGAACGTCAAGCGCGCGGTGTTCTACGAGGAAGTGGGCACGAGCGACCGCCAGGGCGTGGACCACGACTTCGAAGGGCGCATCGACATCGGCCGCATCGAGGCCGATGTACTGCTGCCCGAAGCCGACTACTACCTCTGCGGACCCGTGGCGTTCATGCGCGAACAGCGCGACGCGCTGCTCGCCCGCGGTGTCGACGCGGCGCACATCCACACGGAGCTCTTCGGTTCCGGCATGCTGTAACGGCGAAAGCTGACGTTGCAAGCTCATTGCACAGTCAGCATTCCGAATGAAATCAACGCCGCGCGAAAGCGCGGCGTCGTGCGTATAAGGCGGCAAAACCAGCGGCAAAACCAGCCGAAAACCCGCCAAACCTATTCGCCCGAAACCCTCCGGTTCACCGCTCGGTACCCCGAAGGCGAGATCGAAAGCCGCCGCCGGAAGATCCGCGCGAGACGCTCGCCGCGCGGCACGCCGCAGCGCTGCGCGATCTCGTCGATCGGCAGATTGGTTTGCGCGAGCAAGAGGCAGCTGGCATCGAGCCGCGTACGCAGCAGATATTCGGAGGGCGTGAGCCCCGTTTGCGTCTTGAAGTGGCGCAGGAAGTTGCGCATGCTCATCTGCGCGACGCGCGCCGCATCGGCGACCGAAATCGGCTGGTGGTAGTTTTCGCGCAGCCAGTGAGCGGCCGAGTTGATCTTGCCGTTCGCGCTGTCCGTTTCGCCGTCGTCCAGCATGGGGCCAAGCCGTTCCCAGGAGCCCGGCATCGAGTGCTCGGAAACGCGCTGCGCAAGCGCCACGCCATGATTTCGCTTCACCACCTTTAACGCGGCGACGAGCGCCTCGGAAGGCGTCACCACCGAAGCGCCGGCATTGCGCGCTTCGAGCGCGCGGCGCAGCCGCTGTGCCGAGCTTGCGCTGTTGCCCCCCGCGCGCAGGAACGGCACGTCGGCTGCGGCGAGCACGGCGCGGCCCTCGCCGAGCGCACGGATGATGCGCACCTTGGGCGCCAGCGCTTGCAGCCGCGCGACGAGCCGCGTGTTGCCGCGCGCTTCCATCGCGCCCGGACCGCCGGCGATGAATAGGGTATCGAAGCCGCTGCGCACCGGTCCGTGCAGGCTCTCGGACCATATCCGCAGCCCACAGCCACTGGCCACGTTGCCGCCTGCTTCGGAGAGCATGACGAGCGAATAGGCAGGAAGCGTGTCGGCGCAGGCGTCGTTCGCGAGACGAAAAACGTCGGCGAGCAGGGACACGTCCCCGAGCGGGAAGCCCTCGAAAACCAGGATGCCGATGCGTTTGGCCACGTGTCCGAATTTCAAGTGAGCGCCGCGCGGCTGGAAGGCGGCTTGCCGGCAGACCACCCGATCGATGTGCATGGCCGGTTCCTCGCGCAGAAAGGATTCGCAGGAGTACGTTGCGTTTTTGCGTCGCGCGCCCTGATGTGGCTGTTATGCGCGTTCACATCACGCTCTCGGGAACCATGATAAGCCGGTCGATGGCGCGCGCGCGGCGCAGTCTGAAAATGCCGAGAAGTTGGCAGAATGGCTCGGTATGGGCTGGATAAGCTGGCTCGGCATCCATCTTGCGCCACACGCGGGGCCGGGATGGACCCATCACCGACCGATGCAGCGAACTGAAGTGAGGCGCGAGACGATCATGATAAAAGTGCGCAAGGCCGTCTTTCCGGTTGCGGGTCTCGGCACGCGGTTCCTGCCGGCCACCAAGGCGAGTCCCAAGGAGATGCTGCCGGTCGTGGACAAGCCGCTCATCCAGTATGCGGTCGAAGAAGCGGTGGCTGCCGGCATGACCGAACTGGTCTTCGTGACGGGACGCGGCAAGCGGGCCATCGAAGACCATTTCGACAAGTCCTATGAGATCGAGCGCGAACTCGCGGCGCGCGGCAAGTCAGCGCTGCTCGCAGCCGTGCAAAGCATCAAGCCCGCCCACGTGGAATGCATCTTCGTGAGACAGCCCGAGCCGCTCGGTCTCGGCCATGCGGTGCTGTGCGCGCAGAAGATCATCGGCGACGAGCCGTTCGCCGTGCTGCTCGCCGACGACCTCATCGACGCGAGCCCGCCCGTGCTCACGCAGATGATCGAGCGCTTCGATCACTACCATTGCTCCCTCGTCGCCGTCGAGCAAATCGAGCGCGAGGACTCGCGCTCGTACGGTGTCGTGATGGGCCGGCCCTGGGACGAGCACGTGTTTCGCATGTCGCGCATCGTCGAGAAGCCCGAGCCCGACGAAGCGCCTTCCACGCTCGGCGTGGTGGGGCGCTACGTGCTGATGCCGGGCATTTTCGGGCATTTGCGCGCCCTGACTCCCGCGCCTGGAGAGGAGTGGCAGTTGAGCGACGCCATCCAGTCGATGCTCGCCGATGAGCAGGTGCTCGCCTATCGCTACAGCGGCCGTCGTTTCGACTGCGGCAGCAAGCTCGGCTATCTGCAGGCGACCGTGGACTATGCGTTGCGTCACCCGGAAGTCCGTGAGGCGTTCGGCGCATGGCTGCGCGCGCGCGAGGGGCAAGTCGTGCCGCTCGAGGGCGAAGGCGCGCACGCGCATCTCACGGCCGTTCAGGCCGAAGAGGCGAATGCGCTGCTGGCCCCCGCCGCCGCGGTCGGCTGAGTCGGCTTTCGTCACGCGGGCCCGGCTCGCGCGTCGTGTCTCTATCGAAAGTACTCCTTCGTATTTCGGTGCACATCGTCGCGCGCGAGCAGTTCGTCGGGCCAAAGCCACGCGTAATGACTGTGCTGGTCGAAGCGCCCGACGGGCACCGTGCTATCCAGCATGAATGCATAGGCGAGCACCACATAGTGGGTGCCGATGCCGTTCTTCGCCGCGAAATTGTCGGGATAATGATGCTCGTAGACGCCGACGAACCGCCCAGAAGAGCGGTGCATGCTCGCGATGCCAAGCTCCGTCTCGACGATGCGCGTGAACGCGGCGTCGAGCCGCTCGCCCTTGTGGATGCGTCCGCCCGGCACCGACCACGTGCCGCGCGCCGGGCGGTTGCGCCGCTGGCCGACGAGCACGCGGCCGTCGGCGTCGGCGACGATCAGGTCGATCGCGACGAGCGGCGCGAGCCGCACCACCTCCAGGAATTCGGTAGGCGACAGCATGGATGTTGGTATCCGTGGAGTGTCGGTCGTGTCGATGGGTCGGTCCGTCGCGCAGCCGCTGCGCACCCGGCGCGTGCGAGGCACGCGGCACGTTCATGTGCAGTCTAGGCGGGCCGAAATGGCGTTGCACTGTCCACAGCCGCCTAAGTCTCGCTATCGTGGGCCAAGATGCCAGGCCCCGTTATTGGCGTCAACGGGCCCCGGCAGGCAGCGATGTGCTCAAGGCCTGGGCTTGATGTATCCCGCGGGCGTGACCGCATTGGCCTTGATGGCGTCGGCGTTGTCCGACACCACATACACGGGCGACTCGGTCAGGCGCAACGGGAGCATGCCATCGGTGTAGGTCATCGTGGTCGGGTTGCCCATCATGTCGAACACGCTCACCCGGCCCGAGCGTCCGCGCGCGTCCACCTGAAGCGTGTAGTTCGTCGCGCGCGTGGCGTCGAAGCCGCTCTTCGCACTCCAGCGCGCGTTGTCGTGGCTCCACAGCGCCGTGATGACCTTGCCGCCGTCCTGGCCTGCGACGGGCCGCGCGAACGCGTATGCCCACACGCCCGCGGGCGTGCCACGCAACGGCCCGAGCGTATAGGTGCCGTCAATTAGCCGCGTCATCGTGGCGACCGCGAGCGCGGCCGGCTTGGGGCTGATATTCGACGCGCCATACATGCCCTTGGGATGCTCGAGCTCGAAGAACACGCCATAGCCCGGCGTATTCTCCGGCATGTCCGCGCCGTAGAAGATGAACGTGGTGTCGGCGCCTTCGCCCAACAGGATCAGATGGGTGCGTGCGACGACCGCGCCTTGCGCATACAGCGTTTGCGCATCGGGGTAGTTCGGTGCGTAGTTCGTGCCGATGTCGTAGCTGATGCCCGTTTCGGTCACGAAGAGCGGGGCGCCGGGTTTGAGCACGTCGCGCATCGTCGCGCGCAGCTCCCGCATTGCCTCCGGCAGCGAGACCGTGCCCTTTTCCGGTGCGCCATAAAGGCGCTCGGGCGGATGCGAGGGGCTCGTGCCGAAGTCGTAATAGCCGTGAATCGTCACGCCGTCGATATATTTAGCAATGCCAAGTGGTGCGAATTTCTTCAGCCACTTCGTATTGCCATCGACGCCCGCATAGGTCGGCCCCATGATGATCGCGGAAGGGTCGCTCGAGTGTATGCCCTCGTAGATGGCCTTGTAGAGTTCGACGAAATGGACGTCGCTGTCTTTCCATGGCAGGCCGCCGTCCGCGTCGGGCTCCCATGTGACCTGATAGTAGTTGTGCGCCTGGCGCGGGAAGACCTGCGCGCGCACGCGTGCGGATTCCGCGCCTACGCGCGCCATGTAGTCTCGCAGCTGCGCCGCGGACGATGGCGCGTAGCTGTGCGTTTCCTCCCCATTCGGACTTGCCCATGCGGGGACGCCATCGAGCGTGATCAATCGCATGATGTCGCCGGGCTTGAACGACAGATCGAGCTGCGAGGCGGTGGCGTCGAATGTCCTGGGGCCTTTGGGCTCCATGACGTACCAGCCGCGCTTGTCGTTGGCCCACGCGAGTCCCAGATCCGTGTAGAGCGGCCGCAAGCCGTCGCCGCCGCAGCAGTGCTGGCCGGGCGCAATATATGCGGAACCTTGTCCGCCGAAGCGATGCAGATCCTCGTGCGCGAAGGCGGGAGCGGGAAGTGCCGCGCTCACGTCGGGCAATACGCCGAAGGTCGTGATGCCTGCCGGCCGTGTGCCGCGCTGGGGCAAACCCATAGAGGGCTCGGAAGCCAGTGCCGCAGAAAACGCGAAGTAGCCCGCCTGCGGCATCGTGCAGGCGAGCCACGTGACACGCGGTCCGGCCGCCACTGCAAAGCTGCCGCTTGCCTGCGGGCGGCTCCACGCATCGGCGAGCTGCCATTGCACCTTGTCGTCACGCACAGCACGCGTGGTCACGACGATACGCACCCCCTTGCCGCGAGGAAAGAGACGCGTGCCGTCGCTGCCGGGCGTATCGGCCGAGATGAGGTCATTGCCGTCGTCGGTCGCCGCGCTGCTGGCGACGCTACGGCACACGGGCCCCTCTGCGGCGCGGCAAGGTGGCGCCGCGAGCAAGGCCACGAGTGCAAGCAGGGCGGCAGGCACCACTATTGCGCATAAGGGACGCGCTGAAGGCGAGTACGGAAGTATGGATGCAACGGCCAGGAGCGGTCTCATTGGCGGGTTCCTCGCAAGGGAAAGGCTAAGCCTAGTTCCTCGCAGACGTCATTCGCCGCCAGCGTCCAGGCAATTTGCGCAAAGTTTTCTAAAAGATGTGCTTGCGAGTTGTGCACCGCTCGCAGTGCGCGTTCATATAAAACGGCTCTCTGTGAATTTTTTTATTGTGCGGCGCAAACAGGATTTAATGGGTTTAAAATGCGCTTCGCGTGCTGGAAATCGGTGCTCGAGGCTTCTTAAAGGTCTTTTAATCAGACGAATAGGCGCGCAGTCTTTTATTGCCCGCCTGGCTTCCATCCCTTGCGTTTGCATCGATCGGAAGACGCCGAACGATTCGTCGTAGTAAAGGCGAAAATACCGTGCTGCAAGGTTTGCCGGCATTTTTGCCTGGTCGATGTAATCGAACAAATTATTATTCAGATGGTTTTGCTTCCTGTAACGAGGCAGGGTGCGCAGGCTTCAAATCGGTCCGCGACCGGACTGAATGCGCCAATGTCTCGCCAGTTTCGGTCAGTCATCGTTGCAGCGATTTTTATCTGCATATGATGCACTGCACACGGAATGCTATCGAAATGCTATTACCGCGACTTTTCGCTTGGTACGGGGGATTGTTTAGGGGAAAAGCATGGCGTACGCAAGTCTGGATTTGCCGTCGTTCAGTCGCCCGCATCTGGTTACCGCGGGTATCAGCCGGGAGGTGCGTCACGTTGCAATCCTGTTGTTCGATGGTTGCTCGTTGCTCGGTGCAGGGATCGTGGCCGAAGTATTTCATGTCGCCAACGAACTCTCTACCGACACCACTCGCAGCTCACCCTACGATGTAAGCATCCTTTCAGCCGATGGCGGCAACGTAACCTGTTCGTCATCGGTGCGTGTCTGGACGGACGGACTCGATGCGCGTCACTACGTCGGCTTCGACGCGCTCTTCGTGGCGGGCGGCAAAGGCGCCTACGCGGCGGCCAATGACGAGCGCCTGATCGCATGGCTGCGTCGCGTGCATGCGAACACCGGCACCATTCGTCCGATCGGTGAAGGTCGTTCGTTGCTCGAAGCGGCGAGCCTGTGCAGCCAGCGCTCGCAACACGAGTTCGGCTCCTTTGCGATGCAGACCGGCCGCGACGAAGCGGGCGGCGACGCCAGCGACCGGCTCGAATCGATGAAGAGCGCGCTCACGCTCGTCAAACGCGATCTGGGTGTCGATGTTGCACGCGCCGTAACGGAGCGCCTCATGCCCGATTCGGGCGGCAACCTCCTGCCGTTCCTCGGCGATGCGCTTGGCAGCGCACCTGCCGACAAAGTGCGAGCGGCGGCGCGCTGGCTGCAGGAAAACTGTCAGCGCGCGATTTCGATCGCCGACGCAGCCCAGGTCGCGGCGATGAGCGAGCGCAACTTTCTGCGCCGTTTCAAGCTGGAGATGGGCATCACGCCATCGGACTACCTCTTGCATGCGCGTCTTGCGATCACCTGCAGCCTGCTTACCGATTCGGAATTGCCGGTCGACAAGATCGCGCGCCGCACCGGCATGGGCAATGGTGACCGCCTCGCCAAGATCTTTCGCAAGCGCATGATGATTTCGCCTACCGAGTACCGCGAGCAAAGCCGCCGCGAAGCCGGCGTATAGAGGCTCATCTCGTAACGCCGCGGTAACAACGGTCGCACTTCGTTACAAAGAGGTCGCTCGTCGCAAAGCCGGGTTGATCTTGCCCGATATGAAGGAGTCCGAATATGAATGAAAGGTCGCCGATTCATGAGGGACACGCTAAGGCTCATGCCGAAGGCGAGCCGGGCACAGCGCGCGAACAGGATGCGGCGTGCACGCGCATCGTGCCCGTGGTGTTGGCGGGCGGCTCGGGCACGCGCCTGTGGCCGATGTCGCGCGAGCATTTCCCTAAGCAGCTAATTGGTGTGGTGGGTAGCGATACGCTGCTGCAGGCGACCGTGCACCGGCTCGACGGCTTTTCGCCCGAGTGGCAGGTCGCGAGCGCGCCGATCGTCGTATGTGGTGAAGACCATCGCTTCGTGATCGCCGAGCAGTTGAGTGCGTGCGGCATGGAAGCGCGTCTCGTGGTCGAGCCCGCGCGGCGTGATACGGCGCCGGCGCTGACGCTGGGCGCGGCGCTTGCGTGCGCCAACGGCGACGACGCGATTCTCATCGTAATGCCCTCCGATCACGCGATCGCCGACGTGGGCGCCTTGCAGCGCGCGCTCGAATGCGCCGCGCGCCACGCGCAGCGCGGTGCAATCGTCACGCTGGGCGTGCCGCCGCGTTCACCCGAGACCGGGTTTGGCTACATCCGCATCGGCGAGGCGATTGCGGACGGCGCGCATCGCATCGACGGCTTCGTCGAGAAACCGGCGCCCGAAATCGCGGCGCAGTATGTCGCACACGGCGGCTACTGGTGGAACAGCGGCATCTTCGTGATGCGCGCGAGCGTATGGCTCGACGCGTTGCGCGCGTTGCAGCCCGACATGCATGCAGCGTGCTTTGCCGCCTTTGTCGACGGCGAGCACGACGGCGCGGTGTTTCGGCCGGCGCTGGAGGCCTTCAAGGGCACCCCCGCGGACTCGATCGACTACGCGGTGATGGAGCGCCTGTCGGGCAGCAACGGCTGGACGCCCGAGGGTGTGGTCGTGGCGCTCGACGCCGGCTGGACCGACCTCGGTTCGTGGGACGCCGTGTGGGCCGCGATGGAGAAGGACGAGGCCGGCAACGTAGGGCGCGGCCGCGTGGTGTTCGAAGGGGCGCTGGCGACCTACGCGCACTCGGACGGACGGCTCGTGGCGTGTGTGGGCACCTCGAACCTCGTCGTGGTCGAGACCGCCGACGCGGTGCTGGTAGCCGACCGCTCGAAGGTGCAGGACGTGAAGGCGCTCGTCGCGCGCATCAAGGCCGACCGCGCGCCCGAGGCGGATTCGCACCGCAAGGTTAGGCGCCCGTGGGGCTTCTACGATTCGATCGATCGCGGCGAGCGCTTCCAGGTCAAGCGCATCGTGGTCACGCCGGGCGCACGGCTCTCGCTGCAACTGCATCACCATCGCGCAGAGCACTGGACCGTGGTGCGCGGCACCGCACTCGTCACACGTGGTGAGGAATCCTTTCTGTTGACGGAGAACGAATCGACCTACATTCCGCTCGGTGTGCGCCATCGGCTGGAAAACCCGGGCAAGGTGCCGCTCGAAATCATCGAGGTGCAGTCCGGAGCGTACCTCGGTGAGGACGATATCGTCCGCATCGACGACACCTACGGCCGCTGCGGTTGAGCAGGGCGGCACGAGCCGCCAGGCAGGATAGGGACAAAGGGAGAGAGCATGCGCGAGCTACAAAATTTGATGGCAAGAGTGCTCGACGTGGCCGCCGTGATGATCGGCGCGAGCGTGGCATCCGAGATTCGCTTCAACGATGTCGTGCCGCGCGGCGTGAACGAAGCTTTCGTGCTGCTCGCGGCCGCGTTCGCGCTCGTGATCTTTCCGGCGTTCGAGCTTTATCAGTCATGGCGCGGCCGCTCCAAGGCGTTGCTCGCGGGCCAGGTATCGCTCGCGTGGCTCGTGGTGCAGGGCTGCGCGCTGATTTCCATGTATTCGACGATGCACCACGTCGACGCCGTTTCGCGCCTGTGGTTCGCGTACTGGACCGCAGTGGCCGGCGGCCTGCTCATTACGTGGCGCGTCGCGGCGCACGGCGTGCTTGCGCACGTGCGCCGCGCCGGCCTGAATCTGCACCAGGTCGCCATCGCGGGCTCGGCCTCGCAATGCGACGAGATCGTGCGGCGCATCGATGCGGAGCCCGGCTCGGGCTTTCGCCCAGGCGCGCTCTACAACACGATGCCGCAAGCGGCCACGCCCGCGAGCGCGAAAGCGGCCCCGGTGTGCGAGACGATCGAGTCGTTCGCTCAGTACATCCGCGAGCACGACGTGCACGAGTTATGGCTCGCCCTTTCGCTCGCGGAGGAGCGCACGGTCGTGAGGCTCGTCAACGAGTTTCGCAACGACCTCGTGAATATCCGCTTCATACCGGACGTGCGGTCGCTGGCGCTCTTCGATACCAGCAGCGTGATCGAACTGCTGGGCGTGCCTGCGATCAATCTCGTGGCGTCGCCGCTGCCCGCGAGCGCGCAGTTCAAGAAGGCGATGTTCGATCGTGTATTCGCGTTGCTGGCGCTCGTGAGCCTCATGCCGCTGCTCATAGGCATAGCGATTGCGGTCAAAGTGAGTTCGCCGGGGCCGGTGCTCTTCAAGCAGCGGCGCAAAGGCGCCGATGGCCGCGTCTTCACGATCTACAAGTTCCGCACGATGCGCGTGCACAAGGAGGCGCCCGGCACGGTTAGCCAGGCGACGCGCCACGATCCGCGCGTGACGCGCATCGGCGCGTTCCTGCGCCGCACGAGCCTCGATGAGCTGCCGCAGTTCTACAACGTTCTGCGCGGGGACATGTCGGTGGTCGGTCCGCGGCCGCATGCGCTGGAGCACGACGATCTCTATCAGAGCGTGGTGAAGGGCTACATCCACCGCTATCGCATCAAGCCCGGCATTACCGGCTGGGCGCAGGTCAACGGCTTTCGCGGCGAGACCGACCGCCTCGAAAAGATGGAGATGCGCGTCGCGCACGATTTGTATTACCTCGGCCATTGGTCGTTCTGGCTCGACATGCGCATCATCGCGGCCACGATCGTTCACGGGCTGGTTGGCCGCAACGCGTACTGAGCGCCGCGGCGCGCTCATTCGACGGTTCGTCAAGACGCGTGAGAGCGGGCAACAAGAGCGAGTAGCACAAGAAGGCAACACAAACGAGCAACACCAGGTTTCGGGAGAAGCAAGATGGCGATGAATTATGACGGCGCTTACTACGGCGCAGCAGGCGCCGACGAGCGATATCTGGGCGACTACCTTCAGACGATGGTTGCCAACTGGCGCGCGATCGCAATCGTGACGGTCGCCGTCACGTTGCTGGGCGCAGCCTACGCATTCCTGGCCACGCCGACCTATCGCGCCGACGTGCTGTTTCATCTCGTCGACAAGGGCGACGGCAGCAAGCGTGACACCAGCCTGCCGCCGCTCACGGGCATGTTCGAGGAGAAGTCGTCGCCCAACGGCGTGATCGAGATGCTGAAGTCGCGCAACGTGACCGAGGAGACGGTGCGCAAGCTGCATCTGGACATTTCGGCGCGGCCGCGCGTCATGCCTGTGGTCGGCAACATGCTCTCCGGCATCCTGGGCGCGCCCTGGGCGCAAAAGCTGCCCGGCTTCCTGCGCCCGTCCGGTTACGCGTGGGCCGGCGGCGACATCACGGTGTCGCGTTTCGATACGCCCGAAGCCCTCTACGATAACGACTTCACGCTCGTCGCCGGCGACGAGCCGGGCACGTTCACGCTGCGCGACCCCGACGGGATCCCGCTGCTGCAAGGCCGCGTTGGCGAGGACGTGCAGGCCAACACCTCGGTCGGGCCGATCGCGCTGCACGTGGACAGTCTGAGCGGGCCCCCGGGCACGCCTTTCCTGCTCACGCGCGCATCGACGCTCACCACGGTCGACCGGCTGGAGCGTGCGCTCGACATCCAGGAGGTCGGGCTGCAGTCCGGCGTGATTCGCGCGAGCCTCGAAGGCCACGACAGCAAGCGAACCGCCGCGATCCTCAACAACGTGGCGCAGGAGTTCATCAAGCAGGACATCGCGAGCCGCTCGGCGGAAGCCGAGCACATGCTCGCCTTCCTCGACGACCAGTTGCCGCAACTTCGCGCACAGGTGGACGCCGCCGAGCAGAAGTACAACAAGTTCCGTAACGAGCACGGCACGGTGGACCTCGGCGAAGAAAGCCGGCTGCTGCTCCAGCAGGTGAGCGACAACAAGATCCGGCTCGAAGACCTGCGTCAGCAGCGCGCCGAACTCGCGCAGCGCTTCACCGAGCATCACCCGGCCGTGCAGTCGCTCGACGCGCAGATCGGGACGCTGCAAAGCGCGCAGTCGCAGCTCACGCGCAATGTGGCGCAACTGCCCGACACCGAGCAGACCGCGGTGCGACTTCTGCGCGACGTGCATGTGAGCACCGAGCTTTACACGAGCCTCCTGAACAGCGCGCAGCAACTGCGCGTCGCGCGGGCGGGGCAGGTCGGCGACGTGCGCGTGGTCGATTTCGCCGAAGCGCCCGATGACCCGGTGCGCCCGAAGAAGCTGATCGTGATCGCGATCGCGATCGGTGCTGGGCTCGTGCTCGGCGTGCTGGTCGCGTTCGTGCGCAAGTCGCTGTATGGCGGCGTCGAGCGGCCGGACGAACTCGAAGCCGCGCTCGGCGTGCCCGTGTTCGCCGTGGTCCCGCGCAGCCCGCAGCAACTGCGGCTCCAGCATCACGTCACGTCGCGCCGGCGCGGCCTGCACGTGCTCGCGCAGCAGAACCCGCAGGACGTGGCGGTGGAGGGCGTGCGCAGCCTGCGCACCTCGCTGCAGCTCACGCTCAACGACGCGCGCAACAACATCGTGATGCTCACGGGCTCGCGGCCCGACATCGGCAAGTCGTTCCTCTCGGTCAATCTCGCGGCACTCGTCGCGTCGGTGAACAAGCGTGTGCTGATCGTCGACGGCGACATGCGGCGCGGCGATGTGCACTCGCACTTCGGCATTGCGCATCAGCCGGGGCTCTCGGACGTGCTGCTCGGCGCGGACCTGAACCGCGCGATCCAGCGCGACGTGCTACCGGGCCTCGACGTGCTCGCGAAGGGCTCGCTGCACTCGCACCCGTCGGAGCTGCTCATGAGCCCGCGCTTCGAGTCGCTGCTCGACGAGCTCAAATCGAAATACGACCTCGTGATCGTCGATACGCCGCCGGTGCTCGCGGTGACCGACTCGACCGTGATCGGACGCTACGCGGGCACGACGCTCCTGGCGATCCGCCACGGCCGCCATCCGATTTCGGAGCTCGAGGAGACGGTCAAGCGCCTGCGCATCGGCGGCGTGAACCTGCGCGGCGTGCTGCTCACCGACGTGCCGAAGACGGGCGCGTTCATCGGCGGCGGCTATCGCGGCGGTTACTACGGCTATGAAAGCATTGCAGGGTAGGTAGCGGCAGATTGGCGGGCCGTATAGGGGCGGCTCGCCGATGTTTGAACCACCAGTCCCATTTCTCGCACGCGAGGAGAGAACGATGGCAATGGCTCGTAAGGTTGCGTTGATTACCGGCATCACCGGTCAGGACGGTTCGTATCTCGCAGAACTGCTATTGAACAAGGGCTACGAGGTGCACGGCATCAAGCGGCGCTCCTCGCTCTTCAATACGGACCGCATCGATCACCTGTATCGCGACATCCACGACTCGGAAGCGGGCATTCAGCTGCACCATGGCGAAATGACCGATACCACGGCCCTGTTGCGCGTGATCCAGGAGATCGCGCCCGACGAGATCTACAACCTCGCCGCGCAGAGCCACGTGGCCGTGTCGTTCGACGAACCGGAGTACACGGCCAACGCGGACGGTCTCGGCACGCTGCGCATGCTCGAGGCGATCCGCATTCTCGGCCTCGCGAAGAAGACTCGCTTCTACCAGGCTTCGACCTCGGAACTGTATGGGCTCGTTCAGGAAGTGCCGCAGCGCGAGACCACGCCGTTCTATCCGCGCAGCCCGTATGCGGTCGCGAAACTGTTCGCGTACTGGACTACGGTGAATTACCGCGAGGCGCACGGCATTTACGCGTGCAACGGCATCCTCTTCAATCACGAGTCGCCGCAACGCGGCGAGACATTCGTCACGCGCAAGATCACACGTGCGATTGCGCGCATCGCAGTCGGCCTGCAGAAGGTGCTGTATCTCGGCAACCTGTCGGCCATGCGCGACTGGGGCCATGCGCGCGACTACGTCGACATGCAGTGGCGCATGTTGCAGCAGGAGCAGCCCGAAGACTACGTGATCGCGACGGGCGTGCAATACAGCGTGCGCGATTTCGTGCGTGCCGCGGCGGCGGAACTGGGCATCACGGTGCGCTTCGAGGGCACCGGCGTGGACGAAGTGGGCGTTGTCGACCACGTGGACTCGCGAGATACGCGGCTCGAAGCGGGGGATGTGATCCTGCGCGTCGACCCGCGCTACTTCCGCCCGGCCGAAGTGGAAACGTTGCTCGGCGACGCTTCCAAGGCGCAGGAGAAGCTGGGCTGGAAACCGGTCACCACGTTTCAGGCGCTCGTCAAGGAAATGGTACGGGCCGACTACCAGTCTGCCCGGCGCGACGCGCTCGTCACACTGGCCGGCTTCAGGGCTCTCGAACATCATGAGTGAGATGCAATGGACAAGAACTCCCGAATCTTCGTTGCCGGCCACCGCGGCATGGTGGGCTCGGCGCTCGTGCGCGCGTTGCAGACGCACGGCTACTGGAATCTCGTTACGCGTACGCACGCGGAGCTGGATCTGACGGACCAGGCCGCGGTCGATGCGTTCTTCGATGGCGAGAACATCGACGCGGTGCTGCTCGCCGCCGCGCGCGTGGGTGGCATCCTCGCGAACTCCACGCAGCCTGCCCAATTCGCCTGGGACAACCTGGCGATCGAGACCAACGTGATCCGGGCGTCGTACAACGCGGGCGTGGAGCGGCTGGTGTTTTTCGGCTCGTCGTGCATTTATCCGCGCGAGTGTCCGCAGCCGATTCGCGAGACTTATCTGCTGACGTCGCCGCTGGAGCCGACCAACGAGGCCTACGCGATTGCGAAGATCGCGGGCCTCAAGCTCTGCGAAGCGTACAACCGCCAATACGGCACGCATTTCGTATCGCTCATGCCGACCAACCTCTATGGCCCCAACGACAACTACGACCTCGGCAGCAGCCATGTGCTGCCCGCGCTGATCCGCAAGGCGCACGAGGCGCGCACGAACGGCCAGCGCACGCTGACTGTCTGGGGCTCCGGCAGGCCGCGCCGCGAGTTCCTGCACGTGGACGATCTCGCCGATGCGACGATCTTCGTGCTGGAGCACGAGACCGGCGACGGCGTATACAACGTGGGCGTCGGCGAGGATCTGTCGATCCGCGACCTCGCGCAGCGCGTGTGCGACGTGGTCGGCTTCGAAGGCGAACTGGTGTTCGACTCGACGAAGCCCGACGGCACGCCGCGCAAGCTGCTCGACGTGTCGCGCCTGGGCGATCTGGGCTGGCACGCACACATCGGCCTCGAGGAGGGGCTCGCCCGCACCTACGACGACTTTCTTCACACGCATGCCGCGCCGGCGTACGAGGCGGGCATGCGCGCTTGACAGGTTGACAGGCCTCTCCGGCTTGCAGGATGGGTCGAGCGTCCGATTGATTGGCGGTGGGCGTCGTGCGCGGACCGGATGCTCGACGCCCGCTTTTTTTCGCTCGGCGCGCGAGACGAAATAAAGCGGAATACAAGCGGGGCATACAAGCAGTTCAGGGACGGAAGCGACGCAATGAGAATCCTGATCTACGGACTGAACTACGCGCCGGAAGTGACAGGCGTGGGCAAATATACGGCCGAAATGGCGGAGCTGCTCGCCACGCGCGGCCACGAGGTGCGCGTGGTGTGCGCGCCGCCTTATTACCCGCAGTGGCGCGTGCACGAGGGCTATCGTGCGTGGCGGTACAAACGCGAAACGCTTGGCGGCGTGGGCGTGTGGCGTGCGCCGCTATGGGTGCCTTCGAGGCAGGGCGGCCTCAAGCGCATCGTGCACCTGGTGAGCTTCGCGCTCACATCGCTGCCGTTGCTCGCGCGGCTCTCGGCGTGGCGGCCGCAGGCCGTCATGCTGATCGTGCCGACGCTCTTCTGCGCGCCGGGCGCTCTCCTGCTCGCGCGCGCGGTCGGCGCGAGCAGCTGGCTCCATATTCAGGACTTCGAAGTGGACGCGGCGTTCGATCTGGGCCTGCTGCAGGGCGGCGCGTCGCGACTTGGGCGGGCGGCGCGCGCGGGCGAGCGTGCGCTCTTGCGCCGCTTCGACGTCGTATCGTCGATCTCGTCGCGCATGGTCGAGCGCGCGATCGACAAGGGCGTGGACCCATCGCGCGCCGTGTGTTTGCCCAACTGGGTCGACACCCATGCGATCTTCCCGTTGCCGTATCCGAGCCTGTTCCGCCGGCGTCTGGGCATCTCCCAGGAGAACACCGTCGTGCTCTACTCGGGGAACATGGGGGCGAAGCAGGGCATCGAGATCCTCGCCGATGTCGCGACGGCGCTCGCCGGGCGGTTCGACATCAGCTTCGTGTTTTGCGGCGACGGCGCGGCCAAGCGCGAGCTGATCGCGCGCTGCGAGCCGCTGCGCAACTGTCACGTGCTGCCGCTGCAGCCGGCTTCGATGCTCAACGAGTTGCTCAACGTCGCCGATATTCACGTGCTGCCGCAGCGCAACGATGCCGCCGACCTCGTGATGCCGTCGAAGCTGACCGGCATGCTCGCGAGCGGCCGCGCGGTGGTCGCCATGGCACGGCCCGGCACGAGCCTCTTCGACGTGGTGTCGAACCACGGGGTCGTGGTGCCGCCCGAGGACGGCAACGCACTCGCTGCGGCGATCGCCGCGCTGGCCGACGATCCCGAGCGGCGCGCGGCGCTCGGCCGTACCGCGCGCCGCTACGCGAAGCGCATGCTGTCGCCGCAATCCATCTTCGACGCGCTCGAAGCGAGGCTATCCGCGCTCGCCGGCGAGGCGCTCGAGCCGGCCGGCGCGCCGCAGCCCGCAACAAGCGGCGGCGCCGCTTCGGCGCGCGAGCCCGCGCATGCGGCTGGCAAAGGCGGGTCGACGTTGCCGGAGATCGAGCAGTACGACGTGTGAGCGCGCGAAAGCGTGACGACGGCACCGTCTGCCCAGCGACGGGGCGGCGGCGTCGCGAGCCTCATCGGTCGCCGCGCACGACTGGCTACCAGGGTGATTTATAGAGTGTGGCGTTGGGCTCGTCCGGCGATCCGTACGGACTGCCGTACGGATTGCCATAGACCTGCGCAGTCGGCGAGGTTTGGCTGGCGCCGTAGTCGTAGCCGGCGCTCGCATGACGCCCGCCGGTGCCGGCGGCGTTCCTCGCCACCGCGTTGCCGGCGCGCGACTGACCGTTCGCGCCGATCCTGCTGTGACTCCGGACACCTCCGCCCGCGCTTCTCGACGATGCGTCCGAGCGGGCGTCCCTGCCCCCCGAGCCGCTGGCATCGCTCGCCGGTTTATCCCCTGGCGGGACGACATGCATGTGCTTTTCGTTCGTGAGCGCGTCTTCGGCGTCTTCTGGCGAGGCGCCGTCGCTGGCGTACGGGTTCGCGCTGTAGGGGTTGCCGGAGGAACGCGGGCCGCCGAGCAAGCGCTGTTCGTCGAATTTTTGCCGGCTCGCGGCGGACGACAGTGTGTCTCCCCGATCGCTCGACGAAGCGGACGAGGCCGTGTCCGGGGCGCGCTGCGCAAGCGCCGCGCACGGCCATGCGGCGCACGCGGCTTGCAGTGCGGCGGCGAGCACGTAGGGCGCGGCGCCCCTGAACGTGCTTCGCGCGTGCGCCGCGTGAGCGATGGGCGGGAACTGGCGACGATCAAAACCGGGCATGGTGTCTATCCTGCGCCGCGAACGGTGCGGCGCCATGCCTTCATGTTGCCGACACCGCGTCGCGCCGCTGCGCCAAAACCCCTGCCGCGTCGGCCACGCACGCGAGGCGGCGGGGCGGCCGCCCGATAATGAAACGGTCGATGCGACCCGGCGTGCGGGCTCGCGATCGCATAACAGGCAGGACGACCAGGACAAGCAGAACAGTCAACGGAAACCGGCCCGGACGGGCAAGGAGCGTTCATGGCTCAAACGTTCGAAGGTATCGGGCGCCTCGGCGCGAACGGGCGGCGCAACGAGGCCGGCGAGGCGCCGCCGGCAGGCGCCGCTCCACCGGAGCCGACCCAGCCACCGCAGGCCGCTCGGCCCGCGGGCGCGGACATCCGCGTGATCGATTTGAGCCGGGCGGGCAAGGGCAACTACGTGGGGCGCCGCGGCAAGCTCGTACAGGCCGTGTGGTACGTGCTGGAGACCTGTGTGCTCGACAACCGTCTGTTGCCGCTTTCGGCGTTGCGCGTGGGGCTGCTGCGCCTCTTCGGCGCGAAAGTGGGCGAGGGCTGCCGGCTCGTGCACCCCATGCGCGTGAAGGCGCCATGGAATCTCGAACTGGGCGACAACTGCTGGATCGGCGTGGACGTATGGATCTACAACCAGGCGCCCATCCGCATCGGCTCGAACGTCTGTATTTCGCAGGGCGCGTTTCTCAGCGCCGGCTCGCACGACCTGCGCACGAACATGGACCTGCACGTGGTCCCGATCGTGATCGAGGACGGCGTCTGGATCTCATCGAAATGCGTCGTGCAGATGGGCGTCACGATCGGACGCTCGGCCGTGGTTACGCCGCTCTCGGTCGTGCACCGCTCGCTCGAAGCGGGCGGCGTGTATGGCGGCAATCCGTGCCGCTTCCTGCGCTGGCGCTTCGAGGAGAGCGCGCCAGGCAAGTCATGACGGTGGATCAGGCCGGCTCGATCGCGATGTGAGCAGGCCAGAAGGCCTGCCCACACGAACCACGAGCAACAGTACCGGTTAGTACCCGTATCCGACCATCCGGCCCGCGGCGGCTGCCTGCGTGCTCGGCAGTATCAGGCTGACCACGCGGCTCCACTTCACGAGCGCCGATGCATCGACGAACACGACATCGTTCGGCTTCAGTTCGAACTCGTCGGCCGTGGCCATCGCCTCGGGCGTCGAAGCGTTGAGGTGATAGACCGTTCGGTGTCCTTCCTTCTGCCCGCGGACCACGTAGACCTGTGAAGCGTCGCCGGACGACTGGCTGATGCCGCCCGCGTTGCCGAGTGCGTCGTTCAGCGAGAGATGCCCGTTGTCGAACGGCAGCGGCCCCGGGTGCCCGACTTCGCCTAGCACGAACACCCGGCTTTCGTTCGCCGAATACACCCGCACGAGGTCGCCGTTCTGCAGCAGGATCTTGTCCGGGTTCATGCCTTTCTTGATCATGTCGGGAATGTTCACCATGATCGTCTTGTCGCCGCGCGTCACGCTAACGCGCGAACGGTCGCCCGCCGCCGTAAAGCCCCCCGCGCGATTGATCGCCTCGGGCAGCGACATCGTCATGTCGTTGAGCACCATGAGCCCGGGCGTGCGTACTTCGCCGTCCACATACACGCGCCGGCTCCGGTACGACTCGATGCGCAGCGTCACCTGCGGTTTGTTCAGGTAGTAGGCGAGCTTCTTCGACACCAGGTCGCGGGCTTGCATCTCGGTGAGCCCCGCCACGTGGATCGGACCTACGTAGGCCACCTGGATCGCGCCCGTCGAGTCGACGGTGTAGCCCGACTGCACCTGGCTGGCGCTCTGGTCCTGCGAGCTACTGCTTCCACCGCTGCCGTTCGTCGGCAGATTCATCTCGGGATGGTCCCACACGACGATGCTCAGCACGTCTCCGGGCGCGAGCGTGTAGGGCTTGGGCGTGCCGAACAGTGTCTCGACGTCGGCCGGGATGGCTGTCGGCCTCGCCGCAGCCTCCTTCGCGACCAGTTCGTTATTGATCTCGACGAGCGCGCCCGGCGGTGGTTGATCGCCCTTGCCGCCCGTGCGCGCGGCATCTGTGGCAGCCTTGGCCTCGGTGACGCTCGAAGGCGCCGTCATGCCCGGCGACAAGCCGCAGCCTGAAAGCGCCATGGCCGACACCAGCGCCGCGAACGCGGCCCATGCACGGCGTGCCGCTGCGCGGCGCAAACCGGGCGCCTTGCTGCATGCTTCGCGCCACGCGCGCACCCTTGAGAGTCCATCGTCCGCGCGCTGCTTCGCGGTTGCGTCGGCGGCCTCCCCGCCGGAACAAACAGCTGTGTTGTGCAACATAGTCTTGCCCCCTTCCTCACAGGATTCGCACATCGCCACGAAAGCGCAACGCGGGCTCATTGTTCGATTGTTCGATTCGCGCCGACTCGAGTTCGGTTCGCGTCCGGTTCGTTATCTACGTTCAAGCTGCGTTGCCTCGTCACCCCTGCCAATCCCTACCGTTTTCACTCTCTCATTCAATTGCCGAGCCCGCCGCCCGCCGCCCGCCGCGTTTCGTCGCGGCCTGCAGCGTTCAGTTCTGTGCCGGCGCTGTCTGTTCCGCCTGCTCCCCGGGCACGCCGTGCGCCATGGCGCTCATCGGAGTCCCGGCGCGAAATCGCGCGGCGGCCTGCGCTGACGGCGCTTCCTGCAACAAGGCGAGCAGGGAGCGCATCATGCCGTCCATCGCGAAGCGCGCGTCGAATGTGCGCCGCGCCTGCGAGCGCATGGCGCCGCGCGCGCGCTCGTCCAGCGCGCGCCAGGCCGCGAAGAGCCGTTGCGTGCCCGCGATCGTATCGGGCGCGACGAAGCCCGCGTGATCCGCCTCGACCTCACGCCACACGCCCACCTTGTCGGAGATCAGCACCGGCAGCCCGCACGCCAGCGCTTCGGCCACCGAAACGCCGAAGTTCTCCTGATGCGAGGGCAGCACGAACACATCGCTCGCGTAAAACGCGCCCCACTTGAGGCTGCCCTGCAGCATGCCCGGCCAGCTGATGCGATGCGCGATGCCGTGCGATTGCGCGATCGTCTGCAGCGCGGGCTGCCAGTTGCTCGCGTCCGGCCCCGCGATCACGAGATGCGCGTCCGGCACCTCGCGCGCGTGCTCGGCGAACGCGTGAACCAGCATGTCGCAGCCTTTTTTCGGGTGCAGGCGCCCGAGGAACAGCACGATGCGCTTGTTCTGCAGATGCGGCGACGCTTGCAGGAAGGCTTCGCGCAACGCGTACGGATCCTCGCGCGGCGCATTGGTGCCGAACGGCACGACCCGCTCGTTGGCGCGATAGAGCCAGAACGATTCGCGCGCGAGCAGGCGTTCTTCGTCGGTGGTGAAGATGACGGCCGCGGCGTCGCGCAGCACGCGATAGTCGCCCCACGGCCAGTACGCCCATTTCTTCAGATGCTTGAGCGGGTAAGTCGATTTGAACCACGGGTCGAGCATGCCGTGCGTGTACACGTAGTACGGCACCTGTGCGCGGCGCAGCGCGCGCCATGCGCCGAAGCCGTGGTATTGCCAGAGCCCGTGCACGATCGCGGCGTCGAAGCGTCCGGCATTCGCGCGCAGCCACGGCACGTAGCCGGGGCAGTACGCATAGTGCCCGCGACCCGGGCCGAGCGCGTGCAGCGCCAACGGAAATTCGCGCACGTACGGTGCGTCGATCGGGTCGAGCGATGCCACCTCGATCTGATGCCCGAGCGCCGTCATCGCGAGGCCGCTCTGACGCACGCCCTCGATGGGTCCGCCCGAACGCGGGTCTACGGTGGGTACGAGGTGCAGGATTCTCATCGGGGCTCCGGGGTCGCGTAGGCATTGAGCGGCACCGGCGCCGCCGCGGGCGCCGTGGGTTGGAAGGCGGGATCGTGACGGTACCAGGGCTGCAGGCGCTGGCGTTTGCGCACGAGGTCGATCCGGTAATGAAGCTGTGAGTGCAGCGCGACGATGACACCGAGCGCAAGGCCATAGACGAGGCCCGAAAAACGCGTTCCGAGCGGATTGCCGCCGATCGACGCGCCCGGCAGCGCGGCGAGCACGAGGATCGACATGCTGAGCGGCATCAGCAGCGGATGGCGCGGCGCAATGCGTCGCCATCGTCTGAATGCGCAGCCCGCGACGATGAGCGCGACGATCACCGCGAGCGGCAGGCACGCACCGAACAGGAGGCCTTCCGCGTACAGCTGGTACACCCAGAAGTTGTGGCCGGCTACCCAGTCGTTGGTGTTGAAGTAATCGTCCTTGCTGAACGTCTGGTTCACGTACTGAAAGTAAATCGGCGAGTAGCGGTAGACGTGGCCATAGCCCATGCCGAACAACAGCGTTGTCTTCGAACCGGTGACCTGATCGTACTGATCGCGCATCTCCGCGATACGCGTGACCGTTGTCGGGTCGCGGTCGGATTCCGAGTTCTGCGCGGCGGTGACGCGCTGGGTCCAGTGCTGGGTGATGGACGGGAAGAGCCACGCCGTGCCCACGCCCAGCGCCACGACGAAAGAAAGCGCCACGCCGGCCCGGAAGAACGACTTGATCAGATGGCTCATCGAGGGCGAAGCGAGCCACGCGGCGAACATGGCCAGCAGCACGGTGGCGATCAGCAGGCTGCGCGTGACGCTCAGCAGTTCGACCACGAGCGTGGCGAGGAACACGAGCACCATGGTCGGCTTGAAGCGCCGCGCGACGATGAATTCATTGAACACCATGGCCTGCAGCGCGAGCATCGTTGGCGAGACAATGCGAAACCGGATATCGGACAGCGGTCCGCCCACCGCGAGCAGGCCGAATACGAACGTGAACCCGAGGCAGAGCACATTCGCGTAATAGAGCGCGCGCTGCATCTGCATGATGCGGATCGGGTGCCACGGGCGGCACATGGCTGCATAGCCGAGCGCGAACAGCAGGAAGGGCAGCATCACGCGCAGGTAGTTGCCAAGCGGATTGTGCCGCAGCATCTGCGCGATCACGCTGCCGACCAGGCTCAGCACGAGCGCGCGCGTGACGAACGTGCGCAGCCGCGAGGCGCGCGCGAAGCGCGGGCCGATCATCGCGAGGATGGCGGCGCCTGCCAGGGCCGGAACGACGACCAGCCATTGTGCACTGTGGCCGAACTGGGAGTCGGGCGCCTTGTAGTCGAAAGCGAGAGGCACGAGGCACAACCAGATCCACAGGACAGCATGTTTATTCCGCATCGGCATTCCTCCCGGTGCGCTGCTTGGGGTCGCATGCGATGTGCAACGCTAGAGCACGCTGCATGCGAAGGCTCGATTCAATATAAAACGCCGCAAGCGGCCTGCGTATGGCGGTGGCGGGAAGCGGCAGGGTTGTGGCGGCAGGAAAAATATTCTGATTCCGGGTGTGGTGTGCCCCACACCGCTGGCCGAGAAGGGCGGGAACTTGGCGCACGGTGCACGAGCGCTGTGCGCATGATGGGGCCCGCAGCAGTAACTTTTTCATTTGTCTGCCTTGCGGAAGAATCGGGCATGGACCCAGCGAGGAAAAGCGCCATGAAGCGACTACGCGAAGCGGTATCGTCGACGCCGGGGCGTTCCGTCGAACTCGACTTCGTGCGCGGACTCGCGATCTTTGTCGTGATGGGTTATCACTTCCATACGGTGAGCACGGGCCATGCCTGGATCCGCATGCTCGAATTTCCGCTGAAAAGCTTCGGCCATGAAGGCGTGAATCTCTTCTTCACGCTGAGCGGCTTTCTTGTTGGCGGGCTGCTGTTGCGCCAGTACGCGCAATCGGGGCACATCGGCGCGCGCCGCTTCATCGTGCGGCGGATCTTCAAGATCTGGCCTGCCTACTACGTGCTGATTTTCTTTCACGCGCTGGTGGGCCGTCATCCGCGCGATACGTTCCTCTGGCAGAACCTCACGCACATGCAGAACTACTTCGGCACCTCCATTGCGCAAACGTGGAGCCTCGCCGTCGAAGAGCACTTCTATCTGTTCCTGCCCGCGCTGCTGATCCTGCTCTCGCACTTCCGGCTGCGCGCCAATGCGCTGATCGCGGTGATGGCCGGCCTTTGCGTGATCGTGCTCGGCGCGCGTTGCGTCGCGGTTTCGAAGGGGGATCTCGCAGGCGCGTTCAACTATACGCAGTACCGCATGGACAGCCTGCTCGTCGGCGTCATTCTCGCGACCATTTACTGGATGAAGCCCGAAGTCTGGCGCAGGCTGGTCGCGAGCAAGCGCTGGCTCATTGGCGCTGTGGGGCTGCTGCTCGCCTGGCTCGTGTTCGCGACGCCCCACATCGCGCTCGACGAAAGCATTGGCTACACGCTCCAGGCCATCGGTTTCGGCGCCCTCATCATGCTCGTGCTCGAGCATTCCGGCAG
Organism: Paraburkholderia sp. JHI2823; assembly: GCF_038900695.1. Classification (NCBI taxonomy): domain Bacteria; kingdom Pseudomonadati; phylum Pseudomonadota; class Betaproteobacteria; order Burkholderiales; family Burkholderiaceae; genus Paraburkholderia; species Paraburkholderia sp. JHI2823. The sequence goes on along the minus strand of NZ_JAYMRY010000002.1, from coordinate 85,015 downwards.
TCTGCGCTCGACGTGGGTGTATCGCGGTCTGGCGTGGCTCGGCGTGTACTCGTATGGCATCTACCTGTGGCATTCGCTGGCGCTCGCGCCCGGCGACTATCTGATCCACAAGGCGAGCGCCCTCGGCGTGCCGCCGCTCGCCGCCTGGCCCGTCGTGATCGTCGCGCAGTTCGCCATTGCTTCGGCACTCGGCTATCTCACGACGCGCGCCGTCGAATTTCCGTTCCTGCGTTTGCGCGACGCGATGTTCCCCGACACGCGCGGGGCGATTGCTCCGGCGCGCAGCGAGACTTCCGCAGTGGAGGGCAAGGTCGAAGGCATTGCCTGAGTCTGCCGTCGCACGGTTCGCGCAGTTCCATTCGGCGTGCTGAATTCTCCGTGCCCGTTTCCATGCGGGGAACAGGGCGCGGATCGACGGCGCTCAGGTCATGGCGGCTTGCAGCGTCCGCTTGAACTGGTCGAGCGTGTTGCGCGAAAGGAAGTGATCGGTTCCGGGCCGCGCGGCTGACTCGCCGTCGGCCCAGCGCGCGGCGAGCGCATGGAGCGCGCGCACGATCGTGGCGGGCTCGAGGTCGTCGAGCAGCGGCCCGAGTGCGCCGTCACGGCAATACCAGCCGATCAGGCCGTCTGCGCTCGCCACCACGGGCTTGCCGAAGCGGTACGCCTGCACGAGCACGCCGCTCATGCCGTAGTGCTGCTTGTAGCCGATCCACACGGCGTCGCAAGCGGAAAAAAGATCGCGCTCACGCTCCTCGGAGATGAACTCGTTGAAGATCCCCGGCGCAGGCGTGAGCTGCGGTGCGTGCGCGTTGATGAACGCGCGTGTCTCGTCGTCCTGCTGGCCGGCGATGACGAGGCACGGCATGTCGTGCCTGTGCGCGAGCGCGAGCATCAGTTCGCGAATGCCCTTGCGTTCACCGATCTGGCCGTAGACGAGCAGATAGCGCATATTCGCGTCGAGTTTCAGGCGCTCGCGCGCGACGTTCGGATCGATGCCCCCGATTTCGGGAAACGGGTCGGCAATATAGTTCAGGGGTGCGGCGCGCTCGGGGCGCGTGCTGGCGAACCAGTCGGGCAGCGTCGGGTCGATCGTGAGCAGCACGCGCAGCCCGCGCGCGCGCATGGCGCGGCGAAACAGCAGCCTCTTCGCCACGTCGATCACGGGACGGCGCGGCGTGCGCAAGCCGATACTCGCGTGATGGAACGTCATGCCCATCACAATGGCGATCCAGGGTGTCTCGCCGAACGGCGAATCGAGCCCCGCGAGCGTGTAAAAGAAGTAGTCAGCGAAGGGCGCCACCACGAGCCGCACGTGCATTTGCTGATTGAGCTGCCGCAACGCGCGCGCGTAGAAGTTGCGAAAGCGCATGTACACGTTCGCGACGAAATGCGGGCCAAACGCAACGGTGTGCAGGTCGAGCAGAACGAGGCGCACATCAGGCCGCGCTTCGCGCACGATGCGCTGCGCGGCTGGATGGCTCGCGTATTCCGTATCGGTGACGACGACACATCGATGCCCCGCTTCCACGCACGCCTGTGCGATCCACTCGACGTAACGCCAGCGGTGGCCGGTGAAGTTCGGTTCGATGATCGCGATCCACGCGTCGCCCGTCGACGGGTGGACCACGTGGGGCTCGGAACTCATGAGCGCGTCGGCGTCGATAACGGACGGACCGGCCGCGTCGGGCGCGTCACGGTCGGCATTGCGATATCTGGCGATCGACACGTTTTCCATATTGGAGCCCCGATGAACTTTGTTGTGAACAAAATAGCAGTGCTGCGCAAGCCGCATGCGCCAGTTTGGAGGGGCACCTGGCCGAAAATGCCTGGGTGATGCGCATTGGGTGCGGGTTCGCCCATTGCTGGCGCAAAAGGGAGCCCCGATGGAGGGATGGGTGTCGCGCGGATGGAGGCGCCATGGATGGTCCGCGGCACGGATGGCCGTCCCACGGATGGCCGCGGCACGGATGGCCGGCCCACGGATGCCCGCCGCGCGGTTAGCCGCCCCGTCCGAATCCGCCTGGCTGATGGCGCGCCGTGCGCGCCGCGCCGGGGTAACGTCCAGAACGCGTGTCGAAAACGCGTTCTCAAACATGCTGGTCCCCGCACCCGGTCGCGCGGTTGTCCGGACCCTTCGGGCGCGGGTAGCGACGTCCCGATTCCGGACCGATACTGGAGATCCATTTTGCGTGTGATGCGGCTGTCTGCATGGCCGGTGAAGGCGGGTTTCGGACCGGGTGCCGCGACCTGGGTGCTGCTGCAGCAGGTCGTCGTCCGCGGCCTCGTGGCCGTCAAGTTCCTCGTGATCGGGCGCATTCTCGGACCCTCCGCAATCGGTCTGGCAAGCGTCGCGCTACTGGCGGTCGCGATTGCCGAAGCGCTTTCGGATACCGGGCTCGCGCAAGCGGTGATCCAGGGCCAGGCGCCGCCCACGCGCGCCGAAGCGGGTGCCGTCTGGACCACGCTCGCCTCGCGCGGCCTGCTGATCGCCTTGCTGCTCGTCGCGAGCGCGCCGCTCATGGACGCGCAGTTCCATCTGGGCGGCGCCATCGGGCTCGTGCAACTGGCCGCGCTCCTGCCGCTGTTGCGAGGGCTCGCATCGCCCGCGTACTTCATCTCGCAGCGCGAGCGCCATTTCCAGCATATTGCGGCCATTGAAATATCCTCTGCTTGCATCGACTGCGGGCTCGGCGTCGCGCTCGCGCTCGCGGGTGCGGGGCCCTATTCACTGCTGCTCGGCATGATGATCGGCGAGACGTTCAAGAGCATCGTCACCTGGGTCGCGCTTTCGCCGCGTCCGCCTATCCGGCTGCGCTGGTCGGGCATCGGCCATTACGTGGGCTTCAGCCGCTGGATCTGGGCGAGCAGCGTGATCATCCTCATCACTAATCAGTTCGACAAGGTGGTGGTCGGCAAGCTGCTCGGGCCGACGCAGCTCGGCGCCTGGCAGATGTCCTCGAAGCTCGCCCAAATGCTGCTGGCCGACGCCGCGATCGCCATGTCGCAGTATCTGTTCCCCACCTTCGCCGCGCATCACCGCGGGGGCCCGCAATCGGCCGCGCGTCTTTTCCGGCTCTATCTCCTGGTCGCCGCGGCGGGACTCGCGTGCGTCGTGATCGCGTTGCGTTTCGCCGCCGAGCCGCTCTTCTCGTTCGTGCTGGGCGCCGCGTGGCTGCCGGCCGTGCCGCTCTTTCGCATCTTCGTGATCAATATGGCGATCAGCGCGCTGAACTCGGTGCTGGCTTCGTATCTGCGCGCGGTTGGCGACGCGCGAGCCGTCACTCTCGCGTCGCTGCTCCAGGTCATTGCGCTGGTGCTGTGCGTGCCGCCTGCGCTGCACCTGTGGAGCGTGACCGGCGTTGCCTGGTCGATGACCTTTGGCCTGGCCTCGTGTGCGGCATGGATGCTCTATCGCGTATCGCGGCAGAAGTAGGAGGCCCGTGCGTTCGAGCGAATCGAACCGGACACTTCGAACGGCTCAGGCGCGCAAGGTGGCTTCGACGATTTCGGCGAGCTGGTGCCCGAGCGTCGGCGAGTTGAGCTGGCAGTACACCGCGTGCGCGGCGGCCGCTGCCGCGCGCATGTCGTTGGGCGGCATCGCCCAGATACGCCGCAGCGTTGCGGCGAGCGCAGCAGGGCCGCCGTCGCGGCCAAAGAAGAAGCCCGTGCGGCCGTCTTCGACATAGCCGGGCTCCGGGCCCATGTGCAGCGGCAGGCGGTCGTGCACGATGGGCGGCAGGCTCAGCGCGAACATGTGCACGACGCTCAAGCCCGCCGAGCCCGGATAGCAGCCCACGCGGCAGCGCAGGCTGATCGTCGCGATGGCATCGTCGTCGAATACGGCGCCGTACCAGACCACGTAGCTCCGATCGCTGTATTTGCGCTTGAGGCGCTCGCCATATTCGCCGTCCCCGATCACGTGCAGCGTGATGTCGCTGCCTTCGTCGTGCAACTGGCCGACCACGTCGACGAGCGGTTCGATCTCCGATCCTTCGCGCAGCCTGCCGATGAAGAGGATGCCGTTTTCGGCGCCGGTCTTGGCAGCGGGCTCGACGCTGGAGGTGACCTTGAGCGAATTGTTCGCGACGAGGAGTTTCGCCTGCGGGCAACCGATATCGACGAGCGAGCGCCGCGAGGCCTCGGTGTAGCAGACGTAGCGCACGGCGAGCGCGACCGCGAGCCGGTAGCAGATCGTGCGCATGAGTCCCGCGGACTTGTGGCGGTACAGCCCCTGGCCGTGGATCAGCACGGGCACGTGCATGACACGCCCGGCGAGAAGCGCGAGCCAGAGCGAGAGATAGCGGACGTCTGCGAAGATCAGGACGGCATCGGGCCGCTCGAGGACGAGGCGGGAGAGCACGCGGCTTTGCACGCGAATGCGCCGCGAGGGGAGGCCCGCGATGCGCGTTTCGACGAACTCGTCGCAATCGGGCTTCTCGCGCGAAAAGCCGTTGGCCTCGACGCCTTTGGAGCACGCGAACACCTTCACGGAAAAAAGGCGGTTGAGCGACTCGATGACTTCAATGCGATAGCGTGCGATCAACGGCTGCACGTAGAAAACGACAGGTCGCCTGGACAGCAAGCCACTTTCGGCTTCGCGAACCGTTGCGCATGAAGTGGCGATTTCCTCGTCCACTGCCTGGCCCTGACGTGTCGACGTACTCATGTCGAGGAGGATTTTCCGGTTGGTCGGTTATGCGGTCATATTTTCGGTAATTTATAAAAGTTGTAGACGAGCATCGGCAAAACAGGAATCCGAAAATTACTATGGAATAAATATGACCGGTCGCCAGGCTCTATAGGTGATGCGTAATCGGTAAATGCACGATAACAGCGCGAACGCGGCCGGGAAATTCACGTAAAAAAGGCGCAATAGCCGCCTCGTAAAATGCGCGGCAGATTCCGCGATAATTCACGCAAGCCGCTTCCCTGGTTCGCAAACGGTTGAAATCAGCCGATGAATAGATCCTTTCGGACAACTTGACGTGTACCGGAGGGAAGCGCACAGACACCGTGCTAACCTCGGAACGAGTCCAGGCGACCACCGGAGTGCGGAGAAACCCATGACGACGCGCGCAACCGATGATCTCCCGTCTTCCATGGCGGAAAGTAGCAGTGCGGTGGCGCCCATGCGCGTCGCGGTGGTGATCGCGACGAAGGGGCGGCCAGAGGCGACCGCATGGGTCGTCCGTCTGCTCGCGCGGCAAACGGCGCGTCCGGATCAGGTCGTTCTCTCGGCGACCTGCGCGGACGACATTGGCCCGTACGACAGCAACGGTCTGCGCGTGGACGAAATCATCGGCATAGCGGGTTCGAGCGTGCAGCGAAACCGCGCGCTGGATGCGCTCGCACCCGATATGGACGTGGTGATTTTCCTCGACGACGACTTCGCGCCCGAGCGGCACTGGATCGAACTCTGCGTGCAATTGTTCGAGAGCGATCCGTCGCTCGTGGGCTTTTCGGGCCGCACACTGCGAGACGGCGCGAATACGCAGCCGCTGTCGTGGGAAGAAGCGGTCGCGCTCCTGGACGGCGCGCAAGGGGATGTGTTGCGGCGTCCGCCGCTGCGGCCGTGCGTGGAGCTGTACGGCTGCAACATGGCGTGCCGCGCGCAGGCCATCGCCGATCTGCGCTTCGACGAGCGCCTCGTGCTGTATGGCTGGCTGGAGGACAAGGACTTTTCGCGGCGCCTCGCGCGCCGTGGCGGCCTCGTTTACTGCGACTATTTGCTGGGCGTCCACCTCGGCTTGCGCGGCGGGCGCGTTTCCGGTCGGCGCTTTGGGTATTCGCAGGTGGTGAACGCCATGTACCTGTGCAACAAGGGCGTGATGTCCCGTAAGGAGGCGGCCGGGAACATCCTGCGCGCGCTGAGCATGAACTGCGTGAAGTCGGTGCGCCCGGAGGCGCATCTCGACCGGCGCGGACGTCTGATCGGCAATGTGATCGGCATTGCCGACCTGTGCATTGGCGCCGTGCGGCCCGAGCGCGCAGCGCGACTCTAAATCATCGCGCGGCGCCACGCCTTCCGACGCAGCATCATCGCGCCGCACGCAGAACGAAAACGCTCAGTTTCCCGAACCACGCGCAATGCGGCGTTGCTTGACGGCTTCGGCGAGCCCTTCGAGCACGCCCACGCTTTCGTCCCAGCCGATGCAAGCGTCGGTGATGCTCTGGCCATAGGTCAGCTCGCAGCCTTCCTTCAGGTCCTGACGGCCCGCCACCAGGTGCGACTCGACCATCACACCGACGATGCGCTCGTCGCCCGCTGCGACCTGACGGCCGATATCGGCGCAAACGGGAATCTGGTTCTCGTGCTTTTTCGAGCTGTTCGCGTGGCTCGCGTCGATCATGAGGCGCGCGGCGAGGCCGGCCTTGCCGATGTCGGTGCACGCGGCGTTCACGCTTTCCGCGTCGTAGTTCGGCGTTTTGCCGCCGCGCAGAATCACATGGCAGTCCTCATTGCCCGCGGTCGAGACGATGGCGGAATGGCCGCCCTTCGTGACCGAGAGGAAATGATGCGGCTGCGACGCGGCCTTGATGGCGTCCACGGCGATTTTTACGTTGCCGTCCGTGCCGTTCTTGAAGCCGACCGGGCACGACAGTCCCGAAGCCAGTTCGCGATGTACCTGCGATTCCGTTGTGCGCGCACCGATTGCCCCCCACGAGATCAGGTCGGCGATGTACTGCGGGCTGATCATGTCGAGGTATTCGGTGCCGGCCGGCAGGCCCAGTTCGTTGATGGAGACGAGCAGCTCGCGCGCGGTGCGCAGGCCGTCGTTGATCTTGAAGCTGTTGTCGAGGAACGGGTCGTTGATGAGGCCCTTCCAGCCCACGGTCGTGCGCGGCTTCTCGAAGTACACGCGCATCACGATCTCGAGTTCGTTCTTGAAGCGATTGCGTTGCTCGACGAGCTTCTTCGCGTAGTCGATCGCGGCCTTGGTGTCGTGAATCGAGCACGGCCCGATGACGACGATCAGGCGGTCATCCATGCCGTGGAGGATGCGGTGCATGGCGCGGCGCGATTCGAAGATCAGCGTCGATACGTCTTCCGAGCAGGGGAATTCGCGGATCAGGTGAGCGGGCGGCGTGAGTTCCTTGAGTTCGCGAATGCGGACATCGTCGGTATTGTGCGGGGGCATGGTCGTTTTCTCCTGATCCTGTGCGTAGCGTGCGTCGCGTGGACGGTGCTTCAAAAATCGTTAGATGAAGGTGCGGCTCTTGGGCTTTACGAAACGGGGACGAAAAAAAACCGCCAGGCTTGGCTGGCGGTTTCTCGTGTGTTCGGGGTCCTGCGCGTACTATCAACCCTCTCGATCCGCCAGCGGTCTGAGATACCAAAAGAAGTAAAAATAAAACTTCGTGGCGAACATGGCGGTTTGGGTCGGAACGTTCGTGAGTTCGTTTCGTTACGTCGAAAAGGGTGATTGCCTTTATAACCCGCGCTTCTCGTGACTGGCAAGCGGGAGAGGGCGAAAAAGCGGCATAACCGCGGCACACACCACTTCCATGCAGGAAAACCGCATGGGGATGCGGAATTTCCGCACTCCCATGCATCCAGCGAGAAGTCGCCTGCCGTTCAGACCGTGCCGCCCACCGTCATGCGGTCGATGCGCAACGTGGGCTGGCCCACGCCCACCGGCACGCTCTGGCCCTCCTTGCCGCACACGCCCACGCCCGAGTCGAGGCGCATGTCGTTGCCGATCATGCTCACGTACTTGAGCGATTCCGGTCCGCTGCCGATGAGCGTCGCGCCCTTCACGGGGTAGCTGATCTTGCCGTCCTCGATCATGTAGGCCTCGGAGGCCGAGAACACGAACTTGCCGTTCGTGATGTCCACCTGGCCGCCGCCGAAGTTCACGGCGTACAGGCCGTTCTTCACCGAGCCGATGATCTCCTGCGGATCCTTGTCGCCGTTGAGCATGTACGTGTTGGTCATGCGCGGCATGGGCAGCGCTGCATACGACTCGCGGCGCGCGTTGCCCGTCACGGGCATTTTCATGAGGCGCGCGTTGAGCGAGTCCTGGATATAGCCCTTGAGGATGCCGTCCTCGATCAGCGTCGTGCACTGCGTGGGGTTGCCTTCGTCGTCGATGTTGAGCGACCCGCGGCGGTTGGGCAGCGTGCCGTCGTCCACCACGGTCACGCCCTTCGCGGCCACCCGCTCGCCGATGCGCCCCGCGAACGCCGAGGAACCCTTGCGGTTGAAGTCGCCTTCGAGGCCGTGGCCGATCGCCTCGTGCAGCAGGACGCCGGGCCAGCCCGGGCCGAGCACGACCGTCATCGCGCCGGCCGGCGCGGGGCGCGCTTCGAGGTTCACGAGCGCGGCGTGCACGGCGTCGTCCACGTACTTAGAGAGGATGTCGTCGGTGAAATAGCCGTAGTCGTAGCGGCCGCCGCCGCCGCCGTTGCCGATTTCGCGGCGGCCGTTCTGCTCGGCGATCACCGTGACGGAAACGCGCACGAGCGGGCGGATGTCGGCGGCGAGCGCGCCGTCGCTGCGGGCGACCAGCACCACGTCGTACTCGCCTGCGAGCGCGGCCATGACTTGCGTGATGCGGGGGTCGCGCGCGCGCGCCATCTGCTCGACGCGCTCGAGCAGCTTCACCTTTTCGGTCGCGTCGAGCGAGCTCAACGGATCGGAGGGCAGGTACAGATCGCGGCCCGCAATGCCGGTGAGCGATTTCGCCACCTGGATCTTCTGCTTGCCGCCGCCGGCTTTCGCGATCGAGCGCGTGGCGATGGCCGCCTGGCGGATCGCTTCGGGCGAGAGGTCGTCGGAGTAGGCGAAGGCAGTGCGCTCGCCGGAGACGGCGCGCACGCCGACACCCTGGTCGATGCTGAAGCTGCCCGACTTGACGATGCCCTCTTCGAGGCTCCAGGCCTCGCTGCGCGTGGTCTGGAAGTAGAGGTCGGCGTAGTCGACGCGATGCGTGAAGATCTCGCCGAGCGTGCGCGTGAGCACTGCCTCGTCGAGGCCGTAGGGCGTGAGGAGCAGGTCCTTGGCGGTCGCCAGGTTGCGAATGCCGGGTTCGATGATGTTCATGCGCTCAGTGGGATCAGTGGATCAATCGATGAGTCTGTGAATCAGGATTCGGGCGCGGTGCAGCGAAATCGAGCGCCCCAATCGTCGTAATCGTCATGGTGAAGTGGCGTTGCGGGGCGCGCTTTCAAGCGCAGTCGAGCACGCGGTGCCGCCACGCGGGCAGGCTCGCGCGCACGGCGGCGATGCGTTCGGGGTCGATGTCGCCCGCCACCACGCCCGCGCCTTCGTCGCGAACGGCGACGATCTCGCCCCACGGGTCGACCAGCATGGTGTGGCCCCAGGTGCGTCGGCCGTTCTCGTGCGTGCCGCCTTGCGCCGCGGCGAGCACATAGCACTGGTTCTCGATCGCGCGGGCGCGCAGCAGGATCTGCCAGTGCGCGCGGCCGGTCGTGTACGTGAACGCCGAAGGCACGACCATCAGCGCACAGTCGCCCATACGCCGGTACAGCTCGGGAAAGCGCAGATCGTAGCAGACCGACAGGCCCACGCGGCCAAACGGGGCTTCGAAGGTGCGCACCTCGGCGCCGGGCCGGATCGTGCGCGCTTCGTCGAAGGATTCGGCGCCTTTTTCGAAGTTGAAGAGATGGATCTTGTCGTAGCGCGCGCGTTCTTCGCCGCTCGGATCGAACACGAGCGTGGTGTTGAGCACGCGCGTCGCTTCCGGTGCATTCAGCGGCAATGTGCCGCCGATCACCCACACGCCATGGCGTTTCGCCGCATCGGCCAGAAAGCGTTGAATGGGCCCGTCGCCATGCGGCTCGCAAATCGCGAGCTTGTCGCTGTCCTTGTGACCCATGAAGCAGAAATATTCGGGCAGTAACACGAGGCGCGCGCCACCGGCTGCGGCCTCGGCGATCAGTTTTTCCGCTTCGGCGAGATTACGTTCGCGATCGGGGGTGCTGACCATCTGCAGCGCGGCGACGCGAAACGGCTCATGGGGGGCAGTGCTCATCGGCAGATCTTGAACGGGTTCGGGGAGCGGGGCGCAACGTGCGTGCCCGCACCGGGGGCGCACGCCGTCGGCAAACATTGCGCCTTTCAGTGCGCGGTGGCCGGCGCCTGCGCGTTCATCTTACCCTGATCGCCGTGCAGCCGCTCGACGTGCGGTTTGGACCAGGGGCCCGTGATCGCGAAGTCCATCGCGAAGGCGTGTTCGAGCGTGTGAGAAAGGACAATGTCGCCGACCAGCGCGCCGAGGCCGAGGAACGGATTGATGATCGCCGCCGCGATCACGCCTGCGCCCGCGCTGACCGTGGGCACCACACGCACGCGCAGATCCTGGGTCTCGTGCGCGAGGTCGACGCTGCCCGTCATCGTTGCCCGTCCGGGTGCGGTCACGAGCTTGAAGTCGCTCGTGCTGCCGATGCCGCTCTGGATCTGCGCGGTGGCCGTCGCGCTGGTGAAGGGCAGGCCCGTGCCGATGATGTCGCGGAAGTCCGTCGTCGCGAAGCGCGCGAGGCTTTGCAGGCTGAGCACGCCGAGCAGCCTCGCCACGCCCGGATCGACCTTGAGGATCTGGCCGTGGTGGAGGTCGAGCGCGAGGTTGCCGTTCAGCGACGGGACGTCGATGCGAGTCGGGCCGCCTTGCCACGCCAGGGTGCCCGCGAGCGTGCCCGAGCCGCCCTTGAGCACGTGCGGCCTGCCCGCGCGCTCGAGCAGCGCGCCGGCGTCCTTGATGTCGAGATGGAAGTCGAGGTCGGTGCGGCGCGGCGTCTGCATGCCGGCGGCGGCCGAGTCCTCGCTCGCGCCGGTGTCGCCCACCGCGCGCCAGCTTTCCGTGGCCGTAAGGTGCGCGTCCGGGTTGCTGATGTCGAGCTGGTCGAGCCGCCACACCGGCACGCCGTTGTCGTCGTCGTTGTGCGCGTTCACCTGGAGGCGGCCCAGGTCGTGATCGCGCACGATGAGCTGGTTCACGACGAGGTCGATCGACGGCATGTTCTGCAAGGGCTGCGACATCGCCTGGCCGAGCAGGTCGTTTTCGGTGGCGGCGGGCACGGTGAGGCGCGCGAGCCGTGCTTCGAGCGTGCCAGGCGCGCCCGGCACATCGCCCGGCTTCCACGAGACATGGCCCGAGACCTGGTTGGAGGCGACGTTCGCCTGCCATTCGTTGCCGCGCTCGCCCGTGCGCGACGCGCCGAGGACGACGTTCTCCCAGTGGCGCTTGAGCAGCGTGAGCGTGCCGACGTGGACGGCGAAGCGCGAGGGCAGGAACTGGCCGATCGCGCCGTTGGGCGCCAGCGGGGACGAGGCGGCGGCCGCCGCGCTGGCGGCGTCGGTCGTGACCGGGGACTGAGGCTCGGTTGTCCGTGCCTGGGTGCCGGTTGTCGCCGCCGCGCGTGCCGGCGCCACGGTTTGGCCCGCGGTCCCGCGCATCTGCTGGACCACGGCGCGCCACGCGTCGGCGTCGAAGGCCGGGAGATCGACGGCTGCCGCCACGCCTTCCGAGGGCAGATCCGCCGGCCGGTTCATGCCGATCGCGCCGCGCAGCACCTCGGGCACGTGGCCCGGATGGCGGCGCATCACATAATGCGCGGCGAGCGGCCCGAGCGTGAGCTCGGCATGCTGGAACGCGGCGGCATCTGCACCACTTTTTGCGGCGTCGCCGGTGCCCGGCTGCAGTTCGAAACTGAGCGGCATCGGCGTGCCGGCCGCCTTGCCGAACGGCGCCGGCAGGTCGAGCGCGAGGCCGGTGAGATCGGCGTTGGCCTTCACGTCGGGCAGGTGGCCGCGCTGGCCCGCGACCGAAAGCGAGTAGGGTGCCGCGCCCGAGAAGCGCCCGAGCGCGGCCGCCGCCATGCCATGGAGGTTCAGTCCGCGCGCGGCATCGACGGCCACGTTGCCCGCCACGTTCACCGCATAGCGCCCGTCCTCGCGCAGGCCGCCGCTCGCGCGCAGGTCGCCGCCCAGGAACCGTGCCGTGAGCCGCTCGACATTGGCGCTGTGGTTCGTGAAGCGCACCTGGCCGGTGAGGTTGGACACCGGCGGCACGTTCCTCGCGGTCAGCGTGTTGTTCTCGAAGCCGACGGCGCCCGCCACCAGCACCTTCGGCATCGGATGGCGCGGAATCGTGAGCTTGAGCGCGAGCGTGGCCGGGCCCTGCGCCTGCACTTTCGCGGTGGCGTGCTTCGACATATAGCCGATCGAACTGTTGTCCGCGTAATCGAGCAGATCCGCGAGCGGCCCGCGCCCGCTGCCTTCGATCACGATGTCGGAGCCCTTGATGCCCAGCTCCTCGATGCGCCCGCTCACGTTGCGCAGCACGAAGTTGCGGTAGTGCCCGCGATCGACGTCGAAGCGCAGCTTGTTCTCGTGAAGCTTGAACACGCCGTCGATGCCGTCGAACGCGGGCCAGACGTTTGGCGCGCCGTTGCGCATCCTGCGCGGCGGGAACGGCGACGGGTCGAAGCGGCCGCCAGTGAACGGCGCGACGATGCGGAACTGGCCCGCTTGCGGGTCGCGCGAGTACGGGAACCTGGTCAGGTCGCCGTGGACCTCGATCGTCGCGCCCTTCGACAGGCCAGCTTGCAGGCCGTGGCCGAGATAGATGCGCGTCTTCTCGGAGAGGCTGGTGGGCAGATAGCGGGGGACGGCCTTGACCTGGGCTTCGTCGAAGTGCGCGACGAGGTCGAGCGAGCCGCGTCCCTTGCCGGGGTTCGTGTAGTGCGCGGTCATTTTCGCGCGCGCGTCGGCGTTCTCCACGCCGAGCCCGGAGACGTCGACGGTGAACGCCTTCATCCTGTTGCCGGGCACGCGCGCGGCGGCCACGGTCCACTTGGCCGCGCCGTACAGCCGGTCGAACGTGAGACGCGGGTTGTCGAACACGCCCGGGACGGTGATGGCCGCGTTGGCCGTGTCGAGGTCGATCGTGCCGTGCGACTCGTCGGAATCGATGTGCCCCCAGAGGTTCTCGAAGCCCGGCAGGCCCGCGCGCGGATGGCCGCGCGGCGTGAGGCCAGGCCCCGGCTCCTGCGCGTTCACGCTGATGCCTTGCAGGTCGCCCTTGAAGCGATAGTGGATGACCGGCTCGACGCCCGTGACGCGCTGCTCGGCGGCGGCCTCGCCCGATTCGGGCTGCGCGCGTTCGAGGCCCAGCTCGTAGTTCGCCACCAGCCCGCGCGGGTCGAAGCGCACGAGCGCGCCCTGCACGCGCCCCGGCAGGGGCAGCGCGCGCATGAACTGCGCGAGGATACCCAGATCGATGCGGTCGCCCTGCACGGTGATCAACTGACCGTGCTGGAGCGATTGCTGGCGAAAACGTGCATCGAGCGTCGCGAGTGCGAGCGAGCGGAAGAGCGGCGTACCGTCGTCGAGCGGCGGCTGGCCGAGCTCGGCGTGGAAGTCGCGCAGCGCGAGCGTGTAATCGCCGGGCTCGATGCCCGTGCTCCAGTGGAAGCTCGCGACCGGCACGTCGAGCAGCGGCTGCGTGGGGCGCACGCGCAGCGAAACGTTTGCCCCTTCGAGCGCGCCGCTCGCCGTGAGGATGCGTCCGTTCGCGAAGTGCGCCCAGATCGCGTTGTCGATACGCCCGGCATATGTGGCGATCGGGAAGTCGATGTAGCGCGCTAGCGTGGGCAGATCGACCGGGCCGGTCGAGAGGTAGGTGTCGCCGCTCCAGCCGATCGGCTTGCCGGCCTGCGTGGAATGCGCGTGCGTGAAGTGCGCGCGAAAGTCGAGCGGGCCGTGCAGCACGGTGCCCTCGGCGGGCGCCTGGAGCGCGATGCGGTGATCGTAGCCGTCGTTGAGGATCGCGAGGCGGATGTGCGAGAGCGCGAGATCGGGCGCGTCGCGCGTGGCGTCGCGCCAGCGCAGCGTGCCACCGCGCAGCACGATGGCTTCCTGGCGCATGAGCCAGGTCGTGAAGGTGGCGTTGCCCGTGTGCGCGGTGGGCACCGGCACGCCGGCGACGGTCAGCGTGCCGTCGTCCTCGCGGGCGAGCTGCACGTCGGGCTGTTCGACCACGATGCTCGAAAGCAGCGGCTCGAGCAGCACGACCGAGCGCCACGAAACGGAGGCCGTAGCGTGCGGCACATTGAGCGCGATCTTGCCGTGGCGGTCGCGGATCGTCAGATCGGTGATGTCGATGCCGGGCTCGAAGCCCGACCAGTGCGGCGCGAGCTTGCCGATGCGAAAGTCGGCGTGGATCTTCGTGGAAACGAGTTGCTCGATGCGCGGACGGATGTTGTCCACGCGCGGCAGCACGACGTAGCGCAATCCGAGCAGCAGCACGCCGACGACGAAATACAGGACAAGCGCGATGACCGCCAGCACGTGGAACGTGTGGCGCAGAACCGGATGATGATGGTGCTGGCCCCCCGGCTCTGTAGCCTGGCTGGCATGTCCAGATCGAGGCGGGCCGGCGGGATCGTTTCGCTCGGACATGCTGCGGCGGGTGGGGTATGGTAGCGTTGCGTTCTAACGACGAAATGTATCACAGAGGGCCGCCGGCACGCCCATCCGGGGAAGCCGGGATGGCCACGCAGCACGGTGATACGCACGATTGATCGCATTGCAGCGCGCGCTATGCCGGATGCATTGGCAAAGCGGGATGCAACAATGGAAGACACGGCGGGGATCCGGCTTTCGCGCGTGCATCGCACGAGGCCGGCGTACCGCTCGAGCCATAGAGACAGTCATTGACCAATCGCGCGACCCCCTACTGGGGATCACCGGCGCGACACAACAGCGAGCCAAGCCACAAGCCGCCCTTCATGAACGACCTCCCTCTCCTGAGTTCCCGCTATTCCCGTTATGCAGCGCGTGCCTACGCCGCGCGCCCCGAGCTGGCGGCGCAGGTGGAGGCGCTCGCTGCCGCGCCGCTCACGCGCGAGCGCATCGTCGCGCGCTTCGATACGTTGAGCCGTCAGCTGGTCGGCGCAGGCGCTTCTCAGGCTAGCGCGGGAGCAAGCGTCGCACCTGCTGCGCCGCTCACCGACGAGCAGCTGAAGAAGATCCTGCGCCAGCTGCGCGTGGAAGTGATCTGCGCGGTGATGGAGCGCGATCTGGGCGGTGTCGCCGACGTGGCCGAAGTCACCGGCAGCATGACCGATCTCGCCGAAGTCGCGATCCAGCGCGCGCTTGCCTGCGTGAGCGCCGACCTCGAAGCCCTCTTCGGCGAGCCGCGCGGCCCCAACGGCGAGCGTCTCACGCTCGGCGTGGTGGGGATGGGCAAGCTCGGCGGGCGCGAGCTCAACGTCTCGTCGGACATCGACCTGATCTTCGTCTACGAGGACGACGGCGAGACCTCGGGCGGTCAGCGCTCGCCGATCGCCACGCAGGACTTCTTCACGCGCGTGGGCAAACGCCTGATCGGCGCATTGAGCGACGTGACCGCGGACGGCTTCGTCTTTCGCGTCGACATGCGGCTGCGCCCGAACGGCGACTCGGGACCGCTCGTGTGCAGCCTCGGCATGCTCGAAGAGTACTTCTACGTGCAGGGCCGCGAGTGGGAGCGCTATGCGTGGATCAAGGGGCGGCTCGTCTCCGAGGTCGAGAGCGAAAGCGCGCTGCGTCTCGCGCGCCAGCTCGACTCGCTCGTCAAGCCCTTCGTCTACCGCCGCTATCTGGACTTCGGCGTGATCAGCGCGATCCGCTCGCTGCACTTGCAGATCCGCCAGGAGGCGCAGCGGCGCGCCATGATGCGCCCCGACAAGGCAGACGACATCAAGCTCGGGCGCGGCGGCATTCGCGAGATCGAGTTCAGCGCCCAGGTGTTCCAGCTCATTCGCGGCGGCCAGGATGCGGGCTTTCGCGTGCGACCGACGCTCGCCGTGCTCGGCTATGCCGCCGCGCGCGGGTTGATCTCGCTGGAGGTCTGCGGCGAACTCACGCGCGCCTACGACTTCCTGCGCGGCCTCGAGCATCGCCTGCAATATCGCGACGACGCGCAGACGCACGCCATGCCCGTCGACGCCGAAGAGCGCGCCGCGCTCGCCAGATCGATGGGCTTTGCCGACTACGCGGCGCTGATCTCGACGCTCAACGGCCACCGCGAGAAGGTCGAGCGCCAGTTCGTGCAGATCTTCTCCGACAAGGTGGGCGGCGATGGCGGCGGCGGCGCTTCCGGGGACGGCGCGGCGGCATGGGTATGGAGCGGGGCGCTCGTGGAAGAAGGCGCCGACGACGAACTCGTCGAACGGCTCGCGCAACTGGGCATCGACGACCCTGCGCCGCTGCTCGCGCGCCTGCGCGGGCTGTGGCAGTCGTCGCGCTACGCGGGGCTGCCCGAGAAGAGCCGCGAGCGTTTCGACGGCGTCGCGCAACGCGCGCTCGAAGCGGCCCGCACGCTCGAGCCCCGCGAGCGTCGCGGCGACACGCTCGCGCGCATGTTCGAGCTGCTCGAAGGCGTGATCCGGCGCGGCGCGTATCTCGCGCTGCTCACCGAATACCCCGACGCGCTCAACCGCGTGCTCAACGTGCTGGGCGGATCGCGCTGGGCGGCGGGCTATCTGATCCGGCATCCCCAGCTGCTCGACGAACTGCTCGACGACGAGGCGGTGACCACGCCCTTCGACTGGCCCGAGTTCTCGCGCCTGTTGCGCGCGCGCCTCGCCGCCGCCGCCGACGTCGAGCAGCAGATGGACCTGCTGCGCCACGCGCACCAGGCCGAGGTGTTCCGCATCCTGCTCAACGACCTGGCGGGCCGGCTTTCGGTGGAGCACGTGAGCGACCTGCTTTCCGAGCTTGCGGACGCCGTGCTCGACGTGACCATCGAGACCGTGTGGAAGCAGTTCGCGAGGCGTCATCGCGAGGTGCCGCGCTTCGCGGCGATCGCATACGGCAAGCTGGGCGGCAAGGAGCTTGGCTACGCATCCGACCTCGACATCATCTTTCTGTACGAGGACGACGACGAGCGCGCGTCGGAAGTCTACGCGGCCTTCGCGCGGCGCCTCATCACGTGGCTCACCACGGCCACCGGCGCGGGCACGCTGTTCGACATCGATCTGCGCTTGCGGCCCAATGGCGAATCGGGCCTGCTCGTGACTGACCTCGACGCGTTTCGCCGCTACCAGCTGCGCGAGGGCGATGCGGCCAACACGGCGTGGGTGTGGGAGCATCAGGCGCTCACGCGCGCGCGCTTCTCGGCCGGCGACGCAGCGATCGGCAGCGCCTTCGAGGCGATTCGCGAGCAGGTTCTGACGACGCCACGCGACGCCGCGCCGCTCGCCGCCGAAATCGTGGCGATGCGCCAGCGCGTGGAGGACGGCCATCCGAACCGTACCGAGCTATTCGATCTGAAGCACGACCGCGGCGGCATGGTGGACATCGAGTTCCTGGTGCAGTACTGGGTGCTGCTGCACGCCGCGCAGGATCCCGAGCTGATCCGCAATACCGGCAACATCGCGCTCCTGCGCGAGGTGTCGCGCTTCGGGCTCATGAGCGAGGAGGAGGCCGAGACGATCGGTTCGGCGTACCGGCTGTATCGCAAGCTGCAGCACCAGTTGCGGCTCGACGGCATGGAGAAGGCGCGTGTCGATCCCGCGCGCGTGGCGCGCGAACGCGACGCGGTGCTGGCGTTGTGGAAGCGGGTGTTCGGGGAGCGGGGGGTGGGTTAGGGCAAGCGCGCGCTGGCCGGTTTCAGATGATCCCGGCCTGCCTATCCATTTCTTCGAGTTCAGCGAATACCTCACCGGCAGGCGTGAAGTTTCCTGCTTCGATTTGCCTTCGCCCATGCTCCAGCAGGGCCAGAAGCGCGAGCGTTTGCTCTGTGCTGCCGCGCGCGTTTTCGCCCGGTGCATTGGCGCTATTCTGCGTTTCGTCGTTTAGCGATTCCATTGCAGTTGTTCCTCCCCGTAGTGGCCCTCAAGCCGCCAGCATCTCCTTCGCGTGCCGCCGGGTCGTCGCGGTGATCTCGAGGCCCCCGAGCATGCGCGCGACTTCTTCCACGCGGCCGCCCTTGTCCAGCGGCAGGACGGCCGAGACCGTGCCGCCATTGCCGTCGCCGGATTTCGACACCTGGAAGTGGTGATCGCCGCGCGCCGCGACCTGCGGCAGGTGGGTGACGCATAGCACCTGACGCGCGCGGCCGAGCTGATGCAGCAATCGCCCCACCACTTCGGCCACGCCCCCGCCGATGCCCGTGTCGACTTCGTCGAAGATCAGGGTCGGCGTCGGGCTCGCCGCGCTGGCGATGACGGCGAGCGCGAGGCTGATGCGCGCGAGTTCGCCGCCCGAGGCGATCTTCGCGAGCGGGCGCAGCGGCACGCCGGCATGGCCCGCCACGCGGAACTCGATCTGCTCCAGACCATGCGCGCCGCCGATGGGCTCGCCATTCGAGCCGCTGCCGAGCGCCACGAGCGCGACTTCGAAGCTGCCGCCCGCCATCGACAGCTCCTGCATGCCCTGCGTGACCGCCGCGCCGAGCGCTTGCGCGGCCTTGGCGCGCGCCTTCGAAAGCTCGCGCGCCTGCCCGAGGTAGGCGTCCTGCGCTTTCTGCGCGGCGGCGCGCAGGCCGTCGAGATCGGATGCGGCGTCCAGCGCGGCGAGCTGCTGGCGGCGCGCCGCGTGTTCGTCGGGCAGCGTCTCGGCGTGCAGACGGAACTTGCGCGCCGTTGAATGGAGCGCGTCGAGGCGCCGTTCCACCTGCGCGAGCCGCTGCGGATCGAGATCGAGACGCTGCGCGTAATGCGAGAGCGAGTAGGCGGCTTCCTGGATCTGGATCGCGGCGGGCTCGAGCGCGGCCAGCGCATCGTTGAGTCCGGCGTCGATTTCGGCGAGGCCGCGCAGCTTCGAGAGAATCGAGTTGAGCTGCGAGAGCATTGCCTCGTCGGATTCGGAGAGTGCCGCCAGTGCGCCCTGCACGCCTTCGATCAGGTTCGCCGAGTTCGAAAGCCGCACGTGCTCCGCGTTTACCTCTTCCCATTCGCCGGGCTGCGGCGCGAGCTTGTCGAGCTCGGCGAGCTGCCATGCGAGGCGCTCGCGCTCGAGCTGCAGCTCGCGGTCGCGCGACATGGCGCTTTGTAGCGCGAGACGGGCGTCGCGCGCCTCGCGCCAAGCCCGCGTGACGGCGGCGGCGAGATCGGTGAGGCCCGCGTGCGTGTCGAAAAGCTCGCGCTGCGCGTCGGGGCGCATGAGCAACTGGTGCGCGTGCTGGCCGTGGATGTCCACGAGCATCTCGCCCAGCTCGCGCAACTGCGCGAGCGTGGCCGGCGTGCCGTTGATGAAGGCACGCGAGCGTCCGCCGCTGTCCACCACGCGCCGCATCATGACGCTGTGCTCGCCGTCGCCGGCATCGACATTCGAGAGCGCCTGTTCGTCGAGCCAGAGCGCCACGTGCGGCGGCACGTCGAACTCGGCGGTGATGTCGGCGCGGCTCTCGCCCGTGCGTACGACGCTCGCGTCGGCGCGCGTCCCGAGCGTTAGCGCGAGGGCGTCGATCAGGATCGACTTGCCCGCGCCCGTCTCGCCGGAAAACACGGTGAAGCCGCTATCGAATTCGAGGTCGAGCGCCGCGACGATCACGAAGTCGCGAATCGAGAGATGGCGAAGCATGGCGTCTGGTTCTGCTTTTTGGGTTGGCGTGGGTTACCGGTGCCTGCTGGCTGTATGGGAACGGAAGTGTGGGCATCGATGGAGCGGCGCGCATGTGCACACCGCGCGGACCGGGCGCGCTCTTCCTGTCTCGGCTTGCCTTAATCCTCCGGATCGTCCTGCAGCGAGGGGTGCTCATTCCAGTGCAGCTTCTTGCGCAGCGTGCGGTAGTAGCTGTAGCCGACCGGATGCAGGAAAGGCACCGTGTGGCGCGAGCGGCGCACCTCGATCACGTCGCCCAGTTCCAGCGCCGTGAATGACTGCATGTCGAAGTTCACGTTGACGTCGCGCCCGGCCACGATCTGGATGCTCACTTTGCAGTCGTCGGGCAACACGATCGGGCGGTTCGAAAGCGCGTGCGGCGCGATCGGCACGAGCACGATGCCTTGCAGCTGCGGATGGAGGATCGGCCCCTGCGACGAAAGCGCATAGGCGGTGGAGCCCGTGGGCGTCGCGACGATCAGACCGTCCGAGCGCTGGTTGTACATGAAGCGGCCATCCACGTTCACGCGCAGCTCGGCCATGCCTGAGAAGCCGCTGCGGTTCACAACCACGTCGTTGAAGGCGAGCGCGTGGTAGATCGGGTCGCCGTCGCGCGTAATGCGCGATTCGAGCAGCGAGCGCTCCTCGCGCTCGAACGAGCCGGCCAGCAGCTGCGGCACGATCTCCTGCATCTCCGAGAACGCGATGTCGGTGATGAAGCCGAGCCGCCCGTGGTTGATGCCGATGAGCGGCGTGCGGTAGGGCGCGAGCTGGCGGCCCATGCCGAGCATCGTGCCGTCGCCGCCGAGCACGACGGCCACGTCCGCGCGCGCGCCGATCTCGGCGGGCTGCAGCGCGGGATAGCCTTGCGCGCCGACTTCCTCGGCGGTCTGCGCTTCGAACACGACCTCGAAGCCGCGCTTCGCAATGGTCTGCGCGAGCGCCATCAGCGGCTCGGCGATGCCCGGCGTGTTGCTGCGCCCAACGAGCGCAACGGTCTTGAACTGGCTCTGGATCTTCTGGATCTGCATGCCGGCATTACACCATAGTCAGGTCGCGAAAAGAACCTGGCGCGGGCCGCGAACGGGCCGCCGGGCCTTGTGCGCCGCGCCTTCCAGCCCGAAGCCGGTGACACGGCGATGACAACGGGCAATGCCGTGCGCGACGGCGCGCGTCCCGGCACGGTCCGGGCCTTGCGCGCTTCGGTTGAATGCACGGCCGCCGGCAGGCCGGAACGCCTGGCCCCCGCGCCACGGGCTTGCCGCCGGGACTGCGCTGGCTGCGCACTCGCGGCCAACCCGCCATTAGGCTAAAATTTTCAGTCATGCTAGATCCCCGCGCACAAACCCTCCTCAAGACGCTGATCGAGCGTTACATCGCCGAAGGTCAGCCGGTCGGCTCGCGCACGCTGTCGCGCTATTCCGGCCTGGAGCTGAGCCCGGCGACGATCCGCAACGTCATGTCGGACCTCGAGGAACTGGGTCTCGTGTCCAGCCCGCACACCTCGGCGGGGCGGGTGCCCACGCCGCGCGGCTATCGCCTGTTCGTCGATACCATGCTCACCGTCGAGCCCAGCTCAGACGACGCCCTCACGCGCGCGGTGAAGACCACGCTGCGCCCCGGCGAGCCGCAAAAGGTCGTGGCAGCGGCGGCCAGCGTGCTCTCGAACCTCTCGCAGTTCGCGGGCGTGGTGCTCACGCCGCGGCGCAGCCACGTGTTCAAGCAAATCGAGTTCATGCGCCTGTCCGACAAGCGCATCCTGCTCATCATCGTGACGCCCGAAGGCGACGTGCAGAACCGCATCATGGCGACGCAGCGCGACTTCACGCCCTCGGAACTCATCGAGGCCTCGAACTACATCAACGCGCATTTCGCGGGCCTGTCGTTCGACGAAGTGCGCCGCCGCCTGCGCGAGGAAATCGACGCGCTGCGCGGCGACATGACCTCGCTCATGCACGCGGCCGTGACCGCGAGCACCGAAGAACCCGAAACCGGCGACACCGTGCTGATTTCCGGCGAGCGCAACCTGCTCGAAGTCGCCGATCTTTCGTCGGACATGGCGCGCCTGCGCAAGCTTTTCGACGTGTTCGACCAGAAAACCAGCCTCCTGCAGTTGCTCGACGTCTCGAGCCACGCGCAGGGCGTGCAGATCTTCATCGGCGGCGAGTCGAACCTCGTGCCGATCGAGGAAATGAGCGTGGTGACCGCGCCCTATGAAGTGAACGGCAAGATCGTCGGCACGCTCGGCGTGATCGGGCCGACTCGCATGGCGTACAACCGCGTGATCCCGATTGTCGATATCACCGCGCGCCTGCTGTCACTCACGCTGAGCCAGAACTGAGCGCCCCACCGGGCGCCAAACTGCGCGCCGCCGGGCACACCCGCCTTTGAGAAGATCATCCCCGAAAGCGGCGTCGAGCGCCATCGGCCGAATGGCCAAAGTGGACCCAACCGGGACCAACACACCGCGCCTGTCTGCGTGAGCCGCAACCGCGCGAGAGGGCGGTCCCCGATTCCCACGGTTGGCCCGCCAGGGCCGCCCGCTATAATGCTTGTTTCGTGCAACCGTTGCTGCGCGTTCTCCGCGCGGCGCCACTGATCGCCTATGCGTTTCGACCTGGAGCGGCCTTCGCAGTCCGCCGCGGCGCATCGCGTCGCCGTGCTGCTCATCAATCTGGGCACGCCGGACGCGCCAACGCCGCGCGCCGTGCGTCGCTATCTGGCGCAGTTCCTCTCCGACCCGCGCGTGGTCGAGATCCCGGCGCCGATCTGGCAAATCATCCTGCGTGCCGTGATCCTGCCGTTTCGCGCCCGCTCGTCGGCGAAGAAGTACGCGGCGGTCTGGACGCCCGAGGGCTCGCCGCTGCGCGTGTACACGCAAAAGCAGACCGACGGCCTGCGTCATCTGCTGCAGATCAACGATTACGCCGTCCTTGTCGATTACGCGATGCGCTACGGCACGCCCGACATCGCGGCGATATTGAACCAACTCAAGCTTGCGGGCGCGGAACGGATCCTGCTGATGCCGATGTACCCGCAGTATTCGGCGTCGACCACGGCTACGGCATTCGACGCGGCATTCGCCGCGCTTCGCCGCATGCGCAACCAGCCGGAAATCCGCACGGTGCGCGGCTATCACGACCATCCGGCGTATATCGCGGCGCTCGCGGCCCAGGTGCATCATTACTGGCAAACGCACGGCAAGCCGGATTTCGCGGCGGGCGACCGCCTCGTGCTGAGCTTTCATGGCGTCCCGAGCCGTACGCTCGATCTCGGCGACCCTTACCACGACCAGTGCCAGCAAACGGCCGCGTTGCTCATGCATGCGCTGGAGCTCACACCGGTCGAATGCCGGGTCACGTTTCAGTCGCGCTTCGGCCGTGCGCAGTGGCTCCAGCCGTACACGGCGCCGACGCTGCGGGAACTGGGCGCGGGCGGCGTGCGCCGGGCGGACGTCTTCTGCCCCGGCTTCACGGCGGACTGCCTCGAAACCATCGAGGAAATCGGCATGGAAGTGCGCGACGAATTCCTGCACGGCGGGGGCAAGGAGTTTCACCGCATTCCCTGCCTGAACGCCGCGCCCGCCTGGATTGCGGCGCTCGGCGAAATCGTCGCGCAGCATCTCCAAGGCTGGTCCGTGCAGGCCGCGGCGCCCGCCGGCGCCATGACGTGACCTGAACTGCCGGTGACGTGAAGTGACGTGAGCGCGCTGCCGGAGCCGGCTGAGCGGGCTGCGCGGCCCATGGGAAACCTCTGATGAACTACAAGATTTCGACTGAACCCGGCGCGCGGCTGCGCATCGACAAATGGCTATGGGCGGCGCGCTTTTTCAAGACGCGCTCGCTCGCCTCGGATGCCGTGGGCAAAGGCCGCGTGCGCATTGGCGGCGATGCCGTGAAGGCATCGAAGGACGTGCGCGTGGGCGATCTCGTCGAAATCGAGATCGAACATGTGGTGTGGGAAGTGGAAGTGCTTGGGATTTGCGAAGTGCGCGGCCCAGCCAGCGTCGCGCAGACGCTCTATGCGGAAACGCAGGCCGGGCGCGAACGGCGCGCGGCGGAGCAGGAGCGGCGGCGACTCTTTCGCGAGCCCGCCGCCGTGCTGCAAGGCAGGCCCACGAAACGCGATCGCCGCACTATCGACAAGTTCTCACGTGAGGATTGAAGAGCGCCTCCATCGTGGCGTGCACGCCCCCGTATTCCGTCGTGTTTTCGTTCACGGCGCCCGACATGCAGATGGTCGTTGTCCCGGCGATGAGCACCAGTGCGACCACCGATATGGCAAAGGTCAGTTTCACGGTACTCCCCTTGGGATCGCTGCAAAACGGCCATTTTCAAGGCCCGGCTAGTCATCGGTTTGCGGATACCGGGCCCCTTCGGTGCGATGCGTGACTCAGGGTAAACGCGCCGCGAGCAGCATCTGTTCCTGAGTTTAGGTCAGGGTTGGCCCTTACTCAATTTCAAGTTTGCGGCGCTGCGGTAATCGTTGTAACGGGCGGTTTCCCCGCTTTGACCCTTCGTACAAAAAAGCCGCGCGAAGCCCTTGAAACAAGCGACACAGGACCCATGTGCTGTCGCAATGTACAGAGCATTCGTAGCGCCGGGGCAACGATCGGCGGCGCAGCGAACAGGGCGGCCCTAAGGCGCCCCAGGCTTTGTTCCCTTTTTCACTATTCAACGACGTTCAGCGAAATGGAAAACACGCAAGAGAACCCGACGAGCCAGAACCCCACGCCCGCGGACGAGGCGTCGCAAGCCCAGGCAGCCCAGCCGCAGGCGGCTGACGCTGCCCAGCAGGCAACGCAAGGCGGCGCGGACCAGAACGCTGCCGCGCTGGCCGAGGCTGCCCTGGCTGAAGCTCAAGCAAAGGTCGCCGAATTGCAGGACGCTTTCGTCCGCGCCAAGGCCGAGACCGAGAACGTCCGCCGCCGCGCTCAGGAAGACGTCGCCAAGGCGCACAAGTTCGCCATCGAAAACTTCGCCGAGCATCTGCTGCCGGTGGTGGACAGCCTCGAAGCCGCGCTCGCGCACAACTCCGACGACCTCGCCAAGGTCAACGAAGGCGTCGAGCTCACGCTCAAGCAACTGACCGGCGCGCTCGAGAAGGGCAAGGTCGTCGCCATCAATCCCGTGGGCGAGAAGTTCGATCCGCACCGCCACCAGGCCATTTCGATGGTGCCGTCCGAGCAGGAAGCGAACACCGTCGTCAGCGTGCTGCAAAAGGGTTATGTGATCGCCGACCGCGTGCTGCGTCCGGCGCTCGTGACCGTTTCGGCGCCGAAGTAAGCAAAAAGTAAGCGTCGCCGGCCCCGGATCCACCGATTGGGCCGCGCGATTGAAAAAAATGATGGAACGCATAGCCCAAGGCTCTTGAAATCGCCGTCCTGGGCACTTATTTGGGCAGCAGTTCCAAATTGAAGTGGACGCCAGCCGCGCACAAGGGAAAACGCGGCACGAGCATGCAGTTACCTGCGCCGCGCGAAAGCGGCGTCCGCACAGCGATCAAAATCTGGAGATTTGACAAAAATGGGCAAAATCATCGGTATCGACCTCGGCACCACCAACTCGTGCGTGGCGCTGATGGAAGGCAATCAGGTCAAGGTGATCGAGAACTCGGAAGGCGCCCGTACGACGCCGTCGATCATCGCCTACATGGACGACAACGAAGTGCTGGTCGGCGCACCGGCCAAGCGCCAGTCGGTCACCAACCCGAAGAACACGCTGTACGCCGTCAAGCGCCTGATCGGCCGCCGCTTCGAAGAGAAGGAAGTGCAAAAGGACATCGGCCTGATGCCCTACAAGATCGTCAAGCACGACAACGGCGACGCGTGGGTCGAAGCGCACGGCACGAAGCTCGCGCCTTCGCAGGTTTCGGCCGAAGTGCTGCGCAAGATGAAGAAGACCGCTGAAGACTACCTCGGCGAGCCGGTCACCGAAGCCGTGATCACGGTTCCCGCGTACTTCAACGACAGCCAGCGTCAGGCAACCAAGGACGCCGGCCGCATCGCGGGTCTGGAAGTCAAGCGCATCATCAACGAGCCGACGGCAGCGGCACTCGCGTTCGGCCTCGACAAGGCCGAAAAGGGCGACCGCAAGATCGCCGTGTTCGACCTGGGCGGCGGCACGTTCGACATCTCGATCATCGAAATCGCGGATGTCGACGGCGAAATGCAGTTCGAAGTGCTCTCGACCAACGGCGATACGTTCCTCGGCGGCGAAGACTTCGACCAGCGCATCATCGACTACATCATCGGCGAGTTCAAGAAGGAGCAGGGCGTCGACCTCTCGAAGGACGTGCTCGCGCTGCAACGCCTGAAGGAAGCCGCTGAAAAGGCCAAGATCGAACTGTCGTCGGGCCAGCAAACCGAAATCAACCTGCCGTACATCACGGCGGATGCCTCGGGTCCGAAGCACCTGAACCTGAAGATCACGCGCGCCAAGCTCGAAGCGCTGGTCGAAGACCTGATCGAGCGCACCATCGAGCCGTGCCGCGTCGCGATCAAGGATGCGGGCGTGAAGGTCGGCGACATCGACGACGTGATCCTCGTCGGCGGCCAGACGCGTATGCCGAAGGTGCAGGAGAAGGTCAAGGAGTTCTTCGGCAAGGACCCGCGCCGTGACGTGAACCCGGACGAAGCCGTGGCCGTCGGCGCCGCGATTCAAGGCCAGGTGCTGTCGGGCGACCGCAAGGACGTGCTGCTGCTCGACGTCACCCCGCTCTCGCTCGGTATCGAGACGCTCGGCGGCGTGATGACGAAGATGATCAACAAGAACACGACGATCCCGACGAAGCACTCGCAGGTGTACTCGACGGCCGACGACAACCAGGGCGCCGTGACGATCAAGGTGTTCCAGGGCGAACGCGAAATGGCGGCGGGCAACAAGCTGCTGGGCGAGTTCAACCTCGAAGGCATCCCGCCCGCACCGCGCGGCGTGCCGCAGATCGAAGTGACCTTCGACATCGACGCCAACGGCATTCTGCACGTGGGCGCGAAGGACAAGGCCACCGGCAAGGAAAACAAGATCACCATCAAGGCGAACTCGGGTCTTTCGGAAGCCGAAATCGAGAAGATGGTGAAGGACGCCGAAGCGAACGCGGAAGAAGATCACCGTCTGCGTGAGCTGGCCGACGTGCGCAACCAGGGCGACGCCCTCGTTCACAGCACGAAGAAGGCCGTGGCCGAGTACGGCGACAAGATCGACGCTTCCGACAAGGAAAAGATCGAAGCCGCGCTGAAGGATCTCGAGGAAACGCTGAAGAGCTCGTCGGCCGACAAGGCGACGATCGAGGCGAAGGTCGAGACGCTGTCGGCCGCGTCGCAGAAGCTCGGCGAAAAGATGTACGCCGACATGCAGGCGCAGCAGGCTGGCGCGGCCGGTGCAGCCGGCGCGGGTGCGGCAGGTGGTGCAGGCGGTGCGGAGCAGGCTGCGCAGAACAACGCCGACGACGTGGTCGACGCCGAGTTCAAGGAAGTCAAGAAGGACTAAGTGGGTGAGCGGCGGTCGCGACCGTTCTGCCTGATCAGCAGGCGGTCGTGCCTCTGCGAAAGCGGCCGCATCGGTTACGATGCGTGTCGGCATTGCAGCGCCTGGCGAGCCAACTGGCTCTCCGGGCACATTTGTTTTATGGAGGCCGTTCTCTTTCAGGGGCCGCCGCGGCGTGAGACGCGCCTGCGCGGATGTTCGAAGGAACGGCAAACGGGTCACGAGATCCAGCATTCAAGAGGAGCCGGCGTGCGCCGAGAAGCGCACGATCGGCGTTGAACCGATATGGCGAAACGGGATTACTACGAGGTTCTGGGCGTCGCGAAGAACGCGAGCGACGACGAAATCAAGAAGGCGTATCGCAAGCTCGCGATGAAGCACCACCCCGACCGCAATCCGGACAACAAGGGTGCGGAAGAGCATTTCAAGGAGGTCAAAGAGGCCTACGAGATGCTGTCGGACTCGCAAAAGCGCGCGGCTTACGACCAGTACGGCCACGCGGGCGTCGATCCCAACATGGGCGGCGCCGGCGCACAGGGCTTCGGCGGTTTCGCGGACGCTTTCGGCGACATCTTCGGCGATATCTTCGGCCAGGCTGCGGGTGGCCGCGCCGGTGCGCGCGGCGGCCCGCAGGTGTACCGCGGCGCCGACCTGCGCTACAGCATGGAAATCTCGCTGGAGCAGGCGGCCCACGGCCACGAGACGCAAATTCGCGTGCCGGGCTGGAGCGGCTGCGAAGTCTGTCACGGCTCGGGCGCGAAGCCCGGCACCAAGCCCGAAACCTGCCCGACCTGCCATGGATCGGGTTCGGTGCGCATGTCGCAGGGCTTTTTCAGCATCCAGCAGACTTGCCCCAAGTGCCACGGCACGGGCTCGTACATTCCCGAACCGTGCACGAACTGCCACGGCGCGGGCAAGGTGAAGGAAACCAAGACGCTCGAGGTGAAGATTCCGGCGGGTATCGACGACGGCATGCGCATCCGCTCGGCCGGCAACGGCGAGCCCGGCATCAACGGCGGTCCGTCGGGCGATCTCTATGTCGAGATCCACATCAAGCAGCACGCGGTGTTCGAGCGCGACGGCGACGACCTGCACTGCCAAATGCCGATTCCGTTCACCACGGCGGCGCTTGGCGGCGAGATCGAAGTGCCGACGCTTGCGGGCCGCGCGAGCTTCACGGTGCCCGAAGGCACGCAGTCGGGCAAGACGTTCCGCCTGCGCGGCAAGGGCATCAAAGGCCTGCGTTCGAGCATTGCCGGCGATCTGTATGTGCACGTCCAGGTCGAAACGCCGGTCAAACTCACCGATCAGCAGCGCGAACTGCTTCAGCAGTTCGAGAAGTCGCTCGTGGAAGGCGGGGCGCGCCACAGTCCGCAAAGCAAGAGCTGGTTCGACCGCGTGAAGAGCTTCTTCGACTGATGCGCGTCTCGGGCGCACCCATGCAGCAACTGGTAAGAAGCAGGTAGTGAGCGCAATGGCAGTCAATCCTGGCGGCGCGGTGTTCGCGCTGCTCGACGATGGCGACTCGACGGCAGAAAGCCGATCGAGCCGCCTGTATACGGGCTTCGTGCGTGAGCTTGCATGCGAGCGCGCGGCGGATCTCGACGCCGTGTGCGCGCAGGTGAACGCCGAACTGGGCGCGGGGCTTCATGCCCTGGTGATCGGTGATTACGAGTTCGGGCGCGCGCTCGAATTCGCCAAGCGCGACACGGCCTCATCCCTCGAAACGCAGCACGGCGACGCCGCGCTGCGTTTTTTATTGTTCGAACGCTGTGAAAAGTGTTCACGCGAGGAAGCCGATGCGTGGCTCGCGGCGCAAGAGGGCGGTGAATCGCCGGCTCCCGCGGGCATCGCAGGCGTGACGATCGGTGTCGATCGCGAGCGTTTCGAGCAGGACATCGCCAGCGTGCAGGACGCCTTGCGCGCGGGCGACTCGTATCAGATCAACTACACGTACCGGCTCGGCTTCGAGGCGTTCGGTTCGCCGCTCGCGCTTTACAGGCGCTTGCGCGAGCGGCAGCGCGTGCGTTACGGCGCGCTGATCGCGCTGCCGGGCGATCGCTGGGTGCTCTCGTGTTCGCCCGAGCTGTTCGTGGAGAAGCGCGGCAAAACGTTGCGCGCGAAACCAATGAAAGGCACGGCCGCGCGCTCGGCAAACGCCGAGGAAGACGCGGCCGCCGCGCGTTTTCTCGCGAACGATCCGAAGAACCGCGCCGAGAACGTGATGATCGTGGACCTGCTGCGCAACGACGTTTCGCGCGTCGCGCGCACGGGCTCGGTGCATGTGCCCGCGCTCTTCAGCGTGGAGCCGTATGCGTCCGTCTGGCAGATGACGTCGACGGTGGAAGCTTCGCTGCGCGAAGGCACGACGTTCGCCGACGCGATGCGCGCGCTCTTTCCTTGCGGCTCGATCACGGGTGCGCCCAAGCACCGGACGATGGAGCTGATCGAAGCGCTGGAGCATGCGCCGCGCGGGCTGTACACGGGCACGATAGGCTGGCTCGACGCCTCGAAGGAAGGCGAGACTTGCGGCGATTTTTGCCTCTCGGTCGTGATCCGCACGCTCACGCTCGATGCGCCGACAAAGGGCCGGGGAGCAACGCGGCACGGCGAAATGGGCGTGGGGGCGGGCATCGTGCTCGACAGCGTGGCCGCCGACGAATACGAGGAGTGTCGCTTGAAAGCCCGTTTCCTGACCGATGCCGACCCGGGCCTCGAATGCTTCGAAACGATGTACGCGACGCGTGCTGGCGGCGTGCGCCACGCGGAGCGCCATCTCGCCCGGCTCGCGGCGAGCGCGGCGTGGCTCGGTTTTCCATGCGACGTCGAAGCGTTGCGCGCACGCTTGAACGAGACGTGCGCCACGTTTGCGGACGACGATGCGCCGCATCGCATGCGGCTCGCGCTCGGCAAGAGCGGGGCGGCGACGCTCACCAGCGCGCCGCTCGCCGCGCTCGCGCACGACACCGTGGGCGTGCTGCTCGCGCCGGACCACGGCTACGCGCCGGTCGAATCCGCCGATGCGCTCCTGTTGCGCAAGACCACGCGCCGCGCCGAATTCGATCGCGCGTGGCGCGAGGCCGAAGCGCTGGGCGGCTTCGACATGCTGTTCTTCAACGAGCGCGGCGAGCTGACCGAAGGCGGCCGCTCGAACGTGTTCGTGAAGCTCGACGGCAAGTGGTACACGCCGCCGCTCGCGTCGGGCGTACTGCCGGGCGTGATGCGCGGCGTGGTGCTCGACGACGCGTCGTTTGGCGCGAGGGAGCGCGTGCTCACGCGCGACGACGTGCTCGAAGCGGAAGCCTTGATGCTCACCAATGCGTTGCGCGGCGCGGTGCCGGCTCGCTTGATTCGATGAAGCAGCCGTAGCGCACATCGCGCGAACGCAGCCGCAAAAAAAAGCGCGCTCCTCAAAGAGCGCGCTTTTTCATTGCGCGAGCGGGATCGTACGAGAGTCCGCTCAGAACACGTGCTCGGGCCCGGGGAACGTGCCTTCCTTCACGGCCTGCACATACGCGCGCACGGCCGATTCGATATCGGGCTGGCCCGCCATGAAATCCTTCACGAAACGCGGGCGCTTGCCGGGGAAAATGCCGAGCATGTCGTGCAGCACGAGCACCTGGCCCGAGCAGTCCACACCCGCGCCAATGCCAATGGTCGGAATGCGCAATTGCCTCGTGACTTCCGCGCCTAGCGCGGCGGGCACGGCCTCGATCACCACGAGTTGCGCGCCCGCCTCCTGAAGCGCGAGCGCATCGCGAATCAGCTGGGTGGCGGCCGTGTCGCTCTTGCCCTGTACCTTGAAGCCGCCGAATGCGTGCACCGACTGCGGCGTGAGGCCGATGTGCGCGCACACGGGCACCGCGCGCTCCACTAGCATCTTCACCGTGGGCGCGAGCCATTCGCCGCCCTCGATCTTCACCATCTGCGCGCCGGCGCGCATGAGCTTCACCGAGTTCGCGAACGCGTCCTCGGGCGTGCCGAAGGTGCCGAACGGCAGATCGGCGACGATCAGCGCCTTCGTCTGCGCGCGCGCCACGCAGGCCGTGTGATAGGCGATGTCGTCGATGGTGACGGGCAGCGTCGTCGTGTGGCCCTGGAGCACGTTGCCGAGCGAGTCGCCGATCAGCACCGTATCCACGCCCGCGCGCTCGCACAGCGCGGAAAAGCTCGCGTCATAGCAGGTCAGCATCGCGATGCGCTCGCCTGCGTCGCGCATGGCCTGGAGTTTGGGCACGGTGACCGCGCTGCGGCTCGTTTCCTGCAGGTAAGTCATGGGGAAATCCGTTGGGAAAGGGAAAACGAAGAGGGGCTGCGCCGCCGTTTCGCGCGAGGGCGACGACTACAGCGACGTGCCCTTGACGAAGGATTCCTTGCGGCCGCGCATCGTCTCGATACGTTCGGCGACGAGCGCGAGGTCCGCGTCGGAGTCGGGCAGATTCAGATGCTCGGCGCCAACGGTGAGCACCGGCGCATGATCGTAATGATAGAAAAAATCGTTATAGCTGTCGCAGAGCGCCCGCAGGAACGCGCTCGAGATATGCAGCTCGCGCGGCACGGCGCGCTTCTGGATGCGTGCATAGAGCGCCTCGGGGCTCGCCTGCAGATAGACGACCAGGTCGGGCGCGGGCGCCGCGCATTCCAGGCGCGCGGCGAACGCGCGGTAGAGCGGCAGTTCGTCTTCCGCGAGCGTGAGGCGCGCGAACAGGTCGTTGCGCTCCGCGAGGAAGTTCGTCACGAGCGGCACGCCCGCTGCGCGGCGCGCCGCCACGTCGCGCGAGAGCTGCTCGCGTTGCAATGCGATATGAAGTTGCGCCGCGAGCGCGTGCGACGAGGGCGCGGAGTCGCGATACATGCGTTCGAGAAACGGATTATCCGCATTCGATTCGAACAGCGTTTGCATCGACCAGCGCTCGGCGAGCCGCGTGGCGAGCGCGGTCTTGCCCGCGCCGATCGGCCCTTCGATCACGATGTATTGCAACGTGGCGGGCCGCGAGGCGCGCGCGCTGACGACGGGCAGGGGCGTCGAGCTCATCGGCAGCCGCCGGAAGGCGGGGCGTCGGGCGCGGGCGCGATGCCTGGGCACTGGCACAACGGCTTGACCTTCTCGATGCGCTGGTCGGCCACGGCGGCGAGGAACGCGCTGGCGGGGCCCACGCCCGGAATCACGAGTTCGGGATCGATCTCGACGAGCGGCACGAGCGCGAACGCGCGCCCCGTCATGCGCGGATGCGGCACGACGAGATCGGGTTCGTCGATGATGGCCTCGCCATACAGCAGGATGTCGATGTCGAGCGTGCGGGGCGCGTTGCGAAAGGGACGCTCCCGGCCGAAGTGATGCTCGACGCGCTGGCAAAGCGCGAGCAGCGCGCGGACGTCGAGACCGGTCTCGAGCTTCACGACGCAGTTGTAATAGTCGTCGCCGCCCGCGTCGATGGGCGCGGTGCGGTAAAGACTCGATTTGGCGACGACGGTGAGGGTGTGCTGCTGTGCGAGGCACACCACCGCGTCTTTGAGGGTCTGGCGCGCATCCCCCAGATTCGCGCCGATTCCCAGCCAGGCAACCGTCATGGCTTCACTTCCTGCGACTTGTGTTGCGGTTCGACACGTGCGCGCCGCGGCTTGCCGCGGCTCCCCACGTCGTCAGTCCTCGTGCGGACCGGCGTGGCCGTCATAGTCTGCACTGCTTGCTTCGTGCACTGCACCGGCTTCGCCGCTTTCCGACGCGCCGTCCGACGCACCCTCGCCCGTTTTGCGGCTTCGCGCGCCGCCGCGGCGGCGGCGCTTGCGCGGCGAGCGCTCCTTGCTGCCGCCCTGCGAGAGCAGGGCCTCGCGGGCCGCGCTGTCGCCATCGATGAAGTCCGTCCACCACTGGCCGATTGCGGCGTCGAGCTCGCCCGACTCGCAGCGCAGCAGGAGGAAATCATACGCCGCTCTAAATCTTTGGTGTTCCAGCAGCTTGATCGCGCCGCGGCCCCGCTTTTCGAGGCGCAACTGCATGCCCCAGATCTCGCGCATGTCCGACGAGTAGCGGCGATGGATCGCGAGCTTCTCCGTTTGCGCATCGATCACGTCGTCCATCGCGCGGTGCAGCGCCGGCACCGGGATCTCGCCTTCGGCCGTGTACTGCTGCCAGCGCTGCTGCACGTCGTGCCACAGCAGCGTGGCGAACAGGAAGCCCGGCGAGACCGGCTTGCCCGCGCGCACGCGCGCGTCGGTGTTCGAGAGCGCAAGCGTGATGAAACGCTCGCCCTGCGGCTGTTCGAGAATCACGTCGAGCAGCGGCAGCAGGCCGTGGTGCAGGCCTTCCTTGCGCAGCCACTTCAGGCAATCGAGCGCGTGGCCCGAGAGCAGCAGCTTGAGCATCTCGTCGAAAAGACGCGCGGCCGGCACGTTGTTGATGAGGTCCGCGAGCTTGCTGATCGGCTCGCGCGTGTGCTCCTCGATCTCGAAGCCGAGCTTCGCCGCGAAACGCACCACGCGCATCATGCGCACCGGGTCTTCGCGGTAACGCGTGGCCGGGTCGCCGATCATGCGCAGCAGACGCTCGCGCATGTCGGCCATCCCGTTGTGGTAGTCGAGCACCGTCTGCGTGGCTGGGTCGTAGTACATCGCGTTGATCGTGAAGTCGCGGCGCGTGGCGTCTTCGTGCTGCTCGCCCCAGACGTTGTCGCGCAGCACGCGGCCGCTCGCGTCGACGTGGTGCGTCTTGCGGTCGAGCTCGTCGCGGCGCATGCGCTTTGCGGGCGCTGCGGCGGGCACGGCCTCGGCGGCCGGTGCATCCATCAGCGCGCGGAACGTCGAGACCTCGATGATTTCCTGGCCGAACTGCACGTGCACGATCTGGAAGCGCCGGCCGATGATGCGCGCGCGCCGGAACAGCTTCTGCACCTGGTCGGGCGTGGCGTCGGTCGCGACGTCGAAGTCCTTGGGCGCGACGCCGAGCAGCAGGTCGCGCACCGCGCCGCCCACGATGAACGCCCGGAAGCCCGCCTCCTGGAGGCCTTCGGTCACGCGCACGGCGTTGCGCGAGATGAGTGCGGGGTTGATGCCGTGGACGTCGGCCGGGAGGATGACGGGCGTGGCCGGGTCGCGTGGGCCCTTATCGGCGCGCGCTTTGGACGTCTTTTGCGCGCTCGCCGGCTTGCGGCGCGCTCGCGCGGTGCCGGTGCCGCCGGCGCCTTCACGCGCGGCCGTGTGTTGTGCGTCGGCGGGGGCTTCGGTGTCTTGCGCCGCTGCGGCGTCGTCCTGGCCGAACAGCTTGCGGATGAATTTCTTGATCACTGGGCTTGGAACAAATCGAGAATGCGCCAGCCCGCTTGTTGCGCGTGAGCGCGCAGGGTGTCGTCGGGGTTGGTGGCGATCGGATCGGAGACTTTTTCGAGCAGCGGAATGTCGTTGTGCGAGTCGCTATAGAAGTAGCTGCGCTCGAAGTCCGACCAGTTCTTGCCGAGCGAGGCGAGCCACTGCTCGACGCGCACGATCTTGCCTTCGCGGTAGCTCGGCGTGCCCGTCGGGCGGCCGGTGAACGCCGATGCCGGATGGCCGTCCACGGTTTCGACTTCGCATGCGATCAGCTTGTCCACGCCGAATACCTCGGCGATGGGCGCCGTGATGAATTCGTTGGTGGCCGTGACCACGCAGCAGAGGTCGCCCGCTTCCTTGTGCTTCTTCACGAGCTCGACCGCGCTCGGCAGGATGGTCGGCTTGATCACCTCGTGCATGTACTGGTCGTGCCACGCCTTGAGCTGCGCGCGCGAATACTTCGCGAGCGGCGTGAGCATGGCGACGAGGTACGCGTGGATGTCGAGCTTGCCGGCCTTGTAGTCGGCGTAGAAGCGGTCGTTCTGCTGCGCGAAGCGCTCGCCGTCGACGATGCCGAGCTTCACCATGAAGCGGCCCCATTCGTGGTCGCTGTCGGTGGGGATCAACGTGTGATCGAGATCGAAAAGTGCAAGGTTAGCCATGGGCGCTCATTTTACTTGAAGCGCGGCTCGCCGTTGCCGCCGCCCGCTGACGGCTTCGGCGCGGCGGGGTCCGCAGGGGATTGGGGTGCGCTCGGGCTCGGTGCTCGGGGCGAGGTGTCCGGCGCGGGGTGCGGTTCGTTTTCCGTGGCTGTCGCGCTCGGGGCAACGGCGGCGGGTGGTTGTGCCGCCGGGGGCGCGTCTGCTTCGGCCGCTGCTGGCGCGTTGGCGGGCGTCTCGCCAGCCGTCTCGCCAGGCCCGGCGGTCGTGCCGGCCGGCGGATCGAGATCGCCGCGCAACTCGCCGGTCATCTCGTTGCTCACGTCGGCTTCGACCTCGCCCTTGAGCTCGGTGCCCAGTTCCTTGTGGACCACATGGCGGTATTTGGCACCCAGTTCGCCTTCGACGTTATCGGTCGGCTTCTTGAACGGCACCGGGAGCGGCGCGCGCGACTGCAAGGCGGGCGCTTTCGGCGCCTCGTAGGGCTGGGTGGCGTTTGGCTCGGCCGCGGGGGCTGCGGGCGAACCGGCGGCTAGTGCTGACGCGAATGGCCTTTCATCCTCTTCCCCGGGCCGAATTTGCGTCGCGTCGCTGCCTCTCCGGTCTTTTTCCGCGCTGGCCGGCGCGCTGGATTTGTCGTCGTCGGCCGTTGTCGTCGGGTCTTCGGCGCGCTGCGCTTCGTTCGCCACGTCCGCCGGCGCTGCACTCGCCGCGATCACGAGTTCGTCGACGCCCGTCGCGAGCATCGTGCGCAACAAGGGTAGCGTCACCGCGCGCTTCTGCTCCAGCGAGAAGCGGTCGAGCGCGTCGAGCAAGCCCATGAGGCTCGGCATGTCGCGCCGGAAGTGCGTGAGGAGGTAAGCGGGCACGTCGTCGGCGAGGACGATGCCGCGCTCGCGCGCCGCCAGCTTGAGTATGGCGGCCTTGCCTTCGTCGGAGAGCGGGGCGAGATGGAAGACGAGGCCCCAGCCGAGGCGCGTGCGCAGGTCCTCGCGCACGGTGAGACCCATCGGCGGCGCGTTGCCTGTGGCGACGAGCGCGCAGCCCGGCCAGGAGCGCACCTCGTTGAACAGGTTGAAGAGCGCGATCTGCTGGGCGCCCGAGAGCGAATCGCAGTCGTCCACCGCATAGATCGTCACACGCGGATCGAACGTGAACGCGGCCAGCGCGCTTTGCGGACCGAGATAGCGCACGTGGCCCGGCGGCGCTTCGTAAGCGAGCGCCTGCAGCAGGTGGCTGCGCCCATTGCCCGGCTCGCCCCAGACATAAAACGTGCGATCGGCGATCGGGCCTGCCATCAGCGCCGCGTCCAGGCCGCGCAGGCGCGCGACCAGCTCGGCATTGGCGCCGATATGGAAGTTGTCGAAGGTCGATGGCGGCGGGGTGCCGAGATCGAGCGTTAACTGTCGCTGCACGGTCTGTCTGGACGGAATTCAGTTCGGGTAAAGCGTGCTCTCGAAATCGCTGCGGAGATCACTGGGCCGCCGCCGCCGCGCGTTGCCGAGGGCGAGCGCGATCCCGGGCGAGGCAAAGGCCTGCGTCGAGGGCCGGCGCGGGCAGGGCGGGAAGAGCGATGTGTTCTGCGGCAAAACTCGGTTTCCGGTTGGGGGGGCGGGCGGCGTACGTGCCAAATCTCGCTGCGGGAGCGGCGGCGGGGCGCCGTCAATCGGTTAAAATCGCATTTTACCGACCTTCTGGCGCTTCCCCATGAATCAACCGAAATCCGGCCCCGCTAATCAGGACCAATCGCAGGACCAAGGCCTTTCATACCGCGACGCAGGCGTGGACATCGATGCGGGTGACGCGCTCGTCGATCGCATCAAGCCCTTTGCGAAGAAGACCCTGCGCGACGGCGTGATGGGCGGCATCGGCGGATTCGGCGCGCTTTTCGAAGTGCCGAAAAAGTACAAGGAACCCGTGCTGGTTTCGGGCACCGACGGCGTGGGCACCAAGCTGCGTCTCGCGTTTCATCTGAACAAACACGACACGGTCGGCCAGGACCTCGTCGCGATGAGCGTGAACGACATCCTCGTGCAGGGCGCCGAGCCGCTGTTCTTCCTCGACTACTTCGCGTGCGGCAAGCTGGATGTCGACACGGCGGCCACGGTCGTGAAGGGCATCGCGCACGGCTGCGAACTCTCGGGCTGCGCGCTGATCGGCGGCGAGACCGCCGAAATGCCGGGCATGTACCCCGACGGCGAATACGACCTCGCCGGCTTCGCGGTGGGCGCGGTCGAGAAGAGCAAGATCATCGACGGCAGCACGATCGCCCCGGGCGACGTGGTGCTGGGCCTCGCTTCTAGCGGCATCCACTCGAACGGCTTCTCGCTCGTGCGCAAGATCATCGAGCGCGCGCAGCCGGACCTCGCCGCCGACTTCGACGGCCGCTCGCTCGCCGACGCGCTGATGGCGCCCACGCGCATCTACGTGAAGCCGCTGCTCAAGCTGATGGAAACCATCACGGTGAAGGGCATGGCGCACATCACGGGCGGCGGGCTCGTCGAAAACATTCCGCGCGTGCTGCGCGAAGGCCTGACGGCCGAGCTGGACCACAAGGCATGGCCGCTGCCGCCGCTGTTCACGTGGCTGCAGAAGCATGGCGGCGTGGCCGATGCGGAAATGCACCGCGTGTTCAACTGCGGCATCGGCATGGCCGTGGTCGTGGCGGCCGATCAGGCCGACGCCGCCGCGTCGCTCCTGGCCGCGGCGGGCGAGCAGGTGTGGAAGATCGGCGTGGTGCGCGAGAGCAAGCAAGGCGAAGCGCAGACCGTGGTGGTCTAAGCCTCGCTCAGCGTTCCTGCGCAAAAAACGCCCGCCAGATCATGGCGGGCGTTTTTTCTTTGTGTGCGGCTTTTGCGTTACAGCACCGTGCGCACGTGCCAAAGCTCAGGGAAAAGCACGATATCGAGCATCTTGCGCAGATACGGCGCACCGTTCGTACCGCCCGTGCCCTGCTTGAAGCCGATGATCCGCTCGACCGTCGTCACGTGGCGGAAGCGCCATTGACGGAACGCGTCTTCGAGATCGACGAGTTCTTCGGCCATCTCGTACAAATCCCAGTACTGCGAAGGATTGCGGTAGACCTCGAGCCATGCCGCCTCGACCGTCGCGTCGTGCGCGGTCGGCAGCGTCCAGTCGCGCGCGAGACGCTCGGGCGCGATCGCGAAGCCCCGCCGCGCGAGCAGGCGGATCACTTCGTCGTAGAACGAAGGGGCTTCGAGCGTCGCCTTCACCTGCGCGTGAACCTCGGGCCGATGCTCGTGCGGCTTGAGCATCTGCACGTTCTTGTTGCCGAGCAGGAATTCGATCTGCCGGTACTGATACGACTGGAAGCCCGATGACGCGCCCAGATACGGCCGCATCGCCGTGTACTCCGAAGGCGTGAGCGTCGACAGGACATTCCACGCCTGCACCAGTTGCTCCATGATTCGCGACACGCGCGCGAGCTGCTTGAACGCGGGCGGCAGCGCGTCGCGATGCACGTTGGCGAGCGCCGCGCGCAGCTCGTAGAGCGCGAGCTTCATCCACAGCTCGCTCGTCTGATGCTGGACGATGAACAGCATCTCGTTGTGATCGGGCGAGAGCGGATGCTGCGCGTTGAGCACGGCATCGAGCGCGAGATAGTCGCCGTAGCTCATCGACTTCGAGAAGTCGAGTTGCGCGTCGTGCCAGCCTTCACCCCCGGCCGTCGCGGGAGCGGGCGCTGCACCGTGCCCGAACGGGCAGCCGCCGTGTGCCGCGCTGTCGGTCGTGGTGGTCTCGCCCGCGTCGGGCATGCCGGGAACCTGCATGTGATCGTTCATGTTCCGCTCCTCAGGTCACCGCGCCGCGTTCGGCGAATTCGGGCTTGCGCCAGGACTCGGTGGCGAGCACGTCGCGCAGCGTCTCCACGGCGTCCCACACATCGACGTAACGCAGATACAGCGGCGTGAAGCCGAAGCGCAGCACGTGCGGCTCGCGATAATCGCCGATCACGCCGCGCGCGATCAGCGCCTGCATCACCTCGTAGCCGTGCGGATGCTCGAAGCTCACATGCGAGCCGCGCTGCGCGTGCTCGCGCGGCGTGACGAGCGTGAGGCCGTATTCCTTGCAGCGCGTTTCGACGAGTTCGATGAAAAGGTCCGTGAGCGCGAGCGACTTGCGGCGGATGGCCTGCATGTCGGTTTGGAGGAACACGTCGAGACCGCATTCGACGAGTGCCATCGAAACGATCGGCTGCGTGCCGCACAGATAGCGGCCAATGCCGTTGTCCGGACGATAGACCGGGTTCATCTCGAACGGCGACTTGTGGCCCCACCAGCCCGAGAGCGGCTGCGAGAACGCATCCTGATGACGCCTCGGCACCCACACGAAGCCCGGCGAACCGGGGCCGCCGTTGAGGTACTTGTACGTGCAGCCCACGGCATAGTCGGCGTTCGCGCCGTTCAGGTCCACGGGCACGGCACCGGCCGAATGCGCGAGATCCCACAGCGCGAGCGCGCCCTGCGCGTGAATGTGTTCGGTGAGCGCGCGCATGTCGTGCATCTCGCCGGT
Organism: Paraburkholderia sp. JHI2823; assembly: GCF_038900695.1. Taxonomy (NCBI): domain Bacteria; kingdom Pseudomonadati; phylum Pseudomonadota; class Betaproteobacteria; order Burkholderiales; family Burkholderiaceae; genus Paraburkholderia; species Paraburkholderia sp. JHI2823. Next base: position 45,482 of record NZ_JAYMRY010000002.1, on the reverse strand, counting down.
GCGGTAGTTCACGTGCGTGATCATCGCCACGGCCACGTCTTCGCGGATCGCGGCGCGCAGTTCGGAAGCGTCGTCGACGAGGCGCAGCTCGTAGCCGCGGTCGAGCTGCTCGATGAGCCCTTGCGCGATGTACAGGTCGCTCGGGAAGTTCGAGCGCTCGGAGACGATCACGCGGCGCTTCGGGTCGCGCGCGTTCTGCATGCGCAGCGCGGCGGAGAGCGCCTTGAAGAGGTTGATCGAGATGGTGTCGGTGACGACGACTTCGTCGTCGGCCGCGCCGATCAGCTTCGCGAGCTTGTTGCCGAGGCGCTTGGGCATGGCGAACCAGCCCGCGCTGTTCCAGCTGCGGATGAGGCCTTCGCCCCATTCGGCGCCGATCACGGCTTGCGCGCGCGCGGCCGAAGCCGAGGGCGGCACGCCGAGCGAGTTGCCGTCGAGATAGATGGTGCCGGCGGCGAGCGTGAATTGCTCGCGCAGGGCGGCGAGCGGATCGGCGCGATCGGCTGCCAGGGCTTCGTTGCGGTCGTTCATGTCTACGTTTCGTCGTTTCGCGGATTGAGCGGGATAGCGGGAATTCGGTGGTTTCTTCAGGATGCGGCGGGCGATGGCAACTCGCGCAGCACGGCGCGCACGGGGCTTGCGTCGAGCGTCGCGAACTTCAGCGGCAGGGCGATGAGCTCGTAGTCGCCGGGCGCAATCTCGTCGAGCACGACGCCTTCGAGTATCGCCATGCGATGGGCGCGGATGCGGTGATGCGCGTCCATCGTCTTCGACTCCTGCGGATCGAGCGAAGGCGTGTCGATGCCGACGAGGCGCACGCCATGGGCCGCGAGCAGATCGATGGTTTGCGGGGCGACCGCGCAAAACGCACTGTCCCAGCGGTCCTGCGGCGCGTGCGCGTAGGTGCGCAGCAGCACGCGCGGCGGGATGCCTTGCAGCGAGCTTTCCACGTGCTCGGGCAGCACCAGCGGCGCGGCGCCTACGCAATGAATCACGCGGCACGGGCCGATGTACGTTTCGAGCGCCACCGCGCCGATCGGCGCGCCATCGGCGTCGTAATGGAGCGGCGCGTCGGTGTGCGCGCCGGTGTGCGGCGAGAGCGTCACACGCGCGACGTTGACCGGCGAGCCGGCCTCCATGCGCCACACGCGCTCGACGCCAACGGGCGTATCGCCGGGCCAGACGGGCGTTTCGGGGCGAATCGGCGGGGAAATGTCCTTGATCTGTGTCATGTCAAAGGCGGCTTCGGTGTGCGTTGTCTCCTGTCGGCCGCACTTGGCGCTTTAGCGCTTAGTGCGGCCCCATGCAAAGCTATGCTTCGAATGATAGGCAACCCCACACGAAATGTGCTTGCGAAAAAAGCGCCGCAAACTTCGTTTATTGGCACATAATTTGTCTCCAGAGGGGAATGGAGACCAAATATGAACGCAATCTCGCTTGATGCTACCGATTGCCGTATTCTCGCCGTGCTGCAGAACGAGGGACGGATCAGCAATCTCGATCTGGCGGAGCGCATTTCGCTCTCGCCGTCGGCGTGTTTGCGCCGTTTGCGCCTGCTTGAGGAGCAGGGCGTGGTGGAGCGTTACCGCGCCAGCCTGAACCGCGAGATTCTCGGCTTCGAGATGGAGGCGTTCGTGCAGGTGTCGATGCGCAACGACCAGGAGAGCTGGCACGAGCGCTTCGTCACGGCGCTGCGCGACTGGCCGGAGGTGGTGGGGGCTTATGTGGTGACGGGCGAGACGCACTACCTGCTGCGGGTTCTCGCGCACAACCTCAAGCACTACTCGGACTTCGTGCTCAACAAGCTCTACAAGGCGCCGGGCGTGATGGACATCCGCTCGAACATCGTGCTCACGACGCTCAAGGTCGAAGCGGGCGTGCCCGTGGATCTGATCGCGCAACGCGAGCCGAAGAGCACGCAGGTATAGGGTGGAGCTGGGCGCTGTGTCTCAGCGCCCTGGGCTTACCCGAAGCGCCGGATCAGAGCGACTGGATCTGGTGAAACGCGCCGCCGTGGAACACGAGCGGCGAAGCGTCGTCGCCATCTTCGCGCACGCCGCAGCGCTCCACCTCGCCCACGAAAATCACGTGGTCGCCTTCGTCGTAGCGGCTGCGGTTGTGGCATTCGAACCACGCGATCGCGCCGTCCAGCACCGGCATGCCGGAGTCGCCGGCCGCGTGCGAGACACCCTCGAAGCGGTCACCCTTCACGGTCGCAAAGCGCTTGCACAGGTCGAGCTGCGACGCGGCGAGCACATTGATCACATAATGGCTGTTCGAGCGGAACACGGGCATGGAAGCCGAGCGCGTGGCGAGGCTCCACAGCACGAGCGGCGGATCGAGCGAGACCGAGTTGAACGAGCTGGCCGTGATGCCGATGAGCTGGCCGTCGGGGGCGCGCGTCGTGATCACGGTCACGCCGGTGGCGAACTGGCCGAGCGCGCGGCGGAACGCGGCGGCGTCGAAATTGGGCGGGCTGGCGTGGCGGGTCATCGGCGCAGGCCCTCGCGGGGCGCGCAAGCGGCGGCGGGAGCGGAAGTCGGAATCAACGTCATGTGGAAAATCGGCGAATTGTCACAATTTTAGCGGAAGCGGCGGACGGCGGGTCTCGCGGGCAACCGCGCGGCGATGTCTGCGATTGTGTCCGCACTCACGATCAAAGGAGCGAACAGCATGAGTCAGTCAGTCGAAACGGCCACCCTGGGCGGCGGATGCTTCTGGTGCCTCGAGGCGGTGTATCTGCGCGTGAATGGCGTGAGCGCGGTGGAGTCGGGCTACGCGGGCGGCCACGTGGCGAACCCGAGCTACGAGCAGGTCTGTGACGGCGACACCGGCCACGCGGAGGTCGTGAAGGTGGAGTTCGATCCCGCGACGATCAGCTACCGCGAGATTCTCGACATCTTCTTCGCGATTCACGACCCCACGCAGCTGAACCGCCAGGGCAACGACGTGGGCACGCAGTACCGCTCGGCGATCTTCACGCACTCCGAGGCGCAGCGCGAGACGGCCGAACAGGCGATCCGCGAGCTGGCCGCCGAGGGCGTATACGACGGCAAGATCGTCACCCAGGTGCTGCCGCTCGACGGCAACTATTTCCCCGCAGAGGCGTATCACCAGAACTACTTCGCCCAACACCCGAACCAGGGCTATTGCTCCTTCGTGGTCGCGCCGAAGGTCGCGAAATTCCGGCAGAAGTTCGCGCACCGGCTCAAGCCAGAATAAGCGGCGAACGGCGCGCGGGCGGTTTTTTCGCATCCCCCCGCGCGCATTAGCCGTCTTCTCGTTTCTCTTCCTGTGCGCCGGGCTGCACGTCGTCCGGCGCATCTGCCTGTCCGACCGTTGGCGGGCTCGTTGCTTCGAGCATCGTTTCCCCGCGCAAGCGCTCCATCTCGTCGGCGATCGCCCGCGCGAGCTTGGCGCAGGTGAGCGGCGCCGAGCCCTCCGCCTTGTTGTTGGTCGTGATCAGCACGGGCTGGCCCGCCATCGCGTAGCGTGCAGCCAGTTCGGCGAGTGTGACGCACGTATGCGGGTCTTCGTCGACGAGCTTGTCGAACGGCTCGTAGCGCGCCTTCGCCTGCTCGTACTTGAAGCCGCTGTGCAGGCTCCAGCGCACGATCAGCGGTCCGGCGGGCGTTTCGCCGTCCATCAGCGCGAGCGCCGCGGCCTGGCGCAGGGGATCCGGCATGCGCGCATGCAGCCCCACGCAGTAGCGCACGCCCGCGGCGCGCAGCATGCGCACGAAGCGCGGCGTGAGGAGGATCGCGTCGCGGATTTCGACCGCATAGCAGGGGCCGTCGACGCCCTCGGCGGGTTCGGGCAGCGGGGGCAACGCGGCGAGAAACGCCGCAAGGCGCTCGACGAAGGCCGCCGGGTCGGCGAGCAACGGGTCGGGCAGCGGCGGAAACTGGAACACGAGCGCGCCCGCCTTGATCCCAAGGCCCGCGAGGCATGGTTCGACGAACTCGCGTGCGGCGAGCTCCGCGTTGAGAAAGCATGGGTTCGCCGAGACGGGCTCGCCACGCTCGCCGCGCACGCTGGCGTCGGTGACGAGCGCCGGCGCCTTCACGATGAAGCGGAAGGAGTCGGGCACCTGCTGCGCGTAGCGCAAGTAATCAGTGACGGTGAGCGGCGCGTAGAACGAGCGGTCGATGCTCACCGAGCGCAGGAGCGGATGCGCACCATAAGCCGAGAGGCCGTCGCGCGCGAGCTTCGACTGGCTGTAATCGTCGCCGTAGACGATGCCGCGCCAGCCCGGAAACGACCACGACGAGGTGCCGAGGCGCACGCTCGCGGGCAGCGCGGCGGCCGTGTCGAGCGTGTCTTGCGTCGCCACGGCAGGCAGCACGCCGCGGCCGCGGCGTTTGGGGGCGGCCGGGTTGGCCGTGCGCTCTTTTGGCGGTTTCGCGCGCGGTGCGCGTGGCTGTGGCTCGCCTTCGTCGCGTTCTTCGATTGCGGCGTCGTCGTCCGTGGCGCGGGCGAGGCGTTTGGTGGCGGGCTTCTGCGTGGGCGCCGGTGCTGCAAAACCGAACAGATCGGGCTGCGGCTCGGCGCGCGTTTCGGTTGTCCGCGCCATGCGGCGCGCCGCATGGCGCAGGCCGTCGCGGCCGGAATCGTTGGCCGCCGCGCGCGGCGCTTCACCGGCTGGGCCGCCCGTCATATCGCCAAACAGGTCGTGACCCGCGCCGTGGTCCAGATCCTGGCCCAGATGGCGGCCGTCATCGCGTTCGTTCATGCAGTTGCGTCGCGCTTTGCGTTGTGATGGCGGTCGAGGGGCGAAGCCGCTCGTGCCACGCTCGACTGCCGGGCAGTCGAATCGCGGGCGGCGCAGCGAGCGAGGCCCGCGGCGCCGCCGCTTGCGTCAGAGCGGCTTCTCGTACATATACCGGCGCGACCACGGCAGCGTTTTCGCGCTGCGGCCGGCCTTGCGGCAGACGATCTGGAAGATCGACACGTCGTCGTGCTCGAACGCGTACGCGCAACCCGCCAGATAAACGCGCCAGATGCGGAACTTCTCGTCGTCGACGAGCTTTCTCGCTTCCTCGGCGCGCGCCTCGAAATTCTCTGCCCAGATATCGAGCGTGTGCGCATAGTGACGGCGCAGGCTCTCCACGTCAACCGCCTCCAGGCCGCCGCGCTGCGCCGCTTCGAGCGCGAGGCCGATGTGCGGCAGCTCGCCGTCGGGGAACACGTAGCGGTCGATGAACTCGCCGCCGCCGAGCGCCGTTTCGCCCGAGTCGGCGTCGGACGAGGTGATGCCGTGGTTCATCGCGACGCCGTCGTCGGCGAGCAGGTCGTGGACCTTGCGGAAATAGCCCGGCAGATTCTTGCGCCCGACGTGCTCGAACATGCCCACGCTCGTGATGCGGTCGAACTGGCCGTGTATGTCGCGATAGTCCTGCAGCCGGATCTCGATGCAATCGTCGAGGCCCGCGGCCTTCACGCGCGCGGTGGCGAGATCGAACTGGTTCTGCGAGAGCGTCACGCCCACGCAGCGCGCCCCGAACTTCTGCGCGGCGCGCAGCACGAGCGCGCCCCATCCGCAGCCGATGTCGAGCAGCGTCTGGCCTTCCTCGAGCTGGATCTTGGTGAGGATGTGGTCGATTTTCTTCAACTGCGCGGTGGCGAGATCTTCGTCGCCGTTTTCGAAATACGCGCACGAATAGACCATGTTCTCGTCGAGCCACAGCTTGTAGAACTCGTTCGAGACGTCGTAGTGATACTGGATGGCCCGTTTGTCCGTGGACTTCGAGTGCGTGAAGTAGCGGCGCACGCGCGCGAGCTTGCTGGCGCTCGTGACGGTGCTGCGCGCGAGCGAGTAGCTGATGTTGATGATGTCGGCCAGCTTGCCCTCGATGTCGATCTTGCCCTTCACGTAGGCCTCGCCGAGGTTGTCGAGGCTCGGCTCCAGCAGGAGCGGCAGCGCCGCCGCGCTATTGACCTTGAGCGTGACCTGCGGCGCGGCGAAGTGGCCGAAATCGTACTGCTGGCCGCTCCACAGGACGAGGCGGGCGGGCAGATCGGCCCGGTTGCGCACTTCTTCTACCCACTGTGCGAGTTTCTTCTCCCAGAACATGCGTTTCTCTCCATGTCAGATGAACGGTTGAAGCCCAATGACAAAAGCGAATTGCGATGCTTGATATCTGGCAACGGCGTTTTGGCAACAGCGTTTTTTGCAGCAGGGTTGTGGCAACAGCAATATGGCAACAGCAAGCTGCCGACGGCGGGTGAGACGAAAACCCGGTCGCGCGGCGCGCGCTCGGCGACGCCGCGCGCATGCGCTCAGGGCGCGAGACGTTCGATGCGCCAGAGCGCGCCGTCCCGAACGTAGTGAATGCGGTCGTGCAGCCGCGACGGCCGGCCCTGCCAGAACTCGATGGCGCTCGGCACGAGCCGGTAGCCGCCCCAGTGCGGCGGCCGCGGCGGCGCTTCGCCATATTGCGCCGCGATCTCGCGCTCGCGCGCTTCGAGCGCCTCGCGGTTCGCGATCACCGTGCTCTGGTCCGAGGCCCACGCGCCGATGCGCGAGCCGAGCGGGCGCGAGTTGAAGTAGGCGTCGCTTTCCTGGGCGCTCGTGAGCTCGACCTTGCCCTCGATACGCACCTGCCGCTCCAGTTCGATCCAGTAGAAGAGTAGTGCCGCATGCGGATTCGCGGCCAGCTCGCGGCCCTTGCGGCTTTCGTAGTTCGTGAAGAACACGAAGCCGCGTTCGTCCACGCCCTTGATGAGCAGGATGCGGGCGGCGGGGCGGCCCGCTTCGTCGACCGTTGCGACCGTCATGGCGTTGGGCTCGGGCAGCTTCGCGTCGAGCGCCTGGGCGAACCAGGTCTGGAACTGGCGGATCGGATCGGGATCGACGTCGGCGACGTCGAGCGAGCCGAGCGAGTAGTTCTTGCGGAGATCGGCGAGGGTTGTCATCTTTTATGCGGATGCTTCAGTTTGGACGAGTATAACCGGCAGGAAACGAACAGGCGACGAGGCAGCGCGCGCCGGGTCTCGGGGGCCCCAGCGGGCGCGATCAGGCAAAATACGGGTCTTGCGAGGACTGCTGCGCGCCGTGCGCGGCCGGTCCGCTCACGATTGCCAACTGTCATGACCCTTACTCCGCTTTCCCCCGCCGCCGGCTCCGACGATCTTACCGCGAGCCCTGCCGCCGATGTTGCCGACCGGGCCCGCCGATTCGGCGGAATCGCGCGGCTTTATGGCGCACCGGCGCTCGACGCGTTCGAGCGCGCCCACATTGCTGTGATCGGCATTGGCGGCGTGGGTTCGTGGGCGGCCGAGGCGCTCGCGCGCAGCGCGATCGGCAAGCTCACGCTCATCGACCTCGACAACGTCGCCGAGAGCAACACCAACCGCCAGATCCATGCGCTCGACGGCAACTACGGCAAGCCGAAGGTCGAGGCCATGGCCGAGCGTATCAAGCTCATCGATCCGGCGTGCGACGTGCGGCTCGTCGAGGATTTCGTGGAGCCGTCGAACTTCCAGGCGTTGCTCGGCGGCGGCTTCGACTATGTGATCGACGCCATCGACAGCGTGCGGACCAAGACCGCGCTGATCGCCTGGTGCGTCGAGCATCGCGTGCCGCTCATCACGGTAGGCGGCGCGGGCGGGCAGCTCGACCCCACGCGCATCCGCATCGACGACCTCGCGCTCACGATCCAGGATCCGCTGCTCTCCAAGGTGCGCGGCCAGTTGCGCAAGCAGCATGGCTTTCCGCGCGGGCCGAAGGCCAGGTTCAAGGTGAGTGCGGTGTATTCGGACGAACCGCTCATCTATCCCGAAGCCGCCGTGTGCGATATCGATCCCGAGGCCGAGCACGTGAGTACGTCGCCGGGACATCATGGGCCGGTTGGATTGAACTGCGCGGGCTTTGGCTCCAGCGTGTGCGTGACCGCGAGCTTTGGTTTCGCGGCGGCTTCGTATGTGCTGCGGGCGTTGGCGCATCGCGTCGGCGCGCGCTGAAGTCGGGTAGCAGGAACGCAAGAGAGCGTGCCTCGCGAGGCACGCTCTCTTATCGCCCTGAAACCGCGAAAACGAGGAAGCGAATGAACCCGGCGCCGGCCCGGCTTATTCGACGGCTTCCGCTTCGTGCAGGCGCGGCAGCAGGCGATCGAACTCGCGGCGCACGAGACCGTAGCACTCGCAGGCGCGCGCTTCGAGGCGCTGGCGGTCGAGCACGCGGATCTTGCCGCGGCTGTGATGGATCAGACCTTCGTCATGCAACTTGCCGGCCGCTTCCGTGACGCCTTCGCGTCGCACGCCGAGCATGTCCGCGATCAGTTGCTGCGTCACGCTGAGATCGTTCGAGTCGACACGGTCCACTTCGATGAGCAGCCAGCGGCACAGCTGCTTGCTCAGCGAGTGGTGACGGTTGCACGCGGCCGTCTGGGCGACCTGCGTGAGGAGTGCATGCATGTAAAGCAGCGTAACGCGGCGCAGGAGGTCCGAGCGCGCGAACTGCTGCTTGAGCGCATGTGCGCTGATGCGATAGGCGAAGCCGGAGCTTTGCACCTGCACGCGGTTCGGCATGGTTTCGCCACCGGTCAGCACCGGCACGCCAGTCATACCTTCACGGCCCACGGCTGCTATTTCGACGGAGCTGCCGTCTTCCATCGTCGAGAGCATCGAGATGACGGCCGTCGTCGGAAAGTACACGTGATGAATACGCTGGCCGCAGTCGCAGAGGAGTTGTTCAGTGCGCAGTTGAACAAGCTCGAGATGCGGCGCCAATGCCTGCCACTCGTGGGACGGAAGCGCGCCCAGCAAATGGTTGCCGTGCAGATCGGATTGAAGGGTCAACATGATTGGTCCTCGCGTGAAGCGGCGCACCGCCCCTTGTCTTTTGTGATTCCGTGCGCCGAACTTTTTTGTTATCGCCGCTACCCCAACGGCTATTCGTTCGCTGCGCCGGCCCCATGAGCCCCGTAGCGTTTGGTGATCTCGTCTGTCTGCGTCCGCGCTTCGGTGGCGAACTCTACTTAGCAGGGCTTGTGCCAGAAGTGGCGAAAGTGAGGGTGCTTGCGGGTTAGCGAGGCGACAGCTGTTTCGGAAGCGGCGCAATGCCGCATTTATTGTTTCAGTTTTGTACAACGCCCGCGCTCGGGCGCCTGCGAAGTCGCTGAAGTTTGCTTCCTCTAACCCTTTGATTCAGTGCGGATTTCGCGTTCCGCATGCGGGGCATCGAAAATGCATCCTCTCTGAAACATCGTCGAGCGACGGCCGTGCGGACTTTGCACGATGGCCACCGAAGTGGCGCGGATTCGATCCACTTCCGTTGGGCTCGCGCCCACACCTTCGCAGAAACGTTCGGATGTGAAACATCACTTCGCGCTGCCGCCTTCGCACTTCGTGCGTTGCCGCACATAACGACGGCCGAGCCACCGATGGCAGAAAAAAGTCCGTAGCGGTCGCTGCAATCCAGGGGGGCGCGCGAACAGATTCGCGATGCGTATCCACGCGAGACGGCGCTCGAGATCATCGAGGCGCAGTTGGACTGCTATCCCGGGGAAGACGACATCGTGCGTTTCGGCGATCAGTACGGCCGCGTTCGGGCGTTAACCGACTGATCGCCAGGCGAGCAGGCAACGCGAGGGCGCATGCGGCGTCCTCCGCGCGCTCAAAATCAATTCAACGTCGCACTCAGCTTGCGGCGCCACTCGCTCACGAGCTGCGGCTGGTGCGCCGCGAGGTCGAACACGGAGAGCATGGTCTTGCGGCCCACGTCGTCGCGGAACGCGCGGTCGCGCTTGACGATCTCCAGCAGATGCTCGAGCGCGCCCGCGTACTTGCGACGCGCGATCAGCGCGTTCGCCAGATCGAAGCGCGCTTCGAGATCGCCGGGGTTGGCGGCCACCTGGGCTTCGAGCGCGTCGGTGGGGGGCAGGTCCGCGGCGGCGTCGAGCGCGTCGAGGCGCGTCTTGATCGCGTTGAAGCGCGCATCGATGCCCTGCGTGGTCTTCGGCGAGAGCAGCTCGACTTCCTTTTGCGCGTCGTCGCTGCGGTTGTCGGCGAGCAGCATCTCGATCAGATCCATACGCACGTCATCGTTGCCCGGATCGAAGGCGAGCGCGGCCTGCAGCGCTTCATAGGCTTCGTCGCGGCGGCCCTCGGCCAGCGCTTCCTGCGCGGCCTGGCGCGCGGCTTCGGCGCCGTCGGGGATCAGGCCGTCGAGGAACTGGCGCAGCTGGCCTTCCGGGAGCACGCCCACGAACTGATCGACTGCCTGGCGATCCGCGAACGCCACGACGTGCGGAATGCTGCGCACGCCGAAATGCGCGGCTAGCTCCTGGTTTTCGTCGACGTTCACCTTCACGAGCTTCCACTTGCCCGCGTATTCGGCTTCGAGCTTTTCGAGCATCGGGCCGAGGCTTTTGCAAGGGCCGCACCAGGGCGCCCAGAAGTCGACGAGCACCGGCGCCAGCGCCGACGCTTCGATCACGTCTTTTTCGAAAGTGGCGAGAGTGGTGTCCATTGCGTCCTCGTTGAGAAATCCGTCATGTGGCTAGTTGGGGACGAAACGCCGGGATTTCAATCGGCGACTTCTGCGGCCAATTCACCGGCCACCACCGGCAACCAGCGGCACCGGCGGGCACCAGCGGGCACCTTCAGCGCGGCTTCTTCTCCGGCAGCGGAATCCATTCCGTTTCGCCGGGGACATGCCCCATTTCCTGGCGCGTCCATGCCGCCTTGGCGGCTTCGATCTTTTCGCGCGAGCTTGCCACGAAATTCCATTCGATGAAGCGCTCGCCTTCGAGCTTCTCCCCGCCGAGAAGCATCACCCGTGCCCCGCCCGCGCTCGACAGCGTGACGGTCTCGCCGGGCACCAGCACGGCCATCGTGTGCTGCTCGAGCGGCGTGCCGTCGACGGCGAGGTCGCCTTCCACGAGGTAGACGCCGCGCTCTTCATGCTCCGCGTCGAGCGCGAGCGCGCTGCCCGGCGTGAAATCTGCTGCCACGTAGAGCGTGCCGGAGAACGTCTCCACCGGCGAAGTCGCTCCGAACGCCGAGCCCGCGATCACCCGTATGGACACGCCGTTGCGCTCGATCTCGGGCAGCGTCGCGGCGGCGTGATGGAAGAACGACGGTTCCGCGTCTTCGTGATCGAGCGGCAGCGCGACCCAGGTCTGGATGCCGTGCATGACGAGGCCGGTGGCGCGGTCCTCGTCGGGCGTGCGCTCGGAGTGGACGATGCCGCGCCCGGCCGTCATCCAGTTCACGTCGCCGGGGACGATCTTCTGGCTGGAACCGATGCTGTCGCGATGCATCAACGCCCCGTCGAACAGGTACGTGACTGTGGCAAGGCCGATATGCGGATGGGGACGCACGTCGACGCCCGACCCCGGCGCGAGCGTGGCGGGGCCCATGTGATCGAAGAAGATGAACGGGCCGACGAGCCGTGCCGCGAGCGCGGGCAGCACGCGCCGCACATAGAGATTGCCGATGTCGCGTTGATGAGGCTTGAGAACCGCTTTGATCGATGAGGACATGAGGCTTCCTTGATGGGTCGTACGGCGTAATGGTGTTGGCGAATCGGTGTTGGCGAAATCGACGCGCAGGCAGCGCGTGAGGCAGGTTGGCGCTCATTCTAACGCCGGCCTTACCGACGTGTGGCTAAGGCGTTGGCGCCGCGGCGCCCCTCGCGACGAGGCGGTAACATTGCTGACTCGTTTCGCAAGGGTCGACGTAACAGGAGGAGCAGGGGATGTCGCCGAAGGACTTGTTGCTCGCGATGGTGGTGGTGCTGGCTTGGGGTGTGAATTTCGTGGTGATCAAGGTGGGGCTGCACGGCGTGCCGCCGCTTCTGCTCGGCGCGCTGCGCTTCATGCTGGCGGCCTTTCCGGCGGTGCTGTTCGTGAAGCGTCCGAAAATGCCGCTGCGCTGGTTGATCGCCTACGGCGCGACCATCTCGCTCGGCCAGTTCGCGTTCCTCTTCACGGCGATGTACGTGGGCATGCCCGCGGGGCTCGCCTCGGTCGTGCTGCAGGCGCAGGCGTTCTTCACGCTCGGCTTCGCGGCGCTCTTCCTCCACGAACGCTTTCACGCGCAGAACGTGATCGGACTGCTGATCGCGGCTGCCGGCCTCGCGCTGATCGGCCAGGAATCGACCGGGGCCGGCGCGCAAGGCATGACCATCGCCGGCTTCCTGCTCACGCTGTGCGCGGCCTGCATGTGGGCGCTCGGCAATATCGTCACGAAGAAGGTGGGCAAGGTGGATCTCGTCGGCCTCGTGGTGTGGGGAAGCCTCGTGCCGCCGTTGCCGTTCCTGCTGCTTTCGTACTGGATGGAGGGGCCGCAGCGCATCGGGCAGGCGCTTGCGGGCATCGGCATGACTTCGGGGGGTGCGATCGTCTATCTTGCGTTCGTCGCCACATTGCTCGGTTATAGCCTGTGGAGCCGCCTGCTCTCGAAATATCCGGCCAGCCAGGTGGCGCCATTTTCGCTGCTCGTGCCCATCGTCGGGCTGGCCTCGGCATCGCTCCTGCTCGGCGAGCGTCTCACGGCCGCCGAGATCGGCGGCGCCGTGCTCGTGATTGGCGGCCTCGCCGTCAATGTGTTCGGCGGGTGGGTCAAGCAGCGGGTTGCCGACGCGCGCTCCTGAGCCGGCTCGCCATCCCGTTCCGAACCCGGTTTGAATCCCGTTGAATCCACGATTGAACCCGGAATCCCTTAGCGCCAAATGACAACGCCGCGCAGCCCGAAGGCGTGCGCGGCGTGCTCCGGGCTGCGGGGGGTCAGGTCATGCGGCTCTTCGCGAGCGGCGGATTCGCAGCGAAGTAGCGCTTGATCCCCTTGAGGATGGCGTTCGCCATCTTGTCGCGATAGGCGTCGTCGTTGAGCTTGCTCTCTTCCTCGGGATTGCTGATGAAGGCCGTCTCCACGAGGATCGACGGAATGTCGGGCGCCTTGAGGACCGCGAAGCCCGCTTGCTCGACGGAGCCCTTGTGCAGCTTGTTGATCTCGCCGACTTCGTCGAGCACGAAGCCGCCGTAGCGCATCGAGTCGCGGATCTGCGCCGTCGTCGACATGTCGAAGAGCGCGCGGTTCACGGCGGCGTCGGCCGTTTGCACGCTGATGCCGCCGATCTGGTCCGACGAGTTTTCCTTGTTCGCCATCCAGCGCGCCGCCGCGCTCGAGGCGCCGTGCTCCGAAAGCGCAAACACCGACGAGCCGCGCGCGGCGGGCGTGGTGAACGCGTCGGCGTGGATCGAGACGAACAGGTCCGCGCCCACGCGGCGCGCCTTCTGCACGCGCACGTTCAGCGGCACGAAGAAGTCGGCGTCGCGCGTCATCATCGCGCGCATGTTGGGCTGGGCGTCGATCTTCGCGCGCAGCTTCTTCGCGATGTCGAGGGCGACGTGCTTCTCGTAGGTGCCCGCGCTGCCGATCGCGCCCGGGTCCTCGCCGCCGTGGCCGGGATCGATCGCGACGGTGAGCAGGCGCGTGGTGTTGCCCCTGCCAGACTTTGGTGGCGCCGTGAAGCCGTAGCTGTCGTCGGTGCTGCCATCAACGTTGCTGCCGTTGTTACGCTGAGCGACGACGGGCGGCTGCGGTTTGGGCGCGGACTTGCCCGGACGCGGCACCGCCACGCCAGGCGTCACCGGCGGCACCGGCGGAACCTGTGACGAGGAACGCGGCGCGGCGCTCGTGTCGCTCTGCGCATAGCGCTCGAAGAAGGCGTCGCTATTGTCGTGCGCGGGCGCATTGGGGCCAGCGAGCGTCGACGGCGTGGAAGGCGGCGCGCTGTCCTTCATGGCCTCGTTCGCGTCGAATTGCTGCTGCTTGCGCTCGGTCTGCGCGAGCAGCTCCATGAGCGGGTCGGGCGCAACCGCGGGATAGAGGTCGAACACGAGCCGGTACTTGTACGAGCCGATAGGGGCAAGCGTGAACACCTGCGGCTTCACTCCGCCCTTGAGGTCGAACACCATGCGCACGACGTGCGGCTGGTACTGGCCCACGCGCACGGCCTGGATCTGCGGATCGTTCGGCGTGATCTTGGAGACGAGGTTCCTGAGCGCATCGTCGAGATCGAGCCCGCTCAAATCGACGACGAGACGGTCGGGGCCCTGCAGCAATTGCTGCGAGTTCGAGAGCGGCTGGTCCGATTCGATGGTGACGCGCGTGTAATCGCGCGCGGGCCACACGCGCACGCCGATGACCGAGGTGGCCCACGCGAGGCGCGGCGCGGCAAGACCGAGCACGAGCGTGGAGGCGCCCGCCTTCAGGATCTGCCGGCGGCGCCAGTTGTGCGTGGCGGTGGCGGCCGATTCGATCGAGCGGAACGGTTTTATCAACATCTTTCTAGACATGCCTTTCCTGATGCACTGTATGCGTAGGCGGTGAGCACGCGGCCGTCGCCGCTTGCATCCGGCTCGAGCGAAAACACGAGATCGGGCACGCCCAGCAGGCCGCCCGCGCGTTGCGGCCATTCGACGAGGCACACCGCATCCTGCGCGAAGTATTCGCGAAAGCCCGAGTCCGCCCATTCGGCCGGATCGCTGAAACGGTACAGATCGAAGTGATAGAGCGGGAGTTCCCCGCTCGGTGTTGCCACCGTGTACGGCTCGACGAGCGTGTAGGTCGGGCTGCGCACGCGCCCCGTGTGGCCGAGCGCGCGCAGGGTGGCGCGCACGAGCGACGTTTTGCCCGCACCGAGGTCGCCGTGCAGTTGCACGTGCAGGCCGTGGAAGGGCGGCGTGCCGGGATCTTGCGCGCCGGCTTGTGCAGCGTTGTGCGCATCGTTCGCGCGCAGCGATTCGAGCGCGTGCGCAAAGCGTGCGCCGAAGGCGTCGGTGGCGGCTGCATCTGCGAGATCGAAACGGCGTTCGAGGAGAACGTCGGCAGAGCGTTCAAGCGGAAGCGGCGCGTGGTCGTGACCGGGCGTGTCGGGCATTCTCGTAAAATGACATGATGAACCCCACGCATTCCCCTTCCAACTTCGCGCAGGACGTGCGCGCGTCTTCGGAGGCGCTCGACTCGACGTCTCATCAAGCGCATGCGCTGCGAGAATCGTCTGTGCCTGCTGCTGAGCAGGCCATGCCGCTCGATGACGCGGCGCTCGCCGCGCTCGCGGCGCGCATCCGGACGTGGGGGCGCGAGCTGGGGTTCGGTGCGATCGGCATCAGCGACACCGACCTTTCCCATGCCGAGGCGGGCCTCGCCGCGTGGCTCGAAGCAGGCTGCCACGGCGAGATGGATTATATGGCCAAACATGAGATGAAACGCGCGCGGCCCGCCGAGCTTGTGGCCGGCACGCGACGCGTGATCACCGCACGGATGGCCTATTTGCCCATCGATACGCTCGCGCCGAATGCGACGGGAAAGCGACACGAAAGTGCTTCGCAAGGCGGCGACGAGGCAAGCGCCGCTGCTGGCACCCGGGCTGGCGCCCCGGTCGGCACCACGGGTGAGTCGGCACCCGGCACGGACGTTGCCCATGAGAGCCTTCATGCCATCCACGCCGACTGGCGCCTGCGCGAGCACGCGCGCCTTGCCGACCCGAATGCCGCCGTCGTATCGATCTACGCGCGCGGCCGCGACTATCACAAGGTCTTGCGCGCTCGTCTGCAGCAACTCGCCGAGCGTATCGAGGCCGAGATCGGCAAGTTCGGCTTTCGCGTGTTCACGGATTCCGCACCCGTGCTCGAAGTCGAACTCGCGCAGAAGGCCGGCGTCGGCTGGCGCGGCAAGCACACGCTGCTCTTGCAGCGCGATGCGGGTTCGCTGTTCTTCCTCGGCGAGATCTACGTGGACGTGCCGCTGCCCATCGACGCCGACGACCCGGCCAGCGCAGCGCCAGAAACGCCCGGCGCGCATTGCGGGAGCTGCACGCGTTGCATCGATGCATGCCCGACGGGCGCGATCACCGGTCCGTATCGCGTGGATGCGCGCCGCTGCATTTCCTATCTGACGATCGAATTGAAGGGCAGCATTCCCCTGGAATTACGCGAGCTGATCGGCAATCGTGTGTATGGCTGCGATGACTGCCAGCTCGTCTGCCCATGGAACAAGTTTGCCCAGGCCGCGCCGGTGGCGGACTTCGACGTGCGCCACGGGCTCGACCGCGCGAGCCTCGTCGACCTGTTCGGCTGGAGCGCCGCGCAGTTCGACGAGCGCATGCAGGGCAGCGCGATACGGCGCATCGGCTATGAACGCTGGTCGCGCAACATCGCGGTCGCGATGGGCAACGCGCTGCGCGCGACGCGAAAGCGCCCGGCGAATGCGGACGATGCCGCGCGCGATGCCATCGTGAAGGCGCTGCGCGCGCGCGAGCGTGACGAATCGGCGATCGTGCGCGAACACGTGCAGTGGGCGCTCGAAGCGGCCTGAAACGACGATGCGAGGAAGAACATGGGCGTGAAAATGCAGAGCGGCGTGCTGGAAATCGCGCGCGCAACGCGGCACCATGGCGTGCAACGCTCGCGCACGAAGGAGGCAGCGATGTTCAACGCAGTGATCGACGCACCGTTCGGCAAAGTCGGCATTCGCACCGGCGGCGAGGCGCTGCGCGAGATCGTCTATTTGCCGGCGCACACGGCGAGCGTCGAGCCCGATGGCGAACTCGCCGAGCGCGCGGCCGCGCAGATCGCACGGTATTTCGAAGACGCCGATGCCGGCTTCGACCTGCCGCTCGCACCGCTTGGCACGCCGTTCCAGCGGCGCGTGTGGGACGGCATCTGCGCGATCGAGGCGGGCGAGGTGCTCACCTATGGCGAACTCGCGAAGCGCATCGGCAGCGACAGCGCGCGCGCCGTGGGCCAGGCATGCGGCGACAATCCGTTTCCGATCGTCATTCCGTGTCATCGCGTGGTGTCGGCGAGCGGCTTCGGAGGTTTCGCCCATCATGGGGGCGAGGGCTTCTTTCGCGACGTGAAGCGCTGGCTGCTCGCACACGAATGCACGACGAACCGGTTTGAGCTCCGATAACACGATGACGATGACGACGAACCCGCCGCCGCTTCCCGAGAGCGAAGCCGCCGAAGAAACGGAGCAAGCGCTCGAACCCGCTGCCGCCGAAGCGCTCGCAGCGAGCCTCGCTTCCATCGACACGTTTTGCGACGCGATGTGGCTCGAGCACGGCCTCTCGCGCAACACGCTCGACGCCTACCGGCGCGACTTGCGCCTCTTCGCGCAATGGCTCGCGCGCGAGCGCGCCAATTCGCTCGACAAGACGCGCGAAGACGATTTGTTCGCCTACAGCGCGCGCCGCAAGGACGACAAATCCACGTCGGCGAACCGGCGCCTTTCGGTGTTTCGCCGCTACTACGGCTGGGCGTTGCGCGAGCAGCGCGTGCATGCGGACCCGACCGTGCGCATCCGCTCGGCGAAGCAGCCGCCGCGTTTTCCTTCCACGTTGAGCGAGGCGCAGGTCGAGGCGTTGCTCGGCGCGCCCGATGTGAACACACCGCTCGGCCTGCGCGACCGGACGATGCTCGAGCTGATGTATGCGAGC
Organism: Paraburkholderia sp. JHI2823; assembly: GCF_038900695.1. NCBI lineage: Bacteria > Pseudomonadati > Pseudomonadota > Betaproteobacteria > Burkholderiales > Burkholderiaceae > Paraburkholderia > Paraburkholderia sp. JHI2823. The sequence continues at coordinate 28,033 of NZ_JAYMRY010000002.1, read as the reverse complement.
GGCTTGCGCGTGACCGAACTCGTCACGCTCAAGACCGTCGAGGTGGGCCTGAACGAAGGCGTCGTGCGCGTGCTCGGCAAGGGCTCGAAGGAGCGCCTCATTCCGTTCGGCGAAGAGGCGCACGCGTGGATCGAGCGTTACTTGCGCGAGGCGCGGCCCGCGTTGCTCGGCGCGCGCACGACCGACGCACTGTTCGTGACCGCGCGCGCCGAAGGCATGACGCGCCAGCAGTTCTGGCACATCATCAAGCGCCACGCGGCGGCGGGCGGCGTGCACGCGCCGCTCTCGCCCCACACCATGCGCCACGCGTTCGCCACCCATCTGCTCAATCACGGCGCCGATCTGCGCGTCGTGCAGCTGCTGCTCGGCCACAGCGATATCTCCACTACGCAGATCTACACGCACGTCGCGCGCGAGCGGCTGCGCTTGCTGCACGAGAAACACCATCCGCGCGGGTGAGCCGGCACCGCCCGTGCGGGCCGTGCGATTACAATGCGCCGATGAGCAAAACGAAACATGTCTCCGAAACGCCCGCCACGCAGATGCTGCGCCGCGCGGGCGTCGCCTTCGGCGAACACCCCTACGAGTATGTCGAGCATGGCGGCACGGGCGAGTCCGCGCGCCAGCTCGGCGTGGACGAGCATCGCGTCGTCAAGACCCTCGTGATGGAGGACGAGCACGCCAGGCCGCTCGTCGTCCTCATGCATGGCGACCGCAAGGTTTCGACGAAGAATCTCGCGCGCCAGATCGGCGCGAAGCGCGTCGAGCCCTGCAAGCCCGAAGTGGCGAACCGGCATTCGGGTTACCTGGTGGGCGGCACGTCGCCGTTCGGCACGAAGAAAAGCATGCCCGTGTACGTCGAATCGACCATACTCGACCTCGACCAGATCTGGCTCAACGGCGGTCGGCGCGGTTATCTGGTGAGCCTCGCGCCTTCGGTGCTCACGACGCTGCTCGACGCGAAGCCGGTGCAGTGCGCGAGCGTCGAGTGACGCACGAGGTCCCGGACCCGCTTCACTTTGCTTCCCTGAATACCCTGGCTTGCGGCGCCTGCGTGGGCAGCTGGCGCCCGCGCTTGGGTAGAATGAGCGCCGTCGCGCGTCGCCGGGCGGGAGCGCCAAGTCTCAAGCCCGGCGCGCATCGTTCCACTTTCTCCGGGTTTCGTGCATGTACAACCTGTTCGTCGCCGTTCTCGCCTATCTGATCGGCTCGATTTCGTTCGCCGTGATCGTGAGCGCCTTCATGGGCCTCGACGATCCGCGCTCCTACGGCTCCGGCAACCCCGGCGCGACCAACGTGCTGCGCAGCGGCAACAAGAAGGCCGCGATCCTCACGCTGATCGGCGACGCGTTCAAGGGCTGGCTGGCCGTCTGGCTCGTCGTGCGCTTCGGCCCCCGCTACGGTCTCGGCGACGCGGCGATTGCGCTGGCCGCCATCGCCGTGTTCCTCGGGCACCTGTACCCGGTGTTCTTCCGCTTCAAGGGCGGCAAGGGCGTTGCGACCGCGGCCGGTGTGCTGCTCGCCGTGAATCCGATCCTCGGCGTCGCCACGCTCGCCACCTGGCTCATCGTCGCGTTCTTCACGCGCTACTCGTCGCTCGCGGCGCTGGCAGCCGCAGTGTTCGCGCCGCTTTACTACGTGTTCATGTTCGGCCCGCGCATCGTCGCGCTCGCCATCCTCGCCATGAGCGTGCTGCTGTTCTGGCGGCACCGCGCGAACATCGCCAAGCTGATCGCGGGCAAGGAAAGCCGCATCGGCGAGAAGAAGACCTCTGGCGCCGTGAAGTAGCCTGCCAGCGGTCATGGGGCACTGCGTCATTAATCTGACTATTTCGCCCAACCTGAGGCTATCTTCGGGCAAGTAGCGAAAAGTGGCGCGCGTTCTGCAGTGGCGCCCTCAAGAATGCCGTGCGGCCTGCCGTAATCCCGGTTGTTTTCCGACCAGGTTTTTACGGCTTCCTCTTCATTTCCCACACGGCAATCCCCCCCATGTTTTCCACCATCCGCTCGCGCATCGTCGCGCTATGCGTCGTCATTGTCGTGGCCGCACTCGCCGCGAATACGGCGCTCAACTATTTCGTCGCGGATTCGCACAACAAGGATTCGATCGACAGCACCCTCTCGGCGCTCGAAGAGAGCCACGCGCAGGGCATAGGCGAGTGGGTCGCGACCCACACGCGGATGATCGACTCGCTGCAGGACGCCGTGCTCGGTGCGGACCCCGTGCCGGCGCTCAAGCAGATCGCGGCGGCAGGCGGCTTCCAGAACGTCTACGTGGGTTATGCCGACCGCACGGCGAAGTTTTCCGACGCGAACGGCATTCCGCCCGACTACGATCCGACCGGGCGCCCTTGGTACAAGCAGGCCGTCGCGGCCGGCAAGGCGGTCGTTACGCCGCCCTATGTCGATGTCGGCACGGGCAAGCTCGTGGTGGCGTTCGCGGAGCCGGTGATTCGCGACGGCGCCGTGAAAGGCGTCATCTCCGGTGACGTGACGATGGACAGCGTGATCGCCAACGTCCGCTCGATTCATCCCACGCCGGCGAGCTTCGGCATGCTCGTCGACGCGAGCGGCGCGATCGTTGCGCACCCGGACGCGCAACTCACGCTCAAACCCGTCGCCGAACTCGCGCCCGACCTCGCCGGCGATCGTCTGAACGCATTGTTCGCGGCCAACGCGCCGTTGCAGGTCGACGTGAAGGGCGACACCAGGTTCATGCGTGCGCAAACGATTCCGGGCACCGACTGGCGCGTGGTCGTCGCCTACGACCGCGCCGATGCGACGGCCGGTATGCGCTCGCTGCTCACGGCGTCGCTCATCGCGCTCGTGGTGATCGCGGTCGCGGCGGCGGCGATCGTCGCGGCGGCCACGGCCGTGTCGTTCCAGCGCCTTTCGCGCGTGCGCGACGCGATGGACGCGATCAGCGCCGGCGAGGGCGATCTCACGAAACGCCTTCCTGCCGTGGGCAACGACGAAGTCGCGCAGATCGCGCGATCGTTCAACGCGTTCATGGACAAGCTGCGCGACGTGATGCGCAACATCCGCGACGCGAGCCAGTCGGTGCGCACCGCGAGCGACGAGATCGCGGCGGGCAACGTCGACCTGTCGGGCCGCACGGAGTCGGCGGCGGCGAGCCTCGAAGAGACGGCCGCCTCGATGGAGCAGATCACGGCGACGGTCGCGCAGTCGGCGAACGCGGCGCAGCAGGCCGACGTGACGGCGGCAACGGCTTCGCAGGCGGCCTCGCGCGGCGGCTCCGTGATCGGCGACGTCGTGCATACGATGGGCGACATCGAGAAGGCTTCGGTGAAGATCGCCGACATCATCGGCGTGATCGACGGCATCGCGTTCCAGACCAACATTCTCGCGTTGAACGCCGCGGTGGAAGCCGCGCGCGCGGGCGAGCAGGGCCGCGGCTTCGCGGTGGTGGCGGGGGAAGTGCGCAGCCTTGCGCAGCGCAGCGCGCAGGCGGCGCGCGAGATCAAGGCGCTGATCGAATCGACCGTTTCGAGCGTGACCTCGGGCTCGCAGCTCGTGCGCCGCGCTGGCACGACGATGGACGAGATCGTGGCGAACGTCTCGAACGTGACGACCATCATCTCCGAGGTCACCAACGCGGCCAGCGAGCAGACGCGCGGCATCCAGGAAGTGAACCGCGCGGTGAGCCAGCTCGACGAGATGGTTCAGCAGAATGCGGCGCTCGTCGAGCAGTCGACGGCCGCAGCGGCGGCGCTGCGCAGCCAGGCCGCCAGTCTCGCCGACGCGGTGGGACAGTTCAGGCTCGATTGACGAGGGAACTCGCAGGCAGTGAGAAAGCGGCGCCGCTTTCTCACCTTCAAATATGGCGCTGTCGAATTTGAAGACGCCGGAGACGGCTCGCGGTGATAAAGGAAAGTCTTGCGAAGCGCCAGGCCAGCGGGGCGGGCCATGCCGCCTCGCCGTGTGCCTGCAAGGCGGATTTAATCGCGGAAGTTGTTGAAGTCGAGCGGCGTGTCGGTCACGTCCTTGCGCAGCATGGCGATCACGCTCTGCAGATCGTCGCGCTTGGCGCCCGTCACGCGCACGGCGTCGCCCTGGATGCTCGCCTGCACCTTGATCTTGCTGTCCTTCACGAGCCTGACGATCTTCTTCGCGAGGTCGCCCGACACGCCCTTCTTCACGGTGATGACCTGCTTGACCTTGTCGCCGCCGATCTTCTCGATCTTGCCGTAGTCGAGAAAACGCACGTCCACATTGCGCTTGGCCATTTTCGAGACCAGCACGTCCTTCACCTGGCCGAGCTTGAAATCGTCGTCGGCGAACGCGGTCAGTTCGCGCTCCTTCTGCTCGACGCGCGAATCCGAGCCCTTGAAGTCGAAGCGCGTGGAGATCTCCTTGTTCGATTGCTCCACGGCGTTCTTCACTTCGATCATGTTGGCTTCGCTGACGACGTCAAACGATGGCATTGCTTTCTCCCAAAAGTACGAGGTGCAGAACGACTGCGCAAATCACGACGCTAACGAGCGAGGCAAAAGCGACGCAAACGAACAACGCAAAAGCGACGCAAACTGCGCGCCCGGGCGCTGCGGCTGCATTCGTTGCCGCATTTTGAGGCAGCGGCTCGCACACTCGCTATAATCACGGACCGACGCCATTCTACCGGCGCGGTTGCGTTTGCCCAAGGCGGCTTTTCCTGCCTGATTTCGTCCGCTGTCCGTGTTCCGTTCTCCCCCAATGCCCCTCGTCCCAACGCCCGTCGATACGTCTCCCGTGTGGTTTGCCGCCGGCTATCCGCTGCGCGCGCACAACACGTTCGGCTTCGACGTGCGCGCCCGCTATGCGTGCCGGGTCGAAAGCGAGGCCGATCTCTCCGCTGCCGTGCGCGATCCGCGCGCCCAGGGCTTGCGCACGCTCGTGCTGGGCGGCGGCAGCAATGTCGTGCTCACGCGCGACTTCGACGGTCTCGTGCTGCTCGTGGCGCTCCGCGGCAAGCGCATTGCCCACGAGGATGGCCAGTCATGGTACGTGGAGGCGGCCGCGGGCGAGAACTGGCACGATTTTGTCGCCTGGACGCTCGAAGCCGGTATGCCGGGCCTCGAGAATCTGGCGCTGATTCCGGGCACGGTGGGCGCGGCGCCGATTCAGAATATCGGCGCGTATGGCCTCGAGATGGCGGAGCGCTGCGTGTCGGTCAGGGCCATCGAAATGGCGACCTGCCGAGCGATGGAGTTCGACGCGGCCGCCTGTCGCTTCGGCTACCGCGACAGTTTCTTCAAGCGCGAGGGGCGCGATCGTTTCGTCGTGACGTCGGTGACGTTCCGCCTGCCGAAGGTGTGGCAGCCCAACGCGGGCTATGCCGACCTCGCGCGCGAACTGGCTCAGTGCAACGCCGGCGAGGCGCCGCATGCGCGCGCAGTGTTCGACGCCGTGGTGGCGGTGCGGCGCGCCAAGCTGCCCGATCCGCTGCAACTGGGCAACGCGGGCAGCTTTTTCAAGAATCCCGTGATCGAGGCGTCGCAGTACGACGCGCTCGTCGTGCGCGAGCCGCAGATCGTTTCGTACCAGCAGTCGGACGGGCGCGTGAAGCTCGCGGCCGGCTGGATGATCGACCGCTGCGGCTGGAAGGGCCGCGCGCTGCGCGCCGCGGCCGTGCATGAGCGTCAGGCGCTCGTGCTCGTCAATCGCGGCGGAGCCACCGGCGCGGACATTCTCGAACTGGCAGAGGCCATCCAGCGCGACGTGCTTGCGCGCTTCGGCGTCGAGCTGGAGCAGGAACCCGTCAGCCTCTAGGTCGCGCGTCAGCCCGCCTACGCGCCGGAATCACCCTCAAACCACCTTGTCCTGGGCCGCGAACACCGGCCCCTGCACGAAGCGCACGTCGTACTGCTGCAACTGCTCGAACTGCGCCGCATCGGTCACGCGGTTGAAGATCAGCGGGATGCGCAGCCGCGCCGCATAGCTCACGAGCGGCTTCACCATCGAATCGCGCAATGCCGACGACGCGTCCATCTTCAGGAAGTCGGGTCGCGGCATGTCCGATACCGAGAGGATTTGCCCGGCGTTCGGCAGATTGCCCGCCACCTTGAACCCGTAACGCTGATAGCTCTTCGTGAGATAGCTGAGGAAGGTGCGGTGCGCCACCGCCGCCGGCGGCAGCTCGATCACGATGCGCCCGGGATTGAGCCCGAACGACACCAGCACGTTCGAGAAATGCCGTCCGTGGTCGTACTTCACGCTCTTGAGCAGCCGTTCATGCACGCGCAGGAAGAGCAGCCCGTGCTGCTGGCCCCCCAGAAAGTTGATCGCGTGCAGCGCGCGCACCATGCGGTCCAGCGCGACCAGCTCGGGATCGTCGAGCGCGTCGCTGAACGGGTCGAAGGGCGCAAGGGCGCCGTCCTGTTCGCGCAGCGTCACCGCCTGATACCCGAGTTCGTCGCCAAAGCGCGAGGCCAACGAGAGGTCGGCGGTGAGCGACTGCGCCCCGCTGTGCACGCTGATGTCGTAGATCGGCTCGTAGGCGCTCAGCAGTTCCACGCTGCGCCGCCGCGCTACGGCCTCTTTGGCGTGCACGCCGCTGCCCATCGCGAGGTGCTCGCCCAGAAACGGATGGTCGGCGGCACGGGCGACGAGCTCGGGAATGGTGGGAGCAATCATGGTGGTGTAGCGGGGCGCGAGTGAGAGGTGCGAGCCCGACCCGGGGCCGCATGGACCGATGGTAGCAGCCCGCAGCCGCGCCGGATGGACTGTTTGGTCATAACGTTATCGGCCGCGCCCGCGCTTTCTGGAGGCCTGCCGGCGTTTGGCAGGGATTGGCCAGGGTATACACGTAATTTCACTAAACGTAATTCGTTTTACCATCCGTAAATCGCGTGACCTGATGTCATGACCCGAGAACGTGGAGAGACGGCAATGAATGCACCTTTGCGGCACCCGACCGAAGTCCAGCACGGCTACATGAGCGGCTTCGCCAACGAGTTCGCGACCGAGGCGCTGCCGGGCGCGTTGCCCGCAGGGCAGAACTCGCCGCAGCGCTGCGCCTACGGCCTGTATGCTGAGCAGCTTTCCGGCACGGCGTTCACCGCGCCGCGCTCGCACAACCGCCGCACGTGGTTCTACCGGATCCGTCCGGGCGCCGTGCACCAGCCGTTCACGCCGCTCGCTTCGCATCCGGACACGAACGGGGCGCCGCGCCTCGTCGCCGATTTCGGCGACGTGCCGCCCACGCCGCCCAACCAGTTGCGCTGGGACGCGCTGCCCATGCCCGCCGAGCCCACGGATTTCATCGACGGCTGGGTGACGATGTCGGGCAACGGCTCGGCGGCGTCGATGAGCGGCTGCGCGATCCACCTGTACGCGGCCAACCGGCCGATGGTCGACCGCTTTTTCTACAACACCGATGGCGAACTGCTGATCGTCCCGCAGCAGGGGCGCCTTGCGATCCGCACCGAGATGGGCCGGCTCGACGTCGAGCCGTTCGAAATCGCCGTGATTCCGCGCGGCGTGCGCTTCACGGTGGATCTGCCCGACGGCGAAGCGCGCGGCTACATCTGCGAGAACTTCGGCGCGCTGCTGCGTTTGCCCGATCTCGGCGTGATCGGCTCGAATGGCCTCGCCAATCCGCGCGACTTCCTCACGCCCGTCGCCGCCTACGAAGACCGCGAAGGCAATTTCGAGCTCGTCACGAAGCTCAATGGCCAGCTCTGGCGCGCCGACATCGGCCATTCGCCGCTCGACGTCGTGGCGTGGCACGGCAACTACGCGCCCTACAAGTACGATCTGCGCCGTTTCAATACGATCGGCTCGATCAGCTACGACCATCCGGATCCCTCGATCTTCCTCGTCCTGCAATCGCCGACGGACACGCCCGGCGTCGACGCGATCGACTTCGTGATCTTCCCGCCGCGCTGGCTCGCGGCCGAGAACACGTTCCGGCCGCCCTGGTATCACCGCAACGTGGCGAGCGAGTTCATGGGTCTCGTGCACGGCGTGTACGACGCCAAGGCCGAGGGCTTCGTGCCGGGCGGCGCGAGCCTGCACAACTGCATGACGGGCCACGGCCCCGATGCCGAGACGTTCGAGAAGGCCTCGGCTTCCGATACGACCAGGCCGAACAAGGTCGACGACACGATGGCCTTCATGTTCGAGACCCGCACGCTGATCCGCCCGACGCGCTACGCGCTCGAAACGAGCCAGTTGCAGGCGAACTACTACGAGTGCTGGCAAGGCCTCAAGAAACACTTCAATCCGGAGCAGCAATGAGCAGCACGATGACGGACGAACTCAAGGCGACGCTCGATCCCCAGCGCAAGAGCTGGATCGAGCGTGCGAACGACGCACAGTGCGATTTCGCGATCCAGAACCTGCCATTCGGCGTGTTCAGCGATACGGGTAACGGGAACGCGCGCGTGGGCGTGGCGATCGGCGATCTCGTGGCCGATCTCGCGGTGCTGCACGAAGCGGGGCTGCTGCGTCTGCCCGCGAGCGCGCCGCAAGACGTGTTTGCGCGCCCCGCGCTGAACGACTTCATCGCGCTCGGTCGCGACGTGTGGCGCAGCGTGCGTGTGCAGCTTTCGTCGCTCCTCGCACGTGAAACGCCGACGCTGCGCGACGACGCGGCGCTGCGCCAGCGCGCCTTCGTCAAGCTCGCCGATGCAAAGCTGCATCTGCCCGTGCAGATTCCCGGCTACACCGACTTCTACTCGTCGAAGGAACACGCGACGAACGTCGGGGCGATGTTTCGGGATCCGAAGAATGCGCTGCTGCCGAACTGGTCCGAGATGCCGATCGGCTATAACGGCCGCGCTTCGTCGGTGGTGGTGAGCGGCACGCCGGTGCGCCGCCCCAATGGCCAGTTGAAGCTTCCCGATCAGGAGCGTCCGGGGTTCGGCGCGTGCCGCAAGCTCGATATCGAGCTGGAGACGGGCTTCATCGTCGGGCGCGGCAATGCGCTGGGCGAGCCGATCGCTTGTGAAGACGCCGAGGATCACATCTTCGGCATGGTGCTGCTCAACGACTGGAGCGCGCGGGACATCCAGCAGTGGGAATACGTGCCGCTCGGGCCGTTCAATTCGAAGGGCTTCGCCACGACGATTTCGCCGTGGGTCGTCACGCTCGACGCGCTGGAGCCGTTCCGCGTCGCGCAGCCCGCGCAGGAGCCGCAGCCGCTCGAATATCTGCGCCACAAGGGCGATCACGCGTTCGACATTGCGCTGGAAGTGAGGATGCGGCCCGAAGGCGCGACGGATGCGACGACCATCGCGCGCACGAACTTCCGCCACATGTACTGGACGATGGCGCAGCAGCTCGCGCATCACACGGTGGCGGGCTGCAACACGCGCGTGGGCGACCTGATGGGCTCGGGCACGATCTCGGGCCCGACGCCGGACTCGTTCGGCAGCCTGCTCGAACTCACGTGGAACGGGAAAAATCCGCTGGAACTGAAGAGCGGCGGCACGCGCGCTTTCATCGAGGATGGCGACGAGCTGACGCTGGCGGGCTGGTGCCAGGGCGATGGCTATCGCGTGGGTTTTGGCGCCTGCACAGGCAAGATCCTGCCGGCGCTGAAATAACGAAAGCTCAAGTCTGGAAAGCAGGACGGCCGATGCGCTACAGAGGCGCATCGGCCGTCTTTCTTTGTCGGTTGGACGACGCTACGCGCGCGCTTGCGCCAACCCTCGCGAGCGCTCCCAGCGCAGCGCGCCGAGAAAGACGAGCGCGCCCGCGAACAGCACCCATAGCATCGAATCGCGCCCCGCGTGCTGCATCAGCGCGCCGGTGACGATCGGGCCGCCGAAGCTCGCGGCGCTCCACGAGGCGCTCACGAGCGCGCTCGCGGAGACGAGCGCGATGCCTTCGAAGCGCTCCCCGCACGCGACGATGGCGAGCGTATAGATCGACCCCGCCGCCGCGCCGAGCACGAAGAGGAGCGGCCAGCGCAGCCACGGCGTATCCACGGCAAAGGGCAGGAGTGGTAGCAGCGCCGCGACGATCACGCCCATGAGCGCATGCACGCGCTCGCGGCCCAGGCGATCGGAGAGCCAGCCGATGGGGAACTGCATGGTCGTGTCGCCGAGCAGCACGACCGAGGCGAACAGCACGGCCACCTCGCTGCCGATGCCGTGACCCATGGCAAAGAGCGGCAGCAGCGAAAGCGCGAGCGTGTCGAAGAGCGCGAAAAAGCCCGTCGCGACGATGAGCGCCGGCATCTTCGGCATGACGTGACGCCAGCTGCCGTGCGGCTCGTGCAGATCGGTTTGCTGCGGATTCGAGCGGATTGCCGCGAGCATCGGCAGCGCAATGAGGAAGAGCGCGCCGCAGATCGCGAAGCGCCACGCCGTGAAGCCCGCGATCTGGCTCACGAGCACCGGGCCCGACATCTGGAACAGCGTGAACGTCGTGGCATAGATGCCGACGACGCGGCCGCGGTTCGAATCGTCGGCGAGTTCGTTGACCCACGCTTCGCCGATCGTGAAGAGCAGCATGAGCGCTGCGCCGCAGAGCATGCGCAGGAGCGCCCAGAGCCACAGGTTGGCGCTCGCCTGCATGAGCGCGGTCGCGATGGCGACGGTCAGCACGGAGCCGACGATCACCTGGCGCGAACCGAAGCGCGTGGAGATCCACGCCGTGAGCGGCACGACGGCCAGGCCCCCCAGCGCCTGCGCGGCCGTGAGCAGGCCGACGATGGCGGTGCCGTAGCCGGCGTCGGTGAGGGCGAGAGCGGTGAGCGGGAGTGTCGCGCCGGAGCCGAGGCCGACCACGGCTACGCTCAGGATCAGCGCGAGGAAGTCGCGGGTGAGGACGGTTTTCATCGGCCGCAATGCTACTACGGGGCGGCTACAGGCGCGTGCGTAGCCTGCCGCAGCCGCGCCTCACGGTGGGCAGTCGCGGTGTGGCACCGCCACGCGTGCCGCCCGCAGGAACGCATAGAAGCGCATCAAGCGCAGGAAGTCGATCCCGAGACCGCCACGCGCCGTCGCGCGCGCCGGTCGATCTGCGCCGAGACGAGCGTGAGCCCGAGCGCCGCGAACGCCGTTGCGACGCCCACCCACGGCAGCGCCGTGAGCGGCGCGCCCGCGCTGATCGCCACGCCGCCGATCCACGCACCGCCCGCGTTGCCAAGGTTGAAGGCGCCCTGGTTGAGCGTGGAGGCGAGGTTGGGCGCGTCGCTCGCGCGGTTCACGATCAGCATCTGCAGCGGCGGCACGATCGCGAACGCGAGAATGCCCCAGACGAAAATCGTCGCCATCGCGGCGATCGGCTCGTGCATGGTCAGCGAGAAAACGGCGAGCACCACGGCGATCGAGGCGAGGAACGTGAGCAGCGAGCGCATGAGCTTCCAGTCGGCGAGCTTGCCGCCCAGCGTGCTGCCCACCGTGAGCCCGAGGCCGAACAGCAGCAGCACGAAGGTGACTTCGTGCGGCGAGAAGCCCGTCACGTCTTCGAGGATCGGCGTGATGTAAGTGAACACCGCGAAGAGGCTGGCCGAAGCCAGCACGCTCATGCCGAGCACCATGAGCACCTGCGGATTCTTCAGTACCCCGAACTCGTGCACGAGGCTAGCCTTCTGCATTTCGATCTTCGCGGGCAGGCACACCTGCAGCGCCGCGGCCGCGAGGACGCCGATGGCGGTCACCGCCCAGAACGTCGTGCGCCAGCCGGCGATCTGCCCGAGCGCGGTGCCGAGCGGCACGCCCAGCACGTTGGCGAGCGTCAAGCCCGTGAACATGAGCGCGATGGCCTGGGCGCGGCGGTTCGGCGCCACGAGCCCGGCCGCGACCACCGAGCCGATGCCGAAGAACGCGCCATGGCAGAACGCCGTGACGATGCGCGCGGCCATCAGGATCGAATAGTTCGGCGCGAGCGCGCACAGCAGGTTGCCGACGATGAAGATGCCGATCAGCCGCATGAGGGCCTGCTTGCGCGGCACGTTGGCAACGGCGATGGCGACGATGGGCGCGCCGATCGTCACGCCGAGCGCATAGGCCGAGACGAGCATACCCGCCGCGGGGATCGAGACGCTCAGGTCGCGCGCGACGTCGGGCAGCAGGCCCATGATGACGAATTCGGTGGTACCGATACCAAAGGCGGCAACGGCAAGGGCGAGGAGAGGCAAGGGCATGGCGTGGGCTCGGCGCGGACCGGCGGCGGGGCAGGCCCGAAGCCGTGGTCATTTAAGTCAACGCGGAATTGTACTGAAACCTCACGCCTCGCATACGGCACGCTTTTCTTCGCTGCCGGGAAAACAACAGCTTTTCCGGGGCGGCGGGGATCCACCATTCGTCTTATTTCTTGACGATTTCTACAGGTTGTCTGCATGGTGCATCGCACTCGCGCGCAGCACGATACCGACACGAACCAGCGCGGCGAAGCTTCCCTGTCCGGGCCGCCCGCCGGCATGGCACCGCCCTGGCCTCGTCCGTTGCGCGCATGACGGCCACGAACATGCGCGACCTTCCTGGAGCGATGACATGAACACGATGAATACCGTACGCATCGCGGTGGCCGCTGCGGCCGCCTTCTTCGCAGGTAGCGCGCTCGCTCAGTCGCAGAGCGATCAGCAGACGCAGGCCAGTGCGCCGCCGCCTGCGCAGGACGTGGGCGGATCGCCCATGTCGACGGGGGCTGCGGGGGCGCCGATCGCGCTCACGCACGCGCAGGTTTATCAGGATCTAGTGCGCTCCCAGCAATCGGGCCAGCAGAAGGCCCTGACTGAAGGGCTCTATCACGGCAACTGAGCGAGGGGATGCTGGCGTTGCAGGACGGCGACCCCACACGCGTTCGCGAACCGCGCCAGTCGCTCAGCGCGTCGGGCCGCCGGCAATATGTTTTTCGATGAGCCGCATGCGCCCGGTCGGGCGCCATGGCGCGAACCACGGATTGGTGCGCAGTTCGCATAGCCGCGAACTGCGCTCGGCAAGCGCGGTTTCGAGCCAGTGGAACATCTCGTCGGGTTGCGCGACGCGCGCATAGGCTTCGGCGATGAGCAGCGGCGACGTGTACCGCGAGCGCCGTCGAGCGAGCAGATCCTCGAGATACCAGCGCAGCACCGCGTCATAGCCGCCTGCTTCCCAGCGGGCGCGAATCGTCGTGGCGCGCGCGTGCTGGTTGCAGTGCTCGAGCGCCTCGACGGTGGCGTCCACGGCCTGCGCATAGAGCTTCTTCACTTCGAACGCCGTGGCGAGCAGCTGATAGACGAGCGGCGGATGCTCCATGTGCCCCGGCGCGAGATATTCGTTGACCACTTCGGCGTGCCTGCCCGACATCACCATGCCGAACGCGCGCGACCCCTGGAACGCCAGCGGATCGATCCGCTCGGCGCGCTCCATCGCGGCGTCGCCCTCGGCGCGCCGCCCCGCCGCGACGAGCATGCGCGCGTACAGCCGATGCGCCTCCGGATAGCTCGGATTGCGCCGTAACGCCTCGCGAAAACCGGCCTCTGCCTGAACCCAGTCCCAATCGTAGAAGTAACGTACGGCCGCGAGCGCATGGTGCGCCTCGGGCAGGTCCGGGTCGAGTTCGAGCGCGCTTTCGGCGAGTGCGCGCGCGACCGGCCAGCCATCGTCGGGCGCGATGAAACCGTGCACCACCGTCGATCCGTAGTAGTTCGAAAGACCTGTGTAGCCGAGCGCATAACTCGGGTCGCGCTCTAGCGCGGCCTCGAAGTACGCGCGGCTGCGCACGAAGTCTTCGCCGCCCAGACCGTGATGCGCGGAAAAACCCGCCTCGAAATGCACGCGCCGATACCAGAAGAAGCGCCCGCGCACATAGGCGTCGTGCGCGGCCGGATCGACGGGCAGGCGCCGCGCGAGCCGCGTGCGCTGCTGCTCGGAAAGCGTCGAGGCGAGGTCCGCAGCGAGCGCGGCGACCGCCTCCTTGAGGATCTCCAGCGCGCCCTGCGTGGCGCTCTCGTGCGCGCGGCTCCAGATCTGCACTTCGTCGGCGCAACGGATAAGACGCGTGAGAATGCGCGTTTGCTGCCCGGCGCGCGTGAGCGAGCCTTCGAGCACGTAATCGAGGGCCAGCTCGCGCGCGATTTCGCCGATGCTCTTTTGCGTCGCGCGATAGCACGCCGCCGTGGTCCGCGCGATCGTGAGAACCCGCTCGGGGTTGAGCGCGCCGAGCGTGACCGAAATTTCGTCGGCGAGCGCGCAGCACAGGCTCTCCTGGCTCGCGTCGTCGGTGAGGTTGGCGAACGGCAGCACCAGCATGCGTACGGGGTGCTCGCCGTGCTCGCGCTCGCGCGAAGCGTGCGCGTCGTGCGCGGCGGCGAGACTGGCGTCGTGCGCCTCGGCGACCGGGGGCAGGATGCCGTCGAAGCGGTAGCCCTTGCCTTTGACCGTGATGAGATGGCGCGGAGCGGCGGGGTCGTCGGCAAGCGCAATGCGGATTTTGCGGATCGCCGTGTTCAGGCCGTTATCGGTGTCGCGAAAGGGGCTGCCGGCCCACAGCCGGTCGACGATATCCGCGCGCGAGATCAGCTCGCCACGGCGCGAGGCAAGCAGGATCAGCAGATCCATGGGCAAGCGTTCCAGGCGAACCTGCACGCCTTCGCGACGCAGCTGGTAGCGCTCGACGTCGAGTTCGAAGTCCGCGAAGCGGATGATTCGATCCGTCGGCATGAGATCTCTCCCGTGATGCGGCATCAGGGAAGGGGCGCCGGGGCGGTTCGTCGGAGGATGGCCCAGGACGCGAGCGTGCTCGACGTCTTGGGGGATCGCGGCAGGAGCGGGGGCTGCGGCGCGGATCAATTCAATCTAGTGCGTCTCGCGCGCGCCTTCAAGAATCGGCCGCGGACCGCTGGCCATTGGCGCATCAGTCCGGCAAGCCGGTTCTTTTCGCTGTGCCTTACTCGTCTAGCGGCTCGCCGTGGCGACCCGCGCCGGCCGCGAAGCGTGCCGCGTGTGCGAGCCCTTCTTCGAGCACCGCGCGATAGCCGTGCGCACCTTCGCGGCGCAGCGCCTCGGCCATATCGGGCAGTTCGCTGTGGTCGAGCGCGGAGCGGCGGTCCGCGAGCAGCGCAGCCTGCGGAAGCGCCGCCAGTTGCGCGGCGATCTGCTCGGCCGCCTTGCGCGCGCCGCCTTTGGGGACCACGCGATTGGCGAGCCCGAACGCGAGCGCTTCCTGGGCATCGACGGCGCGCCCCGTGAGGATGAGATCGAGCGCGCGCGAAAGGCCGATCAGCCGCGGCAGGCGCACGGTGCCGCCGTCGATGAGCGGCACGCCCACGCGCCGGCAGAACACACCGAGCACCGCGTCTTCCTCGACGACGCGCAGATCGCACAGCAACGCGAGCTCCAGCCCACCCGCCACGGCATAGCCCGCCACCGCCGCAATCACGGGCTTGCTGAGCGACATGCGCGTGGGGCCTAGCGGCCCTGGGCCGCCGCCGTCTTCGCGGATTTCGTTGCGGCGCTTGGGGTCGGCGAGCGCCGTCAGGTCCGCGCCCGCGCAGAAGGTGCCGCCCGCGCCGTACAGCACGCCCGCGAGCCAGGCGGAATTGCTTTCGAAGCGCGTAAAGGCGGCTGCCAGCGCATTCGCCGTGGGTCTGTCGATGGCATTGCGCCGCGCCGGGCGATCGAGCACGATAATTGCTACATGTTCCTGGACTTCGATGCGCACGTGTTCGCCGAAGGTTTCGATGGTCATGGGCATCTCCTCGATGCGCCCTGCATTCGTCATAAAAATTTCATGGTCCATCCGTAGCTTAGGCCGGTTTCAACTTGTGAACTGCTTTCCCGCCCCCTGCATGCAATCGACGTCCATGTCCCCTCTCGCATCCTTTCCGGATTCCTCGGCGTCTCCGGCTTGTGGACCTTTCTGGACCGTCCCGCTGCCCGCCCACGACGCGTACGACCATGTGCGTTTCAAACGTGTCTTCACAGCCGATGGCACGCGCCATGAAGTCGTGATCGTCGATTTGCACAAGCTGCTCGTCTGCGCCGATCGCGACGACACCGACTACGTCCTCAAGCCCGTCGACGACTGGCATAGCGGCAAGGTGCGAGGCATTCGTGAATTTCTCGATCCCGACAACGAGCGCGTGCCGCAAATGCCCTATGTGACGATCTCCAAACGCCGCACGACGGGGCTGGCCGGCTGGCTCGGCCTCGCGCACGAAGGCGTGGTGGCGTTCCGCAACGGCCAGCATCGTGCGCGCTACCTCGCGTGGGCAGGCGCGCTATGGCTGCCCGTGGAAGTGCACGAGCGGGAAGCCGCGCTGCTTCGCGAACTGTGTGGCGCGGCCGAGGGCCCGGTCACCTTCGACGACGAGCGTGCGCCCCGTTCTGATGCTTCGTGGCGGCGCGAGCGGCGTGTTCGCTAGCGGCTGCGTGCTGCCCTGGTGCATCGATATCGAACGTGTGCATCGCGCGCCAGCATGACGCGCGGGCGTTGCAGGTTCACGCGACGCTCATCGGCCTGATCGGCGCGCCGGTCGATTCCGCTTTCAATGACGATGGCGTCCCATTCGCAGCAGCGGTTCCGGCACACGCACGATCAAAGTGCTCGAGCGCATAGTCGACGAAGGAGCGCGTCTTCGCAGGCACGTACTGGCGGCTCGAATAGACGATGCACATGCGCGTGTCGGGGTCGTCGGTCTCGTAGTCGGGCAGCAGCCTGCGCAACGTGCCGGCGGCCAGGTCGTCGGCGACGAGCGGCGCGGGCAAGATCGCCACGCCCATGCCGGCCAGCGCACCGAGCCGCACCATCAGCACGTTGTTGACGGTGTAGCCGGGCAGCAGGGTGACCTGTTGCGCACGCTCGCCAGGCCGCGCGAACTGCCACGTCGTACTGCGTTCCTCTGGCGGCAGCGCCACGGCGGGGCACTGTGCGAGTTGCGCGGGCGTGCGCGGCTCTCCATGTTCCGCGAGCCACGCGGCCGACGCGCACGGCACGAACGCCGTGGTGGCCAGCGCGCGTTCGACGAACGCGCCGTGGCGCGCAGGCGTGGCGCCGACGATGGCCACGTCGAAGCCGTCTTCAACGAGATCCACAGGCCCTTCGGCGAGCGTGAGGCGCACATTCACGCGCGGATAAAGGCGCCGGTAGCCGCCGAAGAGCGGCGTGAGCGCGGCCAGCGAAGGCGTGCCGGCGGCGAGCACGCGCAGGGTTCCGCTCGGCTCGCTTTCCGTCTGCGCGACGCTGTTCTCGAGATGATCGAGTTCTTCGAGCACGCAACGGCACCCTTGCAGATATCGCAGGCCTGCCTCCGTCAGCGAGAGATTGCGCGTGGTGCGGTTGATGAGCCGCGTGTTCAGGTGCGCCTCAAGCATGGCGATCGAGCGCGTGACGAGCGCGTTGGAGACGTCGAGCTGCTGTGCCGCGCGACGAAAGCTCTCAGTTTCCGCAACCCTCAGGAAGACGCGCATCGCGTGTATCTGGTTCATGTCTAGCCTCGTATGCTCAATGCGTGGACCGGTTGAGTGCGCACTGCGACTGCTGGCGGACGTGCGTGAGGAGGCGGCCTGGCGCCTCGCACTAGCCAATGAACCTCAAAAGCGGAACCTCGATAATCCAGTAAAAATCATATTGGCAGTTTGTGGGAATTACAATGTTGTCCCAGCAAACGTCAGATTCAATAACCCTCAAGGTGCGCAATAGATTGACAAATGCGATTTTGCGTATCGCATATTCAATTGGGTGCCATTCCGCATAGCGGGTTCGCCCGATTCATGCCAGCTCTAACACATTGCTGCGGGGCGCGCACGTGCGAATCGCAACGAGTATGCAGTAAATTTCATGGGATGGTGAGCCAATTGCACTTTGCGAATTAGACCTGATTTGCAAGCCGGCAATCAGCGCGCGTGAATTTCCATGTCATGCAAAAGAATGATTGTGCATGACATGGCAATGGCTTGAATGTTATTTAATATGCATTCCCGTCCGTTCTTTGATAGCGCTTTCAAGAGAACGAAGGCGTATCCCGGCAGCCGTGAGCCGCCCCTGCTGCACGCGGTTGCTTTATTCGCCCTGTTGGGCGGTGGATGCGGCCGTGCTTTGCGCGGTGCCTGCGCTTCGCGCGCGCAGGCTCTTGCGATGGAGCGAAACCGAAAGCGCCACGGCGGACGCTGCCGCGATCGCGGCGAAGAGAAAAACCGAGCCATACCCGAACAGATTCGCGACATAGCCCGCGAGCGGTCCGGTGATGCCGAGCGAGAGATCGAGGAACACCGAGTAGGCCGAGAGCGCCGCGCCGCGGCTCGCGGGCGGCACGAGTCCGACCGCCTCGACGCCGAGCGCCGGAAACACGAGCGCGAAGCCGAAGCCGGTGAGCGCCGCGCCCGCGAGCGCGATTTGCGGCGTGGGCGCGAGCCAGAGCAGCAGCAAGCCTGCGCACTCGAACGAGAACGAGGCGATGGCGACGCGGAAACCGCCGAAGCGTTTGATCGTGTTCGCGAACAGGAGGCGCGCGCCGATGAACATCAGGCCGAACACCGTGAGCGTGAACGCCGCGTTGGGCCAGTGGCGCGCCGCGTAGAACAGCGTGACGAAGGTGGCGATGGAGCCGAAGCCCGCCGAGCCGAGCGCGAGGCCAATGCCGTGCGGCAGCACGCGCGTGAACACGCTGCGGTACGACATGCGCTCGCCGTGTACGAGCGGCACCGGCGCGATCGGGCGCGCGAGCCAGAAGCCGAGCGCGGCCAGCGCGATGACCGAAACGCCGAGTGCCCAGTAGCCGAGGAAACGCCCCATCTCCACGCCGAGCGGCGCACCGATCGCGAGCGCGCCGTACGTGGCGATGCCGTTCCACGAGATGACCTTCGCGTTGTGCGCGGTCCCCACGCGGCCGATGCCCCAGAGAATCGCGCCCGTGCCGCACAGGCTCTCGCCGCACCCGAGCAGCAGGCGGCTCACGACGAGCAGTGCGAGCGCGAGGCCGGGCCAGTGATCGACGAGCGTGCCGAGCAGCAGCAGCACGCCGCTCGCGCCGCAGATCGTCAGGCCGATCGTCACGGTTTTCTTGGGACCGAGCGTATCCGCCGAGCGGCCCGCGAGCGCGCGCGAGCAGAGCGTGGCGATGTACTGCACGCTGATCGCCGCGCCCGCCACCACGGTGCTGAAACCGAGATCGTTGTGCACGAAGCCCGGCAGGACGGCGAGGGGGATGCCGATCGTCAGGTAGCAGAGGAAGGTGAAAAAGACGACCGGGATGATCTGCAGGGTCGTCGATGCGGCGTTGCGCGGGGGCGCCAAATCGGCAGACATGGGGAAAATGCGGATAGCTAACGGCGGGAAAGGCGGGATTGTCCCATGGAACCGGTTCTCGTGCAGAAATGGACAAGCGGTGCGGGTACGCGGAGCGCGCTTGTTTCGCGCTGAGCCAGTGTGCTGCCTGGCGGACGCTACCCTTCGAAGATGCCGCGATATCACGGGACGTTGGCCGCAATTCGTGCAGATTCTGTCTCTGTGTCCGACCGTTCGTGCGGAAGGCGACGTCAATCGACCGTGTCCGTTATTCGCACATCCACCGGAAAACCGCGCAATCGAGCCATCCCAACATAAGTGCGGCATCATCACAGCGCGCGGATTTATCGATCCAGCGATATATCCCCCATGCTCGCGTAGCTATGGGTTGCCAATATTGGCAGTGATAGTTTTCGAAGCGTCCACTCGAGCGGCACACGCCTTTTGCGAGCCGCAGCCAACGACGAGCCAGAACCCATGAACCAGCCGATCCGCTTCTATCACCGCAACGCGATCCGCGAAGTCAGCGACGCGGGCGTCACGCGCACCGTTCTTCAATATCTGCGCGAAGACGCGCGCTGCACCGGCACCAAGGAAGGCTGCGCCGAAGGCGATTGCGGCGCCTGCACCGTCGTGGTGGGCGAACGCGACGAAGCGGGCGGCGTGAGCTTCAAGGCCGTCAACGCCTGCATCCAGTTCCTGCCGACGCTCGACGGCAAGGCGCTCTTCACCGTCGAAGACCTGCGCCAGCCCGACGGCTCGCTGCATCCCGTGCAGCAGGCCATGGTCGACTGCCACGGCTCGCAATGCGGTTTTTGCACGCCGGGCTTCGTGATGTCGATGTGGGCGCTCTACGAGAAGCATGGCCACGAGCACGGCGGCCAGGCCGGCAAGGGCGGCTGCGCGGGCAAGGGCGCGTGCAGCGCGCCTACGCGCGAAGAGATCGCCAACGCGCTCACGGGCAACCTGTGCCGCTGCACCGGCTACCGGCCGATCCTCGACGCCGCCGAGCGGATGTTCCAGATGGATGCGCCAAAACAGCCCGTCGACGTGAAGGCGCTCGCGCAGACGCTCGCCACGCTCGAACGCAAGGACACGTTCCACTACGAGCACCGCGGCCAGCGCTACGATGCGCCGCGCACCGTCGAGGCGCTCGCCGCGATCAAGGCCGAGCGCCCGACCACGCGCATTCTCGCGGGCAGCACCGACATCGGCCTGTGGGTCACGAAGCAGATGCGGGAGCTGGGCGACGTCGTCTATGTGGGCCAGATCGATGCGATGCGCGACGTCAAGGTGAGCGACGCGTGGATCGAGATCGGCGCGGGCGTGACGGTCGAGCGCGGCTATGCCGAGCTGGCGAAGCATTACCCCGAACTCGAGGAGATGTGGCTGCGCTTCGCCTCGCTGCCGATCCGCAACGCGGGCACGATCGGCGGCAACGTGGCGAACGGCTCGCCCATCGGCGACTCGATGCCTGGCCTCATTGCGCTCGGTGCGCGCGTGGTGCTGCGCGGCGGCGAGATCGAGCGCGAAATGCCGCTCGAAGACCTCTATCAGGCGTACCAGAAGAAGGACATGGCGGAGCACGAATTCGTGCTCGCGCTGAAGGTGCCCACGCGCACCGGCGCGCGCGCGAACCTGCGGTTTCGCACCTACAAGATTTCGAAGCGCTTCGATTCGGACATCTCGGCCGTGTGCGCCGCATTCGCCTGGATCGCCGATGGCGACGTGATCCGCGAGCCGCGCATCGCGTTCGGCGGCATGGCCGCGACGCCGAAGCGCGCGAGCCACGCGGAGGCCGTGCTCGCCGGCGCGCAATGGCACGAGGCGACGGTACAGGCCGCGATGATCGCGCTAGGCGACGACTACGCGCCGCTTTCCGACATGCGCGCGACGAGCGAGTACCGCCTCGAAGCCGCGAAGAACACGCTGTACCGCTTCTGGCTCGAAACGCGTGCGCACGATCCGCTCGCGCCGCAGGCGCTCAATGTGCGCAACGTGACAGCGGAACCGGCCTGAGATATTCGGAGAACGAAACAATGAACCAGCAAGCCGAACCGTTCCTGGACGAACTGAAAGCGCACGACCCCGTCGAGTCGTTCACGCAGGTGCACGTCTCGCGTCCGCACGAATCCGCCCATCTGCACGTGAGCGGGCGCGCCACGTACACCGACGACATTCCGCTCGTGGCAGGCACGCTGCACGCCGCGCTCGGCCTCTCGCAGAAGGCTCATGCGCGCATCGTCTCGATGGATCTCGCGAAAGTGCGTGCGACGCCGGGCGTGGTGGCCGTGCTCACGGCCGGGGACATTCCCGGCGTGAACGATTGCGGCCCGATCATCCACGACGATCCGGTTCTCGCCGATGGCGTCGTGCAGTACGTCGGCCAGCCGATGTTCATCGTGGTGGCGGCTTCGCACGACACGGCGCGCCTCGCTGCGCGCCGCGCCGAGGTGCGCTACGAGGAACTGCCCGCGGTGCTCACGGCGCAGCAGGCGCGCGCCGCCGGACAATCCGTGCTGCCGCCGATGAAGCTCGCGCGCGGCGAGGCGTCCGCGCGTGCCGCGCGCGCCGCGCATCGCCACGAGGGCGAGATGCTGCTCGGCGGCCAGGAGCAGTTCTATCTCGAAGGGCAGATCGCGTACGCGGTGCCGAAGGACGACGACGGCATGCACGTGTGGTGCTCCACGCAGCATCCGAGCGAAATGCAGCACCTCGTCGCGCACGTGCTGGGCGTCGCCTCGCACAACGTGCTCGTGGAATGCCGCCGCATGGGCGGCGGTTTTGGCGGCAAGGAATCGCAGTCGGGCCTCTTCGCCTGCTGCGCCGCGCTCGCCGCATGGAAGCTGCTGTGCCCCGTGAAACTGCGTCCCGACCGCGACGACGACATGATGGTGACGGGCAAGCGCCACGACTTCCATTACACCTACGAAGTGGGCTACGACGACGCGGGCACGATCGAAGGCGTGTCGGTCGACATGACTTCGCGCTGCGGCTTTTCCGCGGATCTTTCCGGCCCGGTGATGACGCGCGCCGTCTGCCACTTCGACAACGCCTACTGGTTGCCCGACGTATCGATTTCCGGTTTCTGCGGCAAGACCAACACGCAGTCGAATACGGCGTTTCGCGGCTTTGGCGGCCCACAGGGCGCGTTCGCGATCGAATACATCATGGACGACGTGGCGCGCTCGCTCGGCCTCGACTCGCTCGACGTGCGCCGCCGCAACCTCTACGGCAAGACGCACAACAACGAGACGCCCTATGGCCAGGTCATCGAGGACAACGTCATTCACGAGCTGATCGACGAGCTCGTCGAAACGAGCGGCTACCGCGCAAGGCGTGCGGCGATCCGCGAGTTCAACGCGAACAGCGAGGTGCTCAAGAAGGGCATCGCGCTCACGCCGGTCAAGTTCGGCATTGCGTTCAACGTCACGCATTTCAACCAGGCGGGCGCGCTCGTTCACATCTACACCGACGGCTCGGTGCTCGTGAACCATGGCGGCACCGAGATGGGCCAGGGCCTCAACACGAAGGTCGCGCAGGTCGTGGCGCACGAGCTCGGCATCGAGTTCGACCGCGTGCGCGTCACCGCCACCGATACGAGCAAGGTCGCCAACACGTCGGCCACGGCGGCCTCGACGGGCAGCGACCTGAACGGCAAGGCCGCGCAGGACGCCGCGCGCCAGCTGCGCGAGCGCCTCGCCGCGCTCGCGGCGACCACGTGGGGCAAGGGCGAAGTCAATGCCGCCGACGTGCAGTTCGCGAACGACTGCGTGATCGTGGGCGAGGAGATCGTGCCGTTCGAAACGCTGGTTTCGAAGGCGTATCTCGCGCGCGTGCAGCTCTGGTCGGACGGCTTCTACGCCACGCCCAAGCTGTACTGGGATCAGGCGGCGCTGCGCGGGAGGCCGTTCTACTACTACTCGTATGGCGCGGCGGTTTCCGAGGTCGTGATCGACACGCTCACCGGCGAAATGCGCGTGCTGCGCGCCGACGCCCTGCACGACGTGGGCGCTTCGCTGAACCCCGCGCTCGACGTGGGCCAGGTGGAAGGCGGCTTCATTCAGGGCATGGGCTGGCTCACCACGGAAGAACTCTGGTGGAAGGCGGACGGCAAGCTGATGACGCACGCGCCCTCCACCTACAAGATCCCGACCGTGAACGACACGCCCGCCGAATTCAACGTGAAGCTCTTCAAGAACCGCAATGCGGAAGACAGCATTCATCGCTCGAAGGCCGTGGGCGAGCCACCGCTCCTGCTGCCGTTCTCGGTGTTTTTCGCAATTCGCGACGCCGTGGCGAGCGTGGCCGACTACCGGTTCAACCCGCCGATGAATGCGCCCGCCACCGCCGAGGAGATCCTCAAGGCCGTGCGCGCGGTGCGGGCCATGGCGCGCGGTGCGGCGTGAGGCGCGGAGTTTCGAACCATGAATCGTCATCCTGAACATTGTGTGCGCGTCGATGAAACCGGCCGTGTGGTCATCGGCCGCCGCAGCACGCCCGTGCCGCACTACGGGCCCATGCATATCGTGCTGTTCGGCGCGGGACACGTGGGCCACGCGCTCGTCACGCTGCTCGGCATGCTGCCGTGCGTCGTGCAGTGGGTGGACGAGCGCGACGAACTGTTCCCCGACGAAGTGCCCGCCAACGTCCAGATCGAGGCCACGGACACGCCGGCCGCGATCGTCGACGAGGCGCCGGCGGGCGCGTATTTCCTCGTGATGACGCACAATCACGCGCTCGATTTCGAGTTGACCGAGCACATCATGCGCCGGCGCGATTTCGCATGGTTCGGGCTGATCGGCTCGAAAACGAAGCGCGTGAAGTTCGAGCGGCGGCTTCTTGATCGTGGCATCGCCGCGGAGCAGCTTGGCGAGATGACCTGTCCGATCGGCGTGGCGGGCATCGTCGACAAGGCGCCTTCATCGATCGCGGTGGCCGTGGCCGCGCAGCTCATGCAGATGCGGGTGGCGCAGCGTCCGGCCGCTGTGAAAACGGTTGCGCTCGAGGGAGGCTGAGACAGGCATGCGCGGCCGTGTTACCCCGCGCCTGCAAGCCGTCGCCGCAACTGATTGCGGCGACTAACGCTTGCCGATATCGCGTCTCGTTGGCGGCGTGGTGCGTCGACGGTTGCCTTGGCATTTCCGTTTGCCTTACCTTAGAGTAAAGGCGTCTCGGAGGTGCCTTTATGACAGCAGCAACGATCACTTCGAAGGGCCAGGTCACGATCCCGGTAGACGTGCGCGACCAGCTTGGCCTCCAGGCGGGAGACCGGATCGAGTTCAGTTTCAATGAGGCGACGGGGCGCTATGAGATCTTTCCGGCCACGCGCTCGCTTGCGTCGCTCAAAGGCATCGTGAAGAAGCCCGCGAGACCGGTCTCGATCGACGACATGAACCGGGTCGTCGCCGGGCGGGGGACGATCTCAACAAGTCATCACGGCGCGAGCCGATAAAAAACGCGGCAGGACGAGAAGCGAGACGGGCGCGTGTTTCAATGAGGCGCCTCGTCGCCAGCCGCGCGCGCGGCCCTGTTCGCTCCCGGGCGCTTCCCGTCGCGCTCGGCCGTCAACGTCTGCGACACTTCATCGATCAACGCCCGCAGCCATCCCACGTCGCTGGGCCTGTCCGGCTGCAGATGCCACATCTGGTAGCAGCGAATGCGCGGGAACGCGAACGGCGTATCGACCACGGCAATGGGCAGCAGCTTCGCGTAATGCTGCGCGAAGCGCCGCGTCGTCGTGAAGATCAGATCCGACTGCATCAGCACCTGCGGTACGAGCCCGAAGTAGGGCAGCGTCGCGACGATGCGCCGCTCGGCTTTTGCCTTCGCGAAGCCCAGATCGATCGCGCTCGCGTGCGCGCCCGTGTACGGCGTGGGCGCGAGATGCGGTGCGGCGAGATAGGCCTCGCGCGTGAGCTCGCGGCGCGCGAGCGGATGATCCGCGCGCATCATGCAGACCACCTTGTCCGAGAACAGGTCGCTGCGCGCGAAACGCGCTTCGGGCTTCGGCCAGTTGCCGATCACGATGTCGAGCTCGCCTGCGTCCAGGGCGACGTGGTGATCGAGCGTTGGCGAGAGCGAGAGAATTTCCAGCCGCGCCGCGGGCGCCGTCTCGCGAAAGCGCGCGATGAGCGTCGGCATGAAGAAGTCGTTGAGATAGTCGGGGGCGGCGAGGCGAAAGGTGCGCTTCGAGCGCGCTGGGTCGAAATCGCCGTGCGGCGTAGCCACGAACTCGACATCGCGCAGCACGCGCTGCGCGTGTTGCAGCAGCGACTCGCCGTACTCGGTCGGCACCATGCCGGCTTTGCCGCGCACGAGTATCGGGTCGCCCAGGATCTCGCGCAGCCGGCGCAGCGCCGTGCTGATGGCGGGCTGCGTCTGGTTCAGGCGCAACGCGGCTTGCGTGACGCTGCGCTCCACCAGCAGCGTGCGCAGCACGCGCACCAGCCAGATGTCGAGGGAGAGGGCGGTATCGTCGTCCATGGGGCGTGGCGGGCAAAGACGCGTGCGCGCATCGACACGAAAGCGCGCACGGATTCACCCCATAACCATAAGCCGGCTCGCGTGCCGCCGCCATAGGGCGCGCGGCATGCCGGGAATCAGACGGGCGCGCTGCCCGTCACTCCGTTACTCTGCTGCGCGCTTGGCGAGTCCCGAAGGCAACGACGTGATGCGCCTGACTTCGCGGGAATCGAGCCAGTTCGGCGAGCGCGCGCAGTAGAGCACCATCGGCAACGCGTCCTCGCCCCAGAAGAGCTGCTTGTTCATCCAGAACGTCGGCACGCCGAACACGCCCATCGCGATCGCGTCATTGGTGTTGCGGCGCAACTGCGCGCGCACGGCTTCTTCTTCGATCAGCGACTCGCCGTGCGCGATGCCCACGCGCTCGCAAAGCTGCTCGAAGCCCTCTTCGGTCGACGGGTCGCGCCCCTCGCGCCAGATGAAGCGGAAGATCTCGCGCACGCAGGCGAGGTCGCCTCCGGCCGCGATGGCGAGCAGCATCGGCTTGATCGAGTCGAACGGGTGCGCGGGCGGCATCTTGAACGGAATGCCGAGCTGCTCGGCGCGAAAGAGCGCGTGCCGGTAGGTGAAGACGCGTTTGGCCGGGATCGCAGAGCTGAGCGGCTGGCCCCAGTGGCGGTACAGCTCGGAGAGCAATACCGGCGTCGGCACGAAGTCGAAGCCGGGCCACTTGTCGTGCTGCTCCAGCAACAAATACGAAAACGGCGATACGAAGTCGTAGAACCAGGTTGGCTGGTTGGCGTCGATGCCGTTGATCATGCTGTTCCTCCGCTCTAGCGCTATGTCCGGGCCGTGGTGCGCGTGGCCCATTGTTGTATGCAACCGGTTCAAAATGCGTGCGGCGGCGCTAGTGCGTGCGCTCGCCTGTGTCGTTGCCGCCGCTTTCTTCTGCATGGCTCGCCTCGTTGCCTGCTGTGTCCGCTTCCTGGCTTTCGCCTTCCTGCGCCCCTTCGCTTTCGGCGCGATCGGCGGCCCGCGTATCGCGCGCCTCCGCGAGCCGCGCGCGCACGAAGCCGATGTGCTCGCGCAGGACGTAGAACTGCTCGGCGTAAGCGAGTGGCATTTTCATGCCGTTCACCGACTCTTCGATGGAGTCGAGCCGGCGCAGCAGCGCTTGCCGCTCGGCTGGCGAGATGTCGGCCATGGCCGCGCGCTCGAGCGCGATGAGCGAGCCGTACCAGCGGTAGATCCGCGATTTTACCCGCCAGGCGTAGAGCGACGGCACGATCCGCATGCCGGGAATCAGCACGACGATGATCGGCACCAGCAACACGACGAGCCGGTCGGCTAGGCTCGCGACCCAGAACGGCAGCACGCGGTACAGGAAGCTCTTGCCCGACTTGTAATAGCGCGCGGCGTCGGCGCTAATCGGGAAGTCCTGGGCGCGCGGCGAAGGGAACTCGCCCGCGCGCTGCAGCAGCGTCGAACGGCCGTGTACTTCCTTGGCCGCTTCGATAAGGAGGTCCGAGAGCGCCGGATGCAGCGAGTCGCGCGCCACCAGCTCGGCCGTGGGCGCGATGAACTGCAGCGGCTCGGGAGGCAGATTGCGGCCGAAGTCGAACGCGCCCATCGGAATCGTGATGGCCGTGAGGTAGGGGAAGCGGCGCGCGTAGGCGTCGGCCTGCGTGAAGTCGAAAAAGCGCACGCCAGGCGTGCGCATGAGGCGGCCCATGACCGGCGGCTGCGCGGAGTCGCCCGCGAGAAAGGCCACGTCGGTCTTGCCTTCCACGAGCGCGCGCGCGGCGTCCTCGCCGGAGAGCGGCAGGAGCTTCGTCGAGCCGCCCGGCTCGATGCCGTTCGCCTTGAGCAGGGTGAGCGCCAGCTCGCGCGTGCCGCTGCCTTCCGCGCCGATGGCGAGCCGCTGGCCCGCGAACTGCGAGAGCCGCGTGGCGACGGGGCCGTGGTAGAACACGACGAGCGGCACGTAGGCCACGCTGCCGAGCGAGACGAGACCGTCGGGCACCTTGCTCGCGAGGCCGTCCTGCACGAACGCAACGTCGACGTGAGCGTCCGGATCGGCCACGCGACGCAGGTTCTGCAGCGAGCCTTCCGATTCGAGCACGGTCAGCGCGATCTTGTTGCGCGCGAGGATTTCCTTGTACTTCTGGGCGGCGTTCCAGTAGGTGCTGCCCTTGGGGCCGGCGCTCATGGTGAGCGTGTTGGGCGGCGCGGGCTGGATGAGGCGCACCGCGAGCCAGATGGCCGCCGCGCTCACGAGCAGGATGGGGCCGAACGTGACGGCCAGGTCGCGCCACGAGATCGCCACGAAGCGCGCGACGAGACGGGGACGAGGTTTGCGGCCGGTGGGGGACTTCATCGGGGTGGAGCGGCCTTGGGTGGTTCGGGGT